>CAZEDU010000036.1:0-4931 GCA_964511185.1 uncultured Myxococcaceae bacterium | reverse complement strand
TGAGCCTGTGCACGCCGGGCCCGAGCTCGCTGCGGGCCTTCGCGACCTCGATCGCTGGCTGCTCGGGCAGCGGCGGCGAGGGGCCGACGGGAGGTCGGCAGGCGGCGAACATCAGCGCCACGAACGGCAGGTGCCCTCGCATGCGCGGCCTCGGCATGCCTCGCCCGCGCATGACCTGCCCGTGCATGCCCTGTATGATGACAGCCACTGGCATGGGGTTGGACAAGAGCCAGCGGGTGACCCGCGGGGCCGCCCCCGAAGTCGAGCTCACTCCCGAGGAGTACTTCGTGCTCTCGCGCGTGGAGGGCACGCCGACGATCGGCGAGATCCTCGTCACGAGCGGGCTGCAGGCCGCCGACGCGGCGAGGATCGTGGAGAAGCTCGTCGAGGTCGGTGCGATCGTGGCGACCAACGCGGTGCCCACGGCGCCGACGCGTCGCAGCGTCGCGCGCCGCCTCGCGCTCGGGCTCGAGGACAAGGTCGCGCAGCGGCGCCGCAAGCTCCTCGTCGCGCAGTTCGACGCGCGGCCCGATCCGGGCGCCCGCGTGGCCGCAGCGCAGGCCCAGCCGCGTGCGGTCCTGCCGGAGCCCGAAGAGGAGGCCGACGACATCACGTTCGATCGCGTCGATCGACCGATGGTCGGTGACGACGATCGCCGCCTCGATCCGGCGGTCGAGATCGCGATCGACGAGCAGCGCCGGATCCTCGGTCTCGCCGACGCCATGGAGGAGCTCAGCCAGTTCGAGTTCCTCGGCATGCAGCCGACGCACGACCTGCGTGCGATCAAGCGAGCGTTCCACGAGACGAGCCGCCGGCTGCACCCCGACACGTACTACGGGCGCGAGCTCGGGCCGTTCAAGGCGATCCTCACCGAGCTGTTCCGGCGCGCGAAGAAGTCGTACGCCGAGCTGCGCGATCCGGAGGTGCGCACGCCGTGGGTCGATCACCACATCGCCGAGAAGGCGCATCTGCGGCAGCTCGAGCAGGAGCAGGTCGAGCGCGAGAAGGCGGCCAGCGAGCGCCAGCGGCAGGCCGACGAGGCCGAGGCGGCGATGCGGAGGCACAACCGTGCGCAGGATCGCGCGCGCCGGCAGCGCGACCGCTTGCAGCAACGGATGCTCGCGCAGGCCGATCGCTATCGCGCCGATGCGGAGGTTGCCGAGGGCAGCGGCAACGATGCGCGTGCGGCCAATCTGTATCGGCTCGCGATGCGGGCCGATCCGCACAACGCCCTCTATCGCGCCAAGTGGGAGGAGACGCGGACGCGTGCGCGAAAAACCCGCGCGGCCGACGCCTTCGTGAAGGCGCAGAGCTTCCTCGAGCTCGGCAAGAGCGAAGAAGCGACGCCGCTGCTCGTCGAGGCGGCAGAGGCCGACCCGACCGCTGAACATTTGGCGTTCGCTGCCGATGCGATCAAGACGAGGGACAACGTCCGCGCCCGGGATCTGGCGCTCGCCGCGTTGGACGCGCTCGGCAAGTCCGAAGCGCGGGCGAACGACGACAAGACCGTGACACGCCGCAAAGCGGCCAAGCTCGGTCAGCTGCATCTCATGATCGGACGGGCGTTCCTCGCCGCGGGGCAGAAGCAGACGGCGAAGCAGCAAGCCCTCGTTGCAGAGAAGTATTGCCCCGACGACCCGGAGGTGCGCGCCCTTCTCAAGGCGTGCAAAGCGAAGTAGCCTCGTTCGAACCCCGGAAACGCATGGAAAACGTCGTCGGCATCGATCTCGGGACCACGAATACCTGCGTTGCCATCGTGGAGGACGGGGTGCCGACGGTGATCCCCAACAAGGGCGGCTACAAGACGACGCCGTCCATGGTGGCGATTTCCGAGAGCGGCAAGCGGCTGGTCGGGCACATCGCCAAGCGCCAGGCGGTCACGAACTCGCAGAACACGGTGTACGCGGCCAAGCGGCTCATCGGGCGTCGCTGGGACTCGCCGGCCGCGCGCGCGGTGCAGCAGTCGTGCCCCTACACGATCGTCGAGGGCCCGCACGGCGACGTGCGCATCAAGTTGCGCGACCAGGTCTACAGCGTCCCGGAGGTCAGCGCGTTCATCCTGCAGGAGATGAAGCTCATCGCCGAGCAGTACCTCGGCGGCACGGTCGAGAAGGCGGTCATCACGGTGCCCGCGTACTTCAACGACAACCAGCGCCAGGCCACCAAGGACGCGGGGCGGATCGCGGGGCTCGACGTCATCCGGATCATCAACGAGCCCACGGCGGCCGCGCTCGCGTACGGGTTCGGCAAGGACCTCGAGCGCAAGGTCGCGGTGTACGACCTCGGCGGCGGCACGTTCGACATCTCGATCCTCGACATCGGCAAGGGCGTGTTCGAGGTGGTGTCCACCGCGGGCGACACGTTCCTCGGCGGCGAGGACTTCGACATCCGCGTGATGGGGCGGCTCACCCAGGCGTTCGAGGAGAAGACCGGCGTCGTCGTGTCCGACGACAAGATGGCGATGCAGCGCATCAAGGACGCGGCCGAGAAGGCGCGCTGCGAGCTGTCGGTCGCCCGCGAGGCGCTCGTCGACCTGCCGTTCCTGTACACGACGCCGTCGGGCCAGACCTTCCACATGCAGGAGACGCTGACGCGCGACGAGGTCGAGGAGCTCACGCGCGACCTCGTCGATCGCACCGTCACCATCTGCGAGAAGACGCTGCGCGAGGCGAACATCGACCGCTCGGATCTGGACGACGTGATCCTCGTGGGCGGCATGACCCGCATGCCGCTGATCCAGTCGCGCGTCGCCGAGTTCTTCGGGCTCGAGCCGTGCAAGGGCGTGCATCCCGACGAGGTCGTGGCGCTCGGGGCCGCGATCCAGGCCGCCGCGCTCGTCGACGAGACGATGGACGTCCTGCTCCTGGACGTCACACCGCACAGCCTCGGCATCATGATCGTGGGGGGCTACTTCCACAAGCTCATCGACCAGAACACGACGGTGCCGACGTCGGCGTCGCACATCTTCACGACCGTCCGCGATTATCAGACCTCCGTGAAAATCCTGGTGCTGCAGGGCGAGAGCGAGAAGGCGGCGGAGAACGAGCTGCTCGGCGAGTTCATCCTGTCGGGCCTGCGCAAGGCGCCGCGCGGCGAGGTCGAGGTCGAGGTCACGTTCTCGATCTCCGCCGACGGGCTCGTCAGCGTCTCCGCGAAGGACCTCGAGACGGGGCGCGAGCAGAGCATCACCGTCACCGCGACCAGCGGGCTCACCGAGGAGGAGCTGCAGAAGCTCGTCGAGAGCAGCCAGAACTACATGGTCGAGGTGCGGGCGAGCGAGGAGTTCGAGCGCCAGCGCCAACAGGCCGAGCGGTTGATCGGCGACGTGCGCGAGCTGTTCCCGCAGGTGCAGGGCATCATGAGTGGCACGAGCTTCGGGCGCGACGCGATCGCGAAGGCGGAGGCGGTGCTGCAGCGCGCGGAGGAGGAGATCCGCTCCCAGGACGCGCGCAGCCTCGAGGAGGTGATCGAGAGCCTCGAGCGCACGCTCAACATGTTCCGCGGCGTGGTGTCCAAGTCCGGGTTGACGTAGATGTCCCCCGATGCGCAGCTCGTGGAAGCGTTCGCGGAGCGCGTTCGCGAGGCGAGGAGCGCGTTGTTCGTGACCGGAGCGGGGATCTCCGCCGACAGCGGGCTGCCGACGTACCGCGGGGTGGGGGGCCTCTACGATCGCGCGACCGTCGACGAGGGCTTCCCGATCGAGGTCGCGCTCTCGGGCGCGATGATGGAGGCGCACCCGGAGGTGTGCTGGAAGTACATCCACCAGATCGAGGCCGTGTGCCGTGGCGCGCAGCCCAATGCGGCGCACACGATCATCGCGCGGCTGCACGAGAGGTTCGAGCGCGCGTGCGTGCTCACGCAGAACGTCGACGGTTTCCATCGCGCGGCGGGCTCGCCCGACGTGATCGAGATCCACGGCAACATCCGGGAGCTCCACTGCACCACGTGCGCGTGGGAGCGCGAGGTCGAGACCTACGCGGAGCTCGAACGCGAGCTCGGCACGCCCGCGCAGCCGCGTGCGCCCGTGTGTCCCGATTGCGGCGGCCTCGTGCGCCCGCGCGTGGTCCTGTTCGGGGAGATGCTGCCCGAGCGCGCGGTCGCCCGGCTCGCGGCCGAGCTGCAGCAGGGGTTCGACCTCGTCGTGTCGGTGGGCACGACGAGCGCCTTCCCCTACATCGCGGAGCCGATCGTGCGCGCGCGACGACGCGGCGCGGCCACGGTCGAGATCAATCCCGGTCCGTCGGAGGTCACGGGCCTGGTCGACCTCAAGATTCCCGCTCGCGCGCGGCCGACGTTCGAGGCCTTGTGGGCGCGGCTCGGCGCCCATGCATGACGTGAGCGACGAGAGTCTGATGGCCGCGCATCGCAACGGCGATGCGGCCGCCTTTCGCGAGATCTTCCGGCGCTGGGCACCGCGGCTGCAGCGGCTGCTGCGACGCGGCGTCGCCCGACCCGAGGACGTGCACGATCTGGTGCAGCAGACGTTCCTGCAGCTGCACCGTGCGCGCCACGACTTCCGCCCCGACGCGAAGCTGCGGCCGTGGCTGTACACGATCGCGCTCAATCTCCAGCGGCAGTACTACCGTCGGCACGGGCGACGGCCGGAGATGTCGATCGAGGACGCGGGCGCGGAGCCGACCGCCGAAGATCGCGACGCGGAGGGCAGGCTCGACGACGCGCACGTGCGGGCGGCCCTGGGTGCGCTTCCCGATGCGCAACGCGAGGTGATCGTGCTGCACTGGTTCGAAGGCCTCTCGTTCGCCGAGGTCGCGCAGATCGTCGGTGCGTCGCAGTCGGCGGTGAAGGTGCGAGCGCACCGCGGCTATGGTCGTTTGCGCGAGCTCTTGATGAAGCGCGGTGTAACCGTCGAACCGTCGCGTGCATACGCGGGAATCGAGGATCCCTCGTGACGACGAAGGGCAACGGCGACG
>CAZEDU010000035.1:38318-41030 GCA_964511185.1 uncultured Myxococcaceae bacterium | reverse complement strand
GATATATCGACCCGTCACGCGAATTCCGATCACGAGATCAGGGACAGCCCCTAGTCCGCAGAGTCAACCGGGAGCGGAGCTCCCGTTCCTCGAGCTCGATTTGCCCTCCCCCGTGTGTTTCGGTATGCGGACCGAGCATGCATTTCCTGGCGGCACCCGCCCCTCGAAACTGGATCTTGATGACCCTTGCGGTCAGCCTCGTTTGGCTGATGGTCGTCTTCGCCGCCTTCCGCCCAGGGCTTCTTTCTCCGGACTCGATTAGCCAGCTTTCACAGGGCCTTGAAGGGGCGTTCGCCAACACCCATCCCCCACTCCTTTCGTGGCTCGCCGGTCGAGCCTTTCAGCTCGCTAGCTCACCTTGGCCGTTGCTCCTACTTCAGCTGGTAACGCTGGTCCTAGCCCATTGGTTGCTGGTTCCACACCTTCGTCCGAACCGTTTGCAGCTGATGCTGCTAGCCGGCTTTGTCGTGCTCCCAACCTACTGGTCAATCGCCAACACCATTTGGAAAGACGTAGCTGTTGCGGTCTTTCTTTTGTTCGCGGTTGTCGGACTCGCGAGGGCCTCGCGCCTGGTGACAATCGTCTGTCTCCTGCTCGCGGTTTGTAGCCGGCACAACGCACTCCTCGCTGCCATTCCCTTGCTCGTTGCACTCGCTTTACAGAGCTTTGACACGAAACGGGCACGAGCCGCTTTCATCGGGATTGGGTTGGTCACTCTCGTCACGGCACCATTGCTCTCTGGGATCGCCCTGCAAGCGCGTAACGAATTCGTGGCGGCCTGGCTCTACACGGATGATTTGGCAGGCATCTATCAGCGACGACCGGCCCTCTTTCGAGAATCGATGTTCGCTGACAAATTCAGCGCCGAGAAATTTGGAGCGCTTTACCGAAAAGACACAAGCTGGCCGATCTTCTACGGTGGACCACCAGAGTCGTGCGTCGACCTCGAAGCACTCGAGGCTCACCGCGCGACGCTGAGAAACGAGTGGCTCAGCGTTATCGGCCGTGCTCCGATCGACTATGCGGCAGTGCGACTGACCCGCTTTGCCTGTCTGTTGGGACTACAGTGCCCCGATCAGTACCTCTTCCATGAAGCCATGACAGACAACCCTTGGGGCCTTGAGCTTGCCAAGCACACAGCGGCCTATCAGGGGTTGCGTGCCATCCAGGTCGTCACAAAGGCGACCCCGCTCTTTCGCGGTTGGTTCTGGCTATTGAGCTTACTGTGTTTGACGGCCTTCGCCGTACGGAACAGGGGAGCGCTATCCCTTGAAGCCCTCGTGGGGGCATCAGGACTACTATACTTCGCCGGATACCTGATCATTGGACCGGCAGCCGATTTTCGCTACCTATTTTGGTGTGTCATTTGTTGTTCAAGTTTGGCGATCCGCCTGGTCAACCATGGCGAAACAGGTTCGGAATTTCGGAAAACCAATAAGGATAAACCTTAGAGGAGTGTGTTGTGGCAATGTTGAATGACTACGAGCAGGAACGGGATGCTGCAAAAGAGCGCTGGCTAACTGGTCTTGGCAGCGAGGTCGGATTTTGGGACGGGTGGATTGGGTCTTCCTACGGGGGGGCGCCAGCTTGGAACGAGCTCTTGAACCCAAACCGAGAGCTCGAGCCCCGCTTCATCAAGCTGATCGAAGCCGAGCCGGGCACTAACGTGAAAGTGCTCGACGTCGGGGCTGGCCCGCTGACGGCTTTAGGCCCGAAGTGGAAACATCGAAACTTAACGGTGAAAGCAGTCGACCCGCTTGCCAAGGAATACCGGGCGAGTCTCGAGAAAAAGGGCGTCACGCCTCCAACTTGGACCGAAACAGGGGACGCGGAGAACCTGTCGGCGATTTTTTCCCCAAACGAGTTTGATTTTGTCTACGCAACCAACTGCCTCGACCACAGTTACGATCCTCTTCGAGCATTTCGCGAGATCGTCGCAGTCCTCAAGCCAGGTTGCTACGCCTTGCTTGACCACGCCCAGAACGAAGCTGTCGCTGAAAAGTACACCGGACTACATCAATGGAATTTTGACATTCAGGACGGCGAATTCGTTCTATGGCGCCCAGGTTTCCGGGTATTCGTTCAAGACGCCCTGGCAGATCTCTGCGTAGTTGAATTCGAGACCTCACCATATCAACCAGGGCGGCTTCGTTTGGCCATCCGTCTACGAAAACTTCGCCCGGGCGAGTCACAGGTCCCGCTAAAACACGCCAACCCCACAGAACGGTATGCGTCCACACCTTCTCCGGAGCAGAATGGCAGCGAGGTTCCACTTCGCTATCGAGTGGTCGACAGGCTGAACGATGCAATTTCTAAAGCCGGGCCCATTCACCGTGCTTTGAAGCGCATTGGACGAACACTAGTTCGCTAATCACAAACAGCCGCGGTGCCTGTCGATCTTTTGGCAGGCACCACTGACGAGACCCTCAACTACAATCCGCTAATTAATTATATAGCCATGTAAACCTTCATCGAAGTATCCACCACAGGAGCCACCAGCCACTGTGATGTGGTTTCCGTACGCGTAATCTGCGCACCGTCGCAGTGGAGTCCTGTTTGGCCCAGGCGCTGTGTAAATCCAGCCCGCCCTTCGAAGTCGAACAAAGCCCTCACAGTTAGGAAAAGTCGAAAGGAAATGGTCGTTCCACGGCTGATGCCAACACTCGTATAGTTCGGTAGTTCCCGAATCCGGGTATGGCAAAACATAGCCGA
>CAZEDU010000035.1:29548-38308 GCA_964511185.1 uncultured Myxococcaceae bacterium | reverse complement strand
CGAGAGCCCATTCTGGGCTGTAGTGTTGATACGATGGCCACCACCACTTGTATTGCGGCACTTGCGTCGTCGCCCAATGGTCGCTCTCGTAAGCATTGGCTCCCTGGCGATAGTAACGAGTGAGCGCCACAAGGAACTGGTCATAGGGGGTGCCATTGCTAGAAACGGAAACGTTACGTCTAACCAACTTACGATCCCGATCGCTAGATGGAGGTATACTCACCGTACCTGCATTGTGCTCACGGTCCTCTAGGCCATAAAAAAGCCAAACATTCGAACTCCATGTGTCGTTGTAGCTATCACCTGCGGGCGGCACGAGTGACGGATAGACGATACGTTCTTCGCGAGGATATGAAGCAGATGGCTCTGGATCTGACGCGCGAATGAGCGGACGAACACTTCGTTGGTATGTGATTCCATCACTTGAGCGCCAAAAATACACACTACTTTCCACCTCATTCGCGCCAAGGTTGGCGTCGAACCCCAACAGAAACAACTCTGAAGAAGTCTTACTTGCCGATCTTCCGTAAACACCAACGCCGCCCTGAGTCAGGATGGGATACGATGTTCCGCCTAAGCCTGGCTGGCTGAAGGACGAACCGTCCCATTTTTTCCAAACACCAGCAGCATCACGCCGGGCGACACCGGTTGGCGACAAATCGGAGCCAGAGAAGAACATCCAAGGGGAGCCTTGCCACTGAATGACGGAGTGATCTCCCTGTCCCTGGTTATAAGTAAAGAAGTTAGTGCCCGCGACGGTTCCATCCCCTCCCGGTTGGTTTGCAGCACTAATAACCTGCCCAATCCGTCTAAACTTCATACCTCCATTATTAGAAACGGCTGCTGCAATTGACTTCAATGTTGGCGAGGTTGGCTCTGTATATCGACACAGCTCCTCAGCATGATAGAAACCCTCGATCGGTCCCGAGCCTGTCCCGTTTGTAATTGCTCCCATCAACCAAGCACCACACTTATCGTAGACGCGTTCGTTTCCGGATTGCGCATTCCAATCAGGACCTTCGAGACAACCATCTACGGCACTACATCCCGGCCCAAGGGCAGGAGGCTGATTGATATACAGCGCAGACAGAGAAGCTCCTGTCAGCACGTACGTCGAGAATCGATGCGAAGCATTGCTGGCGGTGACATAGGCGCGTACTCCGCCGCCTGCCCGTACTGAGAAGACCGGCCCATCCACCTGCCATCCCAAATATGGCCCCACATCTCCAATGTCGAGCACGAGCGAGGCTTCTTGTACACGAAATGTTCTCCCTTGGGCGACCGCAGCAGTTGCAGTGAGGAAGCAAATCACTCCCGCTATTGTCTTGGCTCGAGTCAAGCGCTCTCCTCCATGAACCATGCAATGAATCAAAAGTTTAGTTGGCTTGATTCTGCAACAAAGCATTAGTCGGTGTAAACGAAGAAAAAGCGGTAAATGAAGGATAATCTTCGATCGCGTCGTTGCGATGGACAGATGAATTCCAGGACCGCACGACGGTTGGAGGAGAGTCGGTCGCGCTCGACATGTAGGGACTGTGCGCGGCGCGCAGCCATCCGGAAGCGGGGGTAACCGTTGGGGGTCGACACCTCACCAAGTGTCACCCACCCACTTCGGCAGCTCGCCTTACGTCTAGAGTGGCCGAGATGCTCTTGAGAGACGCCCTGCCGCTCGTGGCGGCACTGGTCGCGCTGGCGCTGTCGATTGCCCTTCTCGCGCGGGTGGGCCGCTCGCCGCTCGCGCAGACCACGGCGCTGCTCTTCCTGGTCACGGCGGCATGGAACCTGGCGGAGCTGGGCCATTCCCTGACGGGGCTCCCGGCGTGGGCGTACTCGGCGGCCGTCCTCTCGCCTTGGATCACCCCGATCGCCGCGTACTTCGCCGCCTCGTTCACCGGCTCTCGGCGTGGAGCGCGACCGTTTGTCTGGGCAACCCTCGCGCTCGCTCTGTCGATTTCGCTGGTGGCATTCGCCGCGTTCCTCTCGTCGCGCGCGCGCATGCTGCTCGCCTCGCAGTCTTGGCAGGCGGCCTTCCTGGTGCTGGTCTTGGGCGCCCTGGTGGGCGGCGGCGTCCTGCTCGTGCGACACCTGTGGCGTGAGCGAGAGCCGGAAGAGCAGCTGCGGACGTGGTGGGTGCTTGCAGGCCTTTCGCTCTTCGCCCTGTTCGGCTCCACCGAGCTGGGCCTCTCACAAATGCGGCTGGGGAGCGTGGGCACGGTGGTCGCAGCGACCTTCCTCGCCATCGCGCTGTTGCCGCTCCAGGAGCGCGTCGGGCGCTGGTCGCTCACCTTGCTGCCTCTCGCCGTCGGAGTCGTTGCCATCGCCCTCGCAGCCGCGCCAGTCGTGATGCCCAAGCCGCTGTCGTCGCGCTGGCCGGTCGCGACGCTCTGCGCGGTGCTCGCTGTCACGCTCTGGGTCGGTGTTCGGTCGGTGTGGCTCTTGCGTGCGCGCGCCCTGCGAGGGAGGCGGTTCGCGGCATTGGGTCAGCTGTCGGATCAGCTCGCGCACGACTTGAAGAACCCGCTCACTTCGCTGAAGGGCGCGCTGCAGTTTCTCGCCGAGGAGCGCCGGCAAGGGCGCTCGAGCGATCCACACGAAGCGTTGCTCGACCTGATGGCGGAGCAGGTCGATCGGCTCACGCGAACGGTGGATCAATACCGGCGCCTCGGTCGTCTCGAGCTTCAGCGGGCGTGGGTCGACATCGACGCGCTCGTCGAGAAGGTCGCCTCTCTCCAGTCGGTCGGCTCGCCTTCGGTGCGCGTGACGTGCGCGCTCGATGCCCACGTGGGCCCGCTTTCCGTCGACCCCGATCTGCTCACCGTCGCGCTGCAAAACCTCTTGCAGAACGCCATCGACGCGGTCGGCCCCCAAGGCTCGATTCAACTCTCCACCCGGAGGGTGGAGAAGGGTGCCGGCCAGTGGGTCGAGATAGCGATCGAAGACGACGGGCCCGGCATGGACCCGCGCACCCGCGACCGAGCCTTCGACGAAGGCTTCACCACCAAACCGGCAGGCAGCGGTCTGGGTCTGCCGATGGTGCGCCGGATCGTCGAAGAGCACGGCGGCACCGTCCGGCTCTCGAGCCCACCGAACCGAAAGGGAACTCGAGTCACCTTGCGGCTGCCGCTCTCGCTTCGGCTCGCTTGCCGTCGGTAGGCGAAGCCTGATCTGCTGAGGGTCGCGATGGGCGCCAACGAATCCACCGTCCTGCTGGTCGACGACGACACAGCCATCACCACCGTGCTCGGGGCGTTGCTCAAGCAGGCCGGCTTTCAGCCGCTCATCGCATCTTCTGGGGACGAGGCGATACGCATTCTCTTGACCGGGCGTGGGATCGACGTGGTGGTGAGTGACGTGCGAATGCCAGGGGTCGACGGCATGGAGCTGCTCCAGACCATCGTCGCGGGCTGGCCGGAGACGCCGGTCATTTTGCTGACGGCGCACGGCACGGTCGCGACGGCGGTCGAGGCGATGAAGCGCGGTGCGGCCGACTTCGTGATGAAGCCATTCGACCGGGAAGAGATTCTCTTTTGCGTTCGCAGCGCGATCACGAAGAGCCGCGCGGACGTGCCGCCTCAACCGCTGGCCGCGGGGGCGACGGCGACGCAGGCGGTGGGCAGCTCCCCTGCGCTCCGGCAGGTGCTCGACACCGTTCGCAAGGCGGCCCGGACGCAAGCGACCGTGTTGGTGCGAGGCGAGAGCGGCGTGGGGAAGGAACTGGTCGCGCGCGACCTGCACCGCTCGAGCCCGCGCGCGGCGGCGCCATTCGTGAAAGTGCATCTGGCCGCGCTCCCAGACACGCTGCTCGAGAGCGAGCTGTTCGGCTACGAGAAGGGCGCCTTCACCGGTGCGGCGACGAGAAAACCCGGGCGTCTCGAGCTGGCGGAGGGCGGCTCGCTGTTCCTCGATGAGATCGGCGACATCAGCCCCGCGCTCCAGGTGAAGCTCTTGCGCGTGCTGCAAGACGGCGAGTACGAGCGGCTGGGCGGCACCCAGACTTTGAGGGCCAACGTTCGTTGGATCGCGGCCACTCACCAGCCGCTCGAGCAGCTGGTGGCGGAGAAGAAGTTCCGTGAGGACCTCTACTACCGACTCAATGTCGTCTCGATCGAAGTGCCGCCGCTCCGCGCGCGCACGGAGGACATCGGCCCGCTGGCCGAGCATTTCGCCAGGCAGCTCGGTCTTCGCCACCGCGGCAGCCCCGTCACCCTGACCCCTCAGGCGGGCGAAGCCCTGCGCGCGCAGTCGTGGCCCGGAAACATTCGTCAGCTCGAGAACTTCATCGAGCGCGTCATCGTGCTGACCACGGAAGGCGTGCTCGACGAGAAGGCGATCGCCGCGCAGCTCTCGAGTGGGAAGGGGGCCCACACGCTGTCGTCCCAGCGCCAGGGCGCCGAGAGAGCGGCGATCCTCGAAGCACTGCAAGCCGCCGGCGGAAACCGGACTCAGGCGGCGCGGCTTCTCAACATCAGCCGCCGCACTCTGTACAACAAGCTCGACGAGTTCGGCATCGACGCCTGAGCTGCCGCGCCGGGCGCGTTACCTCGGCATTCGTAGGGCCCCGATCGCCAGCAAGGCGGTGCCCGCCGTGAAGGCCACCGCAGGGACACCCGTGACGTGAAGCCGCGCCGCGAGCGGTGAGAGGGCTTGGAGCGTGAGCGCGAGCGGAAGCCCGACGGCGCCGAAGATCAGCAGCCGGCTCGTCCAGAGCCGGGCAGGTTGGCCGAGCGCGACGCGGTCGATCCACGGGCCGAGCACGAGGTTCAAGGTCGGGAGCATCACCGCGGCGATGTGCGCGAGCCGCAGCAGGCGCCGAGGAAGCGCGGCGTAGTCGTCGAGCCCCGCGGGGACGGGCACCATCGGCACGAAGGCGTAGAGCGCGATGAGGAGCCCGTAGATGAGCCCGAACGGCACACCCACCAAGCCGAAACGGACGTTGCGAAGACCAACGCTCATGGCCGCACCTCTTTCGGCGAAAGCCCGAAGAAGCGTCGTTGGCGCGACCGCTTCGCGCCTTCCCTGTAGAGAGCGCCCATGAGATAGGCGAGCCCGTCCTCGAGCTCTTTCACGCTCATGCGCGCGGGCTGGTAGGTGACGTCGAAGAGCGTGCAATGGTCGTAGCGCCCCGGCTGGAGCAGCCGCCCCTCGCGCAAGAGCCTCGCGTAGAGGGCGGTACCTGGAAACGGCGTTTGCACGGTCACCTGCACCTCGTACAGCCCGCTCGTCTCGACGAACCATTCGACCTGCTCGAAGACGTCCGGCGTGTGAGAGTCGAGCCCCAAGATGAAACAGCCGTTCACCGTGATGCGCCGCTTTTGAACCTCGTCGATCACCCGTCGGTATGAATCGAACCGCCGCGACTTGAAGTTGGCGTTGTCCAGTCCGACGAGCCCGGAGCGCTCGGGGGACTCGAAACCAATCAAGAGCTGCCGACAGCCACTATCGGCCAGCAGGTCGAGGAGCTCGAGGTCGTCACCGATGGACACATCGGTCTCGGTGAACCACGGCACGCCGGACTTGGCCAACGTCTTGACCAGCGCCTTGCTCCACGCCTTGTCGATGAAGGTGTTGTCGTCCGCGAGCTCGATGAACGGTTGACGCCAAAGTTGCCTCACCGCCGAAAGCTCTGCCTCGACACGCGCGATGGGTTTCTTTCGGTAGCGGCCGAGCCAGCGAGAGGCCGCGCAGAACTCGCAGGCGAGAGGACAGCCGCGCGCGGTTTGCAACGGCAGCCGGTTGTAGCGCTCCATCTCGAGCAAGTCGTAGCGGGGCACGGGGGACTCTTCCAGGTGTGCCGTGCCGAAGTCGGCCGCGCGATAGCGAGGGCAAAGCCGCTTGGCCTCGAAGTCTTTCAGCAGCTGTGGCCAGACGCGCTCGCCCTCGCCTTGAACGACCGCGTCGGCGTGCGGCTGCGCGTCGTCGGGGGCCAAAGTGCAGTGGAGCCCGCCCAAGACGACGGTGATGCCACGCCCGCGCAGCTGATCCGCCACTGCGTACATCACGTAGGCTTTCGCCGTGAACGAGCTCAGGGCGACCAGATCGGCGTCAATTGAGGCGAGAGCCTCTTCATCGAGCTCAGGCATCTCGATGTATCGAATGTCGTAGTGCGCGGGGGTCAACGCGGCCAACGTGAGCAGCCCGAGCGAAGGCATGCTGGCGATGACTTCGGCGCGTTCGACGAAGCCGGGGAGCGTGACGCCGAGCTCTACGAGCTTGGGATTGACGATGCGAACACCACTGATGGCGATGAAGACGACCTTCGGCATTCCCAGGCGATGGTGCAACGCGCTGGCCAGCAAAAATCTCTAGAGCTGGAGCCGTATTTGCCGCTGCAGTCCGGGCAGCGTGTGAAGCGCGTTGCTCAGCTGTGCACCGCCTGGCCCAAAAACGAGAGGGCCCGCCGGTTGGGCGAGCCCTCGGGTGAATCACAGAAGGCGAGCTGGCTTACTTGAGCTGCTTGTTGACCAGGCTGGTCATCTCGAACATCGAGACCTGCTTCTTGCCGCCAAAGACGGCCTTCAGCTTGTCGTCAGCGTTGATCATGCGCTTCTGCTTGGCGTCCTGAAGGTTGTTCTTCTTGATGTACGCCCAGAGCTTCTTGACCACCTCGGTCCGGGGAAGCGGCTTCTCGCCGACGACCTCGGCCAGCACAGGCGACGGGGTCAGCGCCTTCATGAACGAGGCGTTCGGCTTGCGCTTGGCGCCCGAGGTCTTCTTCACGGTCTTCTTCGCAGTCTTCTTAGCGGCCATTCGGTTTAAATCTCCCTCCCCACGAACGGGGTGTTAACGGCTTCGTTGGCAAAAAGCCGGAGCGCTGAAGTACCAAAGCCCCGAGGCGAAAAACAGCCTCTTGCGCGTTTTTTCGAGGCGTTTCCCTCTGAAAAACGCGCTGCGCGGCAGATTTCGCTTGAAATTTGAGAGGGAAAACCATGCGCGTGCTGATCACCGGAGCGAACGGATTCGTCGGAGCGACACTCGCCGAAGCGCTGCTTCGAGAGGGCCATGCGGTGCGCGCGCTGGTGCGCGAGGGCAGCGGGCTGGGCCGGCTCCCCTCGAGCGCGCCCGGGCTCGAGCTGATCCGCGGGGACGTGACCCAGCCGGACAGCCTCGCCCCCGCGCTCAAGCAGATCGACGTCGTGTTTCACCTGGCCGGCGTCCGCCGCGGCACCCGGCGCGACGACTTCATGGCGGTCAACGCCGAGGGCACCCGGCACGTCTGTCGGGCGATGCAGCGCGCGGGCACGCGGCGCCTGGTGCTCTGCGGCTCGCTCGCCGCGAGCGGCCCGTCGAGCCCACAGCGGCCTCGCGTGGAAGAAGACCCCTTCGCGCCCATCGAGTGGTACGGCGAAAGCAAGGCCGAAGCCGAGCGCATCGCGTTCGCGCACCGCGACGCCTTCGAGGTCGCGGTCGCGCGCCCGGCGCGGATCATCGGCCCGGGCGACCGCGAGAACCTCACCTTCGCCAAGCTGGTGAGCCGGGGC
Source organism: uncultured Myxococcaceae bacterium (assembly GCA_964511185.1). Classification (GTDB taxonomy): domain Bacteria; phylum Myxococcota; class Myxococcia; order Myxococcales; family Myxococcaceae; genus CAZEDU01. The sequence goes on along the minus strand of CAZEDU010000035.1, from coordinate 30,830 downwards.
GTGCTCTTGAGCCTGACCCGCGGCCCTCGCCCGCTCTCGCTCGTGGACGTGCGCGACGTGGTCGACGCGCTGCGCCTCCTCGCGCACCACCCGTCCGCGGTGGGCGAACCGTTCTTCATCGCGCACCCGCAGACGCACACCCTCGAGTCGGTGCAGGCGCGCATGGCCGACGCGCTCGGGTTGCGCGCCCGCACGGTGCGGCTGTCGCCCGCCGCGCTCAGCGCCATCGCCGCCGCGGCCGACGCGCTGTCCACGCTCACCGGCAGGCGCTTGCCGCTCAACCGCAAGCTCGCGCGCCAGCTGCTCGCCCCGGCGTGGACCTGCTCGACCGCCAAGGCGGAGCGGCTGCTCGGCTTTCGCGCCGCCCACGCCGTCGACGACAGCATCGCCCAGAGCGCCCGCTGGTACCGGGAGGCGGGCTGGCTGTAGCCCGCTTCGAGCGCTCGATCGCGACGAAGGGGCCGTGGTATGGGCCTTGGGCTCGACATGGCCCACACCCACACCGCCCCGCCGCGCAACCCGAGAGCGGCGTTCTACGACGTCGACGGCACGCTGGTGTCCACCAACGTGGTGCACGCCTATGCCTATTACGCGACCAACCGGGGCTCGGTGCTCGGCACCCTGGGGCGGACGATCGGCACCGCCGCGTCGCTGCCGCTCTTCGGCGCGCTCGACCTGTTCAACCGCAAGACCTTCAACGAGTTCTTCTACCGCTACTACGCGGGGCTCTCGGAGGACCGGCTGATCACGCTCGCCGAGGACATGTTCGAAGACGTGCTGAAGGACGCCATCTTCGCGCAGTCGAAGGATCTGATCGACGAGGCGCGGAAGGTCGGCTGCCGCATCGTGCTCGTCACCGGCGCGCTCGACTTCACCATGCAGCCGCTGGTCCGGTACCTGGGGGCCGACGACTTGATCGCCAACAAGATGCAGTTCGTCGGCGGCGTGGCGACGGGAAAGGTGATCCCGCCGATCATCGAAGGCGCGAACAAGGCCAACGCCATTCGCCAGTACTGCGAGCGGCACGAGCTGTCGCTCGACAAGTGCTTCGCCTACTCGGACAGCGCGTCCGACTACCCGATGTTGGCGGTGGTCGGGCGCCCCACCGCGGTGAACCCCGACCTGCGCCTGCGCTCCATCGCGCGGGCTTACCACTGGCCCATCCTCGAGCTCCGCTAACTCTCTGAAGGAACTTTGGACCTCCCATGCGACCGCTGAAGACCCTGCGAAAGCTCTACGACGAAGAGTCGCACATCGTGATCACCGAGAAGGGCTCGCCGCC
>CAZEDU010000035.1:0-29538 GCA_964511185.1 uncultured Myxococcaceae bacterium | reverse complement strand
ATCTTCTCGGGTGAGGACTTCCTGCTCGAGGATCTGCCGGTCGGCACGCGGGTCATCTACCCGCGCCCGCCGCTCGAGCCGGTGCCGAACCTCAAGGCCGCCATTCGGTGGGCGATCAACCACCCCGAAGGCATGGAGCCGCTGCACGCTCTGCTCCGGCCCGGCATGAAAGTGAGCATCGCGCTCGACGACATCTCGCTGCCCCTGCCGCCGATGCGCACGCCCGACGTGCGGCAGACGATTCTGGAGATCGTGCTCGAGCTGCTCGCCGACTCCGGCGTCGACGACGTGCACCTGATCATCGCCAACGCGCTCCACCGGCGCATGACCGAGGCCGAGATGAAGCGCATGGTCGGTCAGAAGATCTTCGACGCCTTCTACCCGGACCGCTACTACAACCACGACGCCGAAGATCCCGACGGCATCGTGGAGCTGGAGCGCACCTCGCACAACGAGGTGGTGGCCATCAACCGCCGCGCCGCCGAGAGCGACCTGCTCATCTACGTGAACATCAACCTGGTGCCGATGGACGGCGGCCACAAGTCGGTAGGGACAGGCCTGGCGAACTACGCCTCTCTGCGCGCCCACCACAACGCCAAGACGATTCGCGACACGGCCAGCTACATGGAGCCCAAGACCTCGGCGCTCCACAAGAGCACCGAGCGCATCGGGCGGGTCATCGACAAGAACCTCAAGGTGTTTCACATCGAGACCGCGCTCAACAACCGCATGTTCGACGGCCCGACCGCGTTCCTGGGCAAGAAGGAAGAGGACTTCACCGAGTTCGACCGGCTGAAGTTCCAGGGCATGCGGTACGCGCTGCAGCGCATGCCGCGGCCGGCGAAGCGGAAGATGTTCTTCTCGATCCCCGCCGCGTACGAAGTGATCGGCGTGCACGCCGGCGCCACCGAGCCCTGCCACGAGAAGACGCTCGAGCTGTGCTGGCGGCAGTACTCGGTGCCGGTGGAAGGCCAGTCGGACATCGTCATTTTCGGCGTGCCCTACGTGTCGCCTTACAACGTGAACTCGATCCTGAACCCGCTGCTGTTGCAGGTGATGGGGCTGGGGTACCTGTTCAACCTGAACCGCGGCGTGCCGCTGGTGAAGAAGGGCGGCGTGGTCATCCTCTGCCACCCCGCGTACGACGAGTTCGACCCAGAGCACCACCCCAGCTACATCGAGTTCTTCAACCGGCTCCTGCCCGAGACGCGCGACGCGCACGTGCTCGAGCACAAGTACGAGAAGGAGTTCGCCACCAATCCGTCGTACGTGCACCTGTACCGCAAGGGCAACGCGTACCACGGCGCTCACCCCTTCTACATGTGGTACTGGGGCGAAAACGGTCGGCAGCACGTGGGGAAGGTCATCGTCGCGGGCGCCGAGAACAACCACGTGCCCGAGCTGATGGGGTGGGAGCGCACCGACACGCTCGCCGAGGCGATTGATCAGGCGCGCGGCTTCATGGGCCGCAACGCGCACATCTCGCTGGTGCACATGCCGCCGATTCTGCAGACCGACGTGCGCGTGTAGTTGGGAACTGTCCCCGGCCCTTCCGAGCCTAGGCGTTCGACGGCTCACGAATGAACGACTCGCCGGTGCGATCGCTCACGTGCGCCTCTTCGATCGCCGCCCAGAACAGGCGGCTGCGCGCGTAGGTCACCACCCAGCGCGGGCCCGACAGGTCGCTGAAGGCAGGGTTCAGGTAGACCTCGGCGATCGCCTTGAAGCGCACGCCGTGCAAGCGAATGCAGTCGAGCACCTGCGGCAGCGTGCGCGAGAAACGAACGTGCGCGCCGAAGGTCGGCGTCTTGAGCCAGGTCGACGGCGCGACCCGCTCGACGTGATCTTCGCGGACCACCCCGGTGTCTGGCGCGTAGGTCAGCCGAACCGTCGTCTGCTTGAGCGACCGGCCCTTGTCGTTCGACGCGCGGAAACGCACCGCCTCGACGACGATGCGCGAACTCGGCGTCAGCTCACCGTCAGATCCCAAGTCGGTGCCCTGCACCATCGCCAGATCGAGCCGGCGGGTCGGATCGGTCGACAGCATCGAGCGCATCGCGCCCAACGCCACGTCGAAGGTCGCGTACCGGACCGGGCTGACCAACGCCGGCGCGCCGCGTAGACCGAAGACGCGCGCCCCTTCCGGAACGACAACCCTCGGAATTTCCACGGCAGACGTCGTTGCGGTGGCCAAATGGCACCTCGGCGGGAGCGACGCATCCAGGGCCGACATGACCCTCTTCAGAATTTGTCGCGGCCGGCCGGGTGGAAGTTGCCGTTCGGATGATCAGCGCGACGGCTTCTGCGCCAACAGCAACGTGGTGGGCTGGCTCACCTGCCCCTCCAACAACCGGTGCGACCGCCTCGGCTCGAGGCCCGCTTCCCGCAACAGCTCCTGATAGTCGCGCTCGGAGTAGACCTGACCGCCGCGCGTGTACACGAGCATGTTGACCGAAAAGAGCGTCTCGAAGAGCGGACCGCAGCCGTTTGGATCGACCACGTAGTCGTGAATGGCGACCCACCCGCCGGGCTTCAGGCAGCGGTGCGCTTTCCGGAACAGCTCGCGGTTGGTGTCACTCGATTCGTCGTGGGTCACGTGCGAGAAGAGCACCAGGTCAAAGCCGTCGCCGAGCTCGTCGCGCAGGTAGTTCCCCTCGCGCAGCCGTATGCGCCCCGCGGCCTTCGAGCTCGCGAGCGCCTGCTCAGCGTGACGCAAGGTGGCTGGAAGATCGAAGAGCGTCACTTCGAGCGGCTCGAACCGCTCCGCGAACGCGCGGGCGTAGGTGCCCAGGCCGCCGCCGACGTCGAGCATGCGCGACATGGCCGACGCATCGATGACCTCGGTCATCGCCGCCGCGGCTTTACGGCTCACATAGTCGACGCTCTTCAAGTACTCGAACGCGAAGTTCTCCGGCCCGCGGCTGAGCAGCTCCTCCAAGGGCATCATCGGCTGGCCGGTGCGCACGACCTCGTCGAGCTTCGACCAGGCCGGCCACAAGAGCTCTTGATACGTGAGGTTGTGTCCCAGGTAGCTGGGGCTCGCCTTCACCAGACAGGCCGAGGCGAGCGGCGCGTTCGTAAAGCGCCCCTCGTGCTCGCGCAAAACGCCAATCGCGACCAGCGCGCGGAGCAACACGGTCAGCGCGTGGCGGTCCAACGAGAGCGCGCCGGCGAGCTCGAGCGCAGACCGCTCCTTGCCTTCGAGCTGCTCGAACACGCCCAGCCCGTGCGCGACGAACACCACCTTCGCGCTGCGGTAGCCATTGACCAGGTGAATGAAAAACGTGGGGCTGGTGGCTGCGTCACTCAAGGCACACTTCCTGTCTCTTTGGGCAGCACGATGCGCACCGTCGTCCCCACGTCCACCTCGCTGGTCAAGGTGATGTCGCCGCCGTGGCTGCGGATGATCTCTCGGCAGATCGACAGCCCCAGCCCGGTCCCCACGCCGGGAGCCTTGGTGGTGAACAGCGGCTCCCAGACGCGCTCGAGGTTCTTCGGGGGGATGCCCGCGCCGTTGTCACGCACCTGGATGAAGGCCAACGCCTCGTCCTGGCTGCCCCACTCGACCTCGATGAGGCCCGGCTTGCCGGTGCTCTCGATGGCGTGGCTGGCGTTGATGAACAGGTTGATCAGCACCTGGCTGAGCTGCACCGGCCCGATGCGGACCTGGAGCGGCTGCCCCTTCAAGGTGAGGCGGGTCCTGTAGCGCAGCTCCGCTCTCGACAGCTTCGCCGCCAGCGCCGAGACCTCGACGATGTTCGAGCTCTCCTCCACGTCGCGGCCAGACGCCTGCGAGCGAACGCTCAAGGCGACTTCCTTGATGTGCTCGGTGCCAGCCTCCAGGTCGTCGATCAACTGGGGCCAGCCTTCGACGATCTCGCTCACCTGCGGGTCGGGCCGCTGCTCCATCACCTGCTTCAGGTACGCGCTCACCGTCGCGAGGTCGGACCTCAGGCTCCGCACGTTCTGGGTGACGTACGAGACGGGGTTCATCAGCTCGTGGGCGATGCCGGCGCTGATCTGCCCGATGGCGGCGAGCCGCTCCGAGCCCATCAGCCGCGCCTCGATGCGCCGGAGCTTCACCTGCAGCTCGAAGATGCGGACCGCGTCCTCGAGCGCGGCCGCGAGATCCTCCTTGACCCACGGCTTCACGAAGTAGCGGGAGATCTGCCCGCGGTTGACCGCGTCGATGACCAGCTGCACGTCCGAGTAGGCGGTGATCACCATGCGGTGCGTGTCCGGGGCCAGCTCGCGCACCCGCTCGAGCAGCTCGCTGCCCGTCATCTCCGGCATGCGCTGGTCGGTCAGCAACACCGCGATCTCCGCGGCGCGCGCGGTCACGATCTCGAGCGCTCCCGACGGAGAGGTGGTGGTCAGCAGGTTGAAGCGCGATCGGAAGTTCGCCTCGAAGACACGAACGTTGATCGCCTCGTCGTCGACATAGACGACCAGCGGACGTTCATCGTTAGCCATTCGCCATCTCCCGGGTGTTTGCGGTGCCAGGCAGAGTCACCCGAAAGGTAGTGCCTTTGCCAGCTGAAGAGCGAACCTCGAGCTGCCCGCCGTGCGCTTCGACGATCGAACGAACCACCGCAAGCCCTAGGCCCGTGCCCGCACCGACCGGCTTGGTGGTGAAGAACGGGTCGAAGATGCGCCTTAAGTTCTGCGGCTCGATTCCAGGGCCCGAGTCGGCGACCTCGACCTGCACCCCCGGCCCTCCGGCCTTCGCGGTCACCTGAATCTTCCCGTCGCGACCCGACGCGTAGATGGCGTTGTCGATCAGGTTGATCCACACCTGCACGAGCGCGCCCGGCTCACCGATGATCGTCAAGCGCTCGGGCCCGATCTTGGTGACCATCAACGGGCCGCCGTCGAGCTTGTGCGAGAGCAGCCGTATCGCCATCGCGATGTTCTGCCCGATGTCGACCTCGGTCCGCTCCCCTTCGCCGGCGCGCGCCTGCCGCAGGAGTTGCTCGGTGAGCTTCTCGACCCGGCGCGCCGCATCGAGCGCGATCTCCACCAGGTCGTACTCTTCGGCGCCCGGGCGGAAGCGCTCACCCAACGGCTCGAGCGCGTTGATGATGCCGTTGAGCGGGTTTCGAATCTCATGCGCGACGCCGGCCACCACGCGCCCCAACGAACCGAGCTTCTCGCTGGTGGCGACCTGCGTGGACAGCTCCCGGACCCGCCGCTGCGCGCGTAGGCGCGACTTGAGCTCCGAGACGTGAAACGGCTTCACCAGGTAATCGTCGGCGCCTTCGTTCAACCCTTCCAACTTGGTGTGCAAGTCGGTCCGCGCGGTCAACAAGACGAACGGAATCGACTTCAGCTCGTTCGAGCGCTTCAGCTCTCGGCAGAGCTCGATGCCGTCGAGCTTGGGCATCATCAAGTCCGAGAGCACCAGGTCGGGCAGGTGACGCTGCGCGAGCTCGAGCGCCATCTCGCCGTCGGTCGCCTCGATGATGCGGTACTCGTCGACCAGGCTCCGGCGAACGAACGACCGCAGCTCGTCGTTGTCTTCGGCGAACAGCAACAGCGGAAGCGACTCGTTGGCCGGCACGTCGTCGGTGGTTCGAGGCGACTCAGGGCTGGTCGCGGCCACCTGGTACTGGGTCAGCTCGGTCGACGAGATGCGCGTCTCCTGCTCTGGCTCGACCTCGGTGGCTGCGGGGCCGACGGGCAGCTGGATGCGGAAGGTGATCCGCGCGCCCGGAACGTTGTCGATCCAGATGCGCCCGCCGTGTAGCTCGATGAGCTCCTTGACCACCGGCAGCCCCAAGCCGGTGGTGCCATACTGGCGCGAGGAAGCCTTCAGGCTCTGAGCGAACCGGTCGAAGAGCCGGTCGACCTCGCCCGGGGCAATGCCCTCACCGGTGTTGCCGACCCAGAGGTTGACCAGCTCGCCTTCCCGCTTGGCGCCGACCTCGATTCGTCCGCCGCGCGGGGTGTGCTTCACCGCGTTGGAGAGCAGGTTGAGCACTATCTGCTCGAGCCGTTCGGCGTCGGCGACCAGCTCGAGCGATTCGGGCGCGTCGACCACCAGAACGACCTGCTTCGCCTGGAGCAGCGCACCCCACGGCCGCGTCGTCTCGACCAACAGCCGGGTGAGCTCGGTGCGGCCGTAGCGCAGGGCGAGCCGGCCGGCCTCGATCTTCGACAGATCGAGCAGGTCGTTCACCAGCTTGAGCAGCCGGTACGTGCTCTTCAGCACGCCTTGAACCTCGTCCCGCTGCGTGGTGGTGAGCGACGCGTCATGCACCAGCCGCTCGAGCGGGAGCAGGATGAGGGTCAGCGGCGTGCGCAGCTCGTGCGACGCGTTGGCGAAGAACTGGGTCTTCTGCCGGTCGAACTCGGTCAGCCGCTCGAGCGACAGCCGGAGCTGGTGGGTCCGCTCCTCGACCTTGCCCTCCAACTCGAGCCGCTCGGCCTTGAGCAGCGCGAGGTGCACCGCGTTCTCGAAGGCGATCGAGACCCACGGCGTGATGCGGTCGATGAGCTGCAACGACTCAGGCCGGGCGAGCGCGTCGCCCCACAACAAGACGCGCCCCAACGATTCGTCGCCAGACCGCAGCTCGAACGCCCGCGTGGGCGGGCCGTCCCGCCGTCCTGCGGCCTTCAGCCCGTCGCTCACGCCCGCTTGCGAAGAGAGCTGAATCTCGACTCCGTCCGCCGCCAAGCGGCGCTCGAACAGCGCGGTGACCGCCTGCGCGAGCGGGTCCAAGTCGCGGTAGCTGGTGAGCTCGCGCGCCAGGAGGTTCACCGTCTCCAGCTCGTCCGCCTGCGCGATGATGCGCCGGTTCGCCTCGCTCAAGTCGTCGAAGCGCTGCCGAAGCTCGGCCTGCTGCCGCGCCAGCTCCTCGAACGCGCCGCGGGCGCCGAACAGCATTCGAAACGCGCGGCCCAGGCGCGCCCACACGGTGAGCGAAGGGGGCGGCACGATGGTGTAGACGCACCGGCGCTCCGACAGCTCGTACGACACCTGCGCGTCGGGTTGCCCCAACAGGCGCGGCACGCCGCGGAACACGCCGGCGTTGATGCGAAAGAACTGGGTCGAGCCGCGGTACCCTTCGGGGATGGACAGGACGACCCGCAGGCGGCCGTCGGGGAGCTCTTCGAACTCCGACTCCACGACGGTGAACATCGCGTGGCCGAACCAGCGGTGGCCCGCCCAGTAGAGCGCGCGCGGGCTGGTGAACAGACCGAACGCCGACGTGAAGCCGCCCACCGCCGGCGCCTGCGAGTACGTGGTGCTGTACAGCTCGAGCTTCTCGGGCCCGCCGCAGAGCGCCTCGAAGCGCTCACACAGCTCGCAATAGACGTCCCAATCGATACGGGTCGATGGGTCGGAGATCGCCTCGACGGTGACCGGCAAGCCCTGGGTGAGCCGTTCCGGTGGCAGGCCCAGCTGCTTGGTGGTTTCCAGGCACAGGGCAAGGATTCGAGAGGAGACCTCTCTCATATAGAGCGTGTCTTACCGGGTAAGCGAGGTACTCCACCTTAACACCGTTGCTCCCCAGGTGAACCCCGCGCCGGTCGCGTAGAGCACCACGGTGTCGCCCTGCTTGAGCTGCCCCGCCTCTTCGGCGTGGCGCAGGTTCACCGGGATGTTGGCGGCGCCCATGCTCGCGTAGCGCTCGAACGTGTCGAACGTCTTGGCGTGCTCGAACCCCGTCGCGCGGCGGCACACCCGGTTGAACCAGCACACCGCCTGGTGCGAGTAGAAGTGGGTCACCTCGTCGCGGCCGATGCGCGCCTCCTCGAGCACCTGCCCCACCACGTCGGCCGCCGCGTCGGCGGTGCTCATCACCATCACCCGCCCCATGTCGGGGTGCTTGGAGTGCACCCTCAAGGGCGCCGAGCCGTCGTACCAACGCGCGTCGCTCTTCGGCCCGATGCAGACGGCGTGGTTGAGCGAGCCATCGCAGCGCAAGATGTGCCCCTGAAACCCCAGCCCCGAAGGCACCGGCCCCACCACCGCCGCGCCGGCGCCGTCGCCAAAGATGACCGATGCCGGGTCGTCGTAGTCGAGCAGGCGGCTGAAGGTGGCGGACGCGACGACCAGCGCGTAGCGGCACTGGCGCGCGCGCACCATGGCGTCGGCGACCGCCAGGCCGTTCAAGAACGACGAGCAGCCCGTCTCGAGCGACACGGCGTTGGCGCGCTTGGCGCCGATGCGGTGCTGGACCTCGCCCGCGTTCGAGGGATTGAAGCAGTCGGACGGGTTGGAGGACACGATGATGAGCCCCAGCTCGCCCGCGTCGATGCCGGCGCGCGCGAGCGCCTCCTCGGCGGCCTTCGCCTCCATGTCGCACGTCGGCCGCTCGGGCTCGAGCACGCGGCGCTCCTGGGTGCCCCGGAACGGGTCGCCGTGCGAGGCGAACATCTCCTGAAGCTGCATCTTCTGAAGCGGCGTCTGGGCCTTCGCCGCGAACGCCTCGGGGTTCATGATGTCCGCGCTTCGCTTGGCGAGGATCTTCTCGGCGAAGCTCGCCGGCCACCAACCGTTGTCCCGCACGGTGGGCGGCAGGTACTGGCCCACCCCAAGAATGCCGATCGAGGTCTCTTCACGACGCATGCTGTCTGCTCCTGATTTGATTGGGGGCGGTAGTGCCCGTCCTACTCCACGAAGTTCTTCAGCTGCGCGACCCGCCCGTGCGTTGGGAAGGCGTAGCGGGGGTCCACGCGCACGTCGAGCACCGCGGGCACGGTGCCCGTCAGCGCCCAGGGCGGAATGCGCTCGAAGTCCGACAGCTGGTTGATGGAGAAGCCGTGCGCGCCCATCGACCGGGCGAACGCGGCGAAGTCGAACCGGTCGCTCCGCATCGGCAACGAGCGGCCGAACAGGCGCATCATGCCGCTCTCGACCATGCCCATGCGCGCGTCGTTGAGGATGAGGAAGGTGACGCCGACCGCCCCTTCGACGCAGGTCGCCAGCTCGAAGCCGAACATCTGGAAGCCGAAGTCGCCGCAGATGCTCGCCACCGGCCGCATCGGCTTGGCGACCTTCGCGCCGATGGCCGCGCCGATGCCCGACCCCATCGACCCGAAGCCGGAGTTCACGAAGAACGCATCCGGCTCGTCGAGGCTCAGGTAGTGGAGCGCGAACAGCATGTGCTCGCCGATGTCGGCGGTGTAGATGGTCTTCGCCGGCATGATCTGCTGGAGCGCGGTGATGGCGTCGGCCGGGTGCAGCCCGTCCGCGTCGGCGATGCGCTCGATGGGGTGGTGGCGCCTGCCCGCGACGCCGTTCATCGCCGGTGGGCGATCGACGCGGCTCAACAGCTTCCTCAGCACGACCTCGGCCTGCCCGACGATTCCGTAGTTGACCTGGTAGTTCTTGCCGATCTGCGCCGCGTCGACGTCGATCTGAATGAACGCGTCGCTCGGCTTGAGCGCCGCGCTCCAGCTGTTGGTCCCGGTCTCCCCCAACCCCGAGCCCACGCAGAGCAGCACGTCGATGCCTTCTTCGAGGTACTCCGCCGCGCTCAGGTGACCGCCGTGGCCGAAGATGCCCAGCGAGAGCGGGTGCGTCTCGGGGAAGACGCCCTTCGCCTTGGGCGTGGTGGCGACGGGAATGCCCCAGCCGGTCGCCAGCGCCCGCAGGTAGCGCACCGTCTCGGGGTGGCGCGCGCCCGAGCCCGCCAGGATGAGCGGGCGCTTCGCGCGCTCGAGCGCGGCCGCCGCCTGCGTGAGCAGCTGCTCGTTGAGCCCGAAGCGCACCTCTTCGTCGCACGACAACGAGGACGGCACGATGCGCTCGTTGGAGACGTCGAGCGGCAAGGTGAGCAGCACCGGCCCAGGGCGCCCGGTGCGCGCCGCGGCGACCGCCTTGCGGATGGTCGACACGACCGCGTGCGGGTTGGTGAGCTCCGCCGCGAACTTGGTGATGCTGCGGGCCATCCCCAGCACATCGAGGTGGTAGCGGCTGCCCTCCTGAAGCGCGCCGCGCCCGAAGTTCTTCTTCGGCACCTCACCGCAGAGCACCAAGAGCGGAACCCCGTCGGCGTGCGCCGCCGCCAACCCGGTCAGCGCGTTGGTGATGCCCGGGCCAGAGGTGGTGAGGACTGCGGGCATCGCACCGCCGATGCGAGAGAAGCCCATCGCCATGAACGCGGCCCCGGACTCGTGTCGCGTATTGATGACGTGCACGTCACCGCGCGGCTCGAGCGCGTCGTAGACCGAACAGATGGCCCCGCCCGGAATCCCGAAGAAGGTATCGACGCCAAGCCGCACCAGCGTGTCGACGATGATGTCGGCCACGCGTCGCTCGGCGGGAAAGGGAATGGCTATCGGTGAAACACGAGCGCTGGGAAGAGGAACCAGGTTGCGAAGCGGCACCGTCATCTGAGCAGCTCCTTGCCTATGATTGTTCAGAACCGAAAAGTCCTCTTAGTGGGCCGCCCGTGCGTAATCAAACGTCTCCATTTTTTCGTGTTTTACCTGTTTTAAAATTTCACACACTGCGTCCCGGATTGGACCCCTGGGAAGCAGTGTCGTTCAGGAAGTCACTTCGCCATCGCGATCGGGATGCGGAACAGGTCCAGCACCGCCAACACGTCGATGGGCTTGGGCAGGCACGCCGCGGCGCCGGCCTTGAGGGACTGCTCGACCAAATCAGAGCTCCGCCGCGCGGTCATGGTGATGATGCGCACGCCCTCGAGGGTCTTGCGCGCCCGGATGCGACGCACGACCTCGAGGCCGTCGACTTCGGGCATGTGCAGATCGATGAGCAGCCCGTGCGGCTTCTCTTCGGACACCAACAGCACCGCCTCGACCCCGCTGGTCGTGGTGGTGAGCGTGACGTGATCGCCGTACGGCTTGAAGGCGCGCTTGAGCGCTTCGATCTCCGCCTTCTCGTCGTCGACCACCACCAACCGCACGGCCCCGCTCCCCAGCTCGCTGGGAACCGGCATTTCGTGAGCAATCAGAAAAGTCCGTAAATCGCCACTTCTCACCCTTCTATGACCTCCCGGAGTTCGAAACGCGATCAACAGACCGCGGTCAATCCATTTGCTCACGGTCGAAGGGTCAACCTGCAATAACTTACTGATGTCGTGGGTGGTAAAGAGCCGATCCATCTTGGTTGTTCCGCCAGACTGCAAAATCGCAGTCACGAAAGATTGTCACATAGTGGGCACGGCAACAAGCCAAGTCCTGAATACATGGAGCGTCTCCGGGTCACGCAAGACCCGCCCACAAAGACTTCCAAGGAAAAACTGCCGTAATCATTCAAAAGCACAAGAGGGTCACATCCCACCCCACGCCAGGTGCGAGTGGGTGGTCTATGACCCTCCGGTGTAACAGATTCAAGACCGAAAAATCGAGCTTACCGCGCGCAGACGGCCTGACCTAGGGAGCCGGCCGAGCCCTGCTCGGGCAACTGAGCGCGGGCGATGAGCTGCGCGCGGGCCTCGGAATCCACCGGCGTGTCGATCCACTGGCCGTCGGCCGACAGCGCGAGCGCGACGCCGGGCTGCACCTGACCTGAGGCGATGCGCGCCTCGAGCTCGCGCGCCAGGCGATCGCGGGTGGCCGGGTCGAGCGCGGCGAACGCCTCGTTCTGCTCGAGCCGCTCCTGGAGCGCGATGCTCGAGACCGCCGACTTCTCGGGCAACAGGAAGTCGTCGCCGAAGACGACCATCAAGAGCACCTGAAGCGGCGAGGTCACCACGTCGACCGCGAAGGCGAAGGGGATGATGAACAGGCCGGTGAAGACCCGGTTCTGGAAGTAAGGCTTGCCGCCGCGAACGGTCATTCCGAAGAAGGCGCGATCGGTCAGCCGACTCAAGATGCAGCCGCTCAAGCTGATCAGGATCAAAGCACTGGCGACCACTCTCCGCACAGAGTTCCTCATGCGAGTCATTGCTCCGGGAAGGGGATGGCTCGAACTCTAGATGAGGAAACCGGAGCGGGCAAAAAGGGCCCGGCGGTGCCCACATCGACCTTCGTTCGACGACGGTGTGGCTTCGCGCGACAGCGCTGTAGCGTGCCTGGGGCTCGAAGGCTCGCCCCGCCGCCAAGGGGCGCGGCCCCGGGTGGATGGTTCTGTCCGACTGCCCTTGGAGCGGCTGTCGGTTCCGGGGTAGAGACCTCCCCCTTCAAGCTATGGCCGATACGCTCGACGTCGCCCGCGTCTTTAAGGGCAAGCGATTGCTGTTCACCGGCTCGACGGGGTTCGTCGGGAAGGTGGCTTTGTCCATGCTTCTGCACCGTTACGGGCAGGCGCTCGACAAGGTCTACGTGCTCGTGCGCAAGGGCTCCTCGGCCTCGGCCGAGCGGCGCTTCTTCGACAAGGTCGCGATCAGCGAGCCGTTCGAGCCGCTCCGGCAGGCCCTGGGCGAAGCGAAGGCGCTCGCGCTGATCCAAGAGAAGTGCGTGGTGCTCGACGGCGACATCGCCGACGAGTGGCTGGGGCTCGAGCCGGACGCGGCCAAGGCGCTGCCGATCGACGCGGTGATCAACTGCGCGGGGCTGGTGTCGTTCAACCCGTCGCTCGAGGTCGGCCTGTCGGTCAACACGCACGGCGTGCGCTACGTCGTCGAGCTGTGCCAGGCCCTGAGCGCGCCGCTCGTCCACGTCTCCACCGCGTTCGTGGCGGGCAACCGCTCGGGCCTGGTGTTCGAGGACGAAGAGGTGGTCGGCTACTTCCCCCGGCGCGACGAGCTGGGCGACCGCGACTTCTCGCTCGAGCAGGAGCTCGCCGACGCGAAGAAGCTCGCCGCGCAGCTCCGCGAGCGCGCCGACGACAAGGCGCTCACCTCGACCTTCCGCCAGAAGGCGCTCGACCGGCTCGCCGAAGAGGGCCGCGACGCGAACGACGAGAAGACGCTGCGCCTGGCGGTGGGCCGCGAGCGCAAGCTGTGGCTGTCGAACGAGCTGGTGCGCGCCGGCATGGAGCGCGCGCGGCACTGGGGGTGGCCCAACACGTACACGTACACGAAGTCGCTCGGCGAGCAGGTCATCGCCAAGACCGAAGGGCTCTCCTACGCCATCGTGCGCCCGTCGGTGGTCGAGAGCACGCTGCGCTACCCGTTCCCCGGCTGGAACGAAGGCTTCACCACCTCGGCGCCGCTGTGCTTCGCCGCGCTCAAGGGCCAGCGCTTCATCCCCGCGGGGGAGAAGGCCATCCTCGACATGGTGCCGTGCGACCTGGTGGCGGGCGCCATCATCGGCATCACCGCGCACACCCTGCAGGCGCGCGACCGGCGCGTGTACCACCTGGCCTCGGGCGACGTGAACCCGTTCATCGCCTCGCGCTCGGTGGAGCTGACCGGCCTGTACCGGCGGCGCCGCTTCCGCAACAAGCAGACCGGCAACGCGGTGTGGAACGAGCTGATGTCGCGGCTCGAGCCGCAGCCGGTGAGCAAGGCCCGCTTCGAGTCGAGCTCGTCGCCGCTGTTCATCCGCACCGCGCGGGCGCTGAAGGAGACCATCGACGAGGTGAAGCCCAAGTGGGGCGCGCCGCGCGTCTCGGCGCTGCTCGACAAGGCGAAGGAGAAGCTCGACGACATCGAGTCGCAGGCGGGCTCGGTGAAGATGCTCATCGAGCTGTTCCTCCCGTTCATCTGGGAGAACCGCTACGTCTTCCGCTGCGACAACACCCGCTCGGTCTACGCGTCGATGCTCCCCGAGGACCGGGCGCGCATCCCCTGGGACCCCGAGGCGCTCGACTGGCGCCGCTACTTCCTCGAGGTCCACCTGCCTGGCCTCGAGAAGTGGGTCTTCCCCGGGCTCGAGCAAGAGACCGAGCGGCGCAAGGTCATTCCCGCGCACCGGGACCTGCTCGAGCTGTTCGAGGCGTCGGTGCACGCGTACCGCCACCGCGTCGCGTTCCGCCGCGTGGCGGGCGAGCAGGAGGAGCGCTTCACCTACGGCGAGGTGCACCGCTATGCCGGCCGGGTGGGCGCCTTCCTCTTGCGCGCGGGCGTCAAGCCGGGCGATCGGGTGCTGCTCGTCTCGGAGAACCGCCCCGAGTGGGGCATGAGCTACTTCGGCATCCTGCGCGCGGGCGCCACCGCGGTGCCGGTCGACCCGGACCTCTCCGAGGCCGAGGTGGTGAACATCGCCAAGCGCGCCCGGGCGGCGGTCTGCCTGGTGTCGGAGGACGCGGCGCAGTCGCTCGCGGGGCTGCACCGGTCGCTCTCGGGCGCGGGGCTCCACACGCAGGTGCACTCGCTGGCGCAGGCGATGGCGGGCGACGACGCGTTCGCCGACCGCATCGGCCAGGTGAAGAAGACCGCCTCGCCCGACGACGTGGCGTCGCTCATCTTCACGTCGGGCACCACCGGGCAACCCAAGGGCGTGATGCTCACCCACCGGAACTTCGCTTCGCTGGTGGCCAAGCTCGCCGGCAGCTTCGACATCGGCGTGGGCGACGGGCTGCTCTCGGTGCTGCCGCTCCACCACACGTTCGAGTTCTCCTGCGGCTTCCTGATGCCGTTCTCGCGGGGCGCCGAGGTGACGTACATCGACGAGCTGACGTCGGACCGGCTGGGCGAGGTGTTCGCCACCGGCCACGTCAACGCGATGATCGGCGTCCCGGCGCTGTGGCAGCTGCTCCACCGCAAGATGACGCAGGAGCTCGCCGCCAAGCCCGCCTTCATCGAGCAGGGCGTCAAGGCGCTGATGGCGGCGAACGCCGAGCTGAGGAACCGCAGCGACCTGAACTTGGGCAAGCTGCTCTTCTGGCCGGTGCACCAGAAGCTCGGCGGCAAGATGAAGTTCCTGGTCTCGGGCGGCTCGGCGCTGCCCGACGAGGTGCACGAGGCGTTTCACGCGCTGGGCTTCAACATCACCGAAGGCTACGGCCTCACCGAGGCGGCGCCGGTGCTGGCGGTCGCGCCGGTGCAGAACGAGCGCGTGGCGGGCACGGTGGGCAAGGCGCTGCCCGGCATCGAGCTGCGCATCCTGGACCCCGACGAGCACGGCATCGGCGAGGTGCTCGCGCGCGGCCCGAACGTGATGGCCGGCTACTTCGAAGACCGCGAGGCGACCGAGGCGGTGCTGAAAGCGGGCTGGCTCCACACCGGCGACCTGGGGAAGCTGGACGCGCAAGGCCGGCTGTACCTGGTGGGGCGCAAGAAGGACGTCATCATCGACGCGAACGGGAAGAACGTTTACCCCGACGAGCTCGAGGAGCTGTACGGCCAGCACCCGCACATCCACGAGCTGTCGGTGGTCGGGCTGCCCGACGACGGCGGCGGCGAGAAGGTGGCCTGCCTGTGCGTGCCCGACTACAAAGACCGGCCGCGCGACGAGGTGCGGCGCGAGCTCGAAGAGCACTTCCGCAAGGTGTCGGCCGACCTGCCCTTCTACCGCCGCGTCAAGCTGCTGCGGCTGTGGGACGGCGAGCTGCCGCGCACGTCCACGCGGAAGGTCAAGCGCAAGCAGGTGGTCGAAGAGCTCAGGCGTCTCGAGCGCGTGGCCGCCTCGGGCGAGAAGGCGCGCGAGAAGCAGCTGGTCGCCAAGGAGGGCGGCGTCGAGTCCTGGCTCTACCCGCTCATCGCCGAGGTGGTGCAGCGGCCGGTCGCCGAGGTGCGGCCGGAGGCGAAGCTGTCGACCGACTTGGGCTTCGACTCGCTGATGCTCAACGAGCTGTCGGTGGCGCTCGAGCAGGCCGGGGTGCCGCTGCCGGCGATCGAGGACCTGACGGAAGTGGGGACGGTGGAGGACCTGCGCAAGCTCATCGCCGCGTCGGGCCGCAAGGTCGCCGAGGCGAAGGGGAAGCCCGCGGCGGTCGCGGCGCGCGAGGAGAAGGACGAAGAGATTCCGGTACCGGACCTGGTCGCGAACGTCGGCCGTCAGCTCCTCTCGTTCGGCCAGCGGGTGCTCTACGGCGGCGTCTTCGACGTGAAGACCACCGGCAAGAGCTTCATTCCGCAGAACCGCAACTTCCTCGTCATCGCCAACCACACCAGCCACCTCGACATGGGGCTCATCAAGGTGGTGCTCGGCGAGCAGGGGGAGCGGCTCGCGGCGCTCGCGGCGCGGGACTACTTCTTCGACACGCCGATCAAGCGCGCCTACTTCGAGAACTTCACGAACGTGATTCCGATGTCGCGCTCGGGCTCGCTGCGCGAGTCGCTCAAGCTCGCCGGCGAGGCGCTGCAGCAAGGCTACAACCTGCTCATCTTCCCGGAAGGCACGCGGTCCCCCGACGGGCAGCTGCTCGAGTTCAAGCCGACGCTCGGCTTCCTCGCGCTGACCTTCCAGGTGGACGTGCTGCCGCTGTACCTGAAGGGCACCTACGACGCGCTGCCGAAGGGGGCGATCGTGCCCAAGGGCAAGGGCCTGGAGGTCCGCATCGGGCCGGTGCTCGCGTACGACGAGCTGCGCGAGCGCACCCGAGGGCTCGCGCGCTCCGACAGCTACCGCGTGGTGACGCAGATCGCCGAGGCCGCGGTGCGCTCGCTCAAGGACGGCGCTCCCTACGTTCCGGAAGGCCGCGACGCGCGGCCCCAGGCGCCCAAGCGCACCTCGGGGGGAGGCGACAGTTGAAGATCCTCGTCACCGGCGGCAGTGGTTTTCTCGGCAGTCACCTGGTGCCCAAGCTGGTCGCGGCCGGCCACAGCTTGAGGCTCATCGGCCGGACGCCGCCGCCCAAGGCGCTCATCGACAAGGTCGAGTACCTGCCCGGCGACGTGAAGGACGCCGCGCTCGTCGCCAAGGCGGTGGCGGGCGTCGAGGCCATCTACCACCTGGCCGGCAAGGTCTCGTTTCAGCCGAAGGACGCGCGCGAGATGTACTCGCTGCACGTCGACGGCACGCGCGGGCTTTTGTCGGCGGTGGTCGCGTCGAAGGCGAAGCCGCGCATCGTTCTCGCGTCGACGTCCGGCACCATCGCGGTGTCGAAGGAAGAGCGCGTCCGCACCGAGGCGGACGATTACCCGCTCACCGTGGTGGGCCGCTGGCCGTACTACCTGTCGAAGATCTACGAAGAGAAGCTCGCGCTCGAGTACTGCCGGAAGCACGCGCTGCCGCTGGTGGTGTTGAACCCCAGCCTGCTCCTCGGGCCCGGCGACGACCGGCTCTCCTCGACGTGGACGGTGCTCAAGTTCCTGCAGCGCGACATCCCCGCGATGCCGTCGGGCGGGCTGTCGTTCGTCGACGTGCGCGACGCGGCCGACGCCTTCGTCGCGGCGCTCACGAAGGGCGAGCTGTACGGGCGGCACCTGATGGGCGTGAACATGTCGCTCGAGGCGTTCTTCCGGCGGCTCGAGCGGCTCACCGGGGTGGCCGCGCCGCGCGTGAAGCTGCCGTCGCGGGCGAACGTCTTCGGCGCGCAGCTGCTCGAGAAGCTCGCCCAGAAGCGCGGGCTGGAGCCGTCGATCGATCCGCAGGAGGTCGAGGTCGGCGAGCACTTCTTCTACCTCGACGCGTCGAAGGCGCAGGCCGAGCTCGGCTTCACCGCGCGCGACGTGCACGAGACGCTCTACGACACCGTGCACTACCTGCTCGGCAAGATGCCGCCGCAGTCGCTGCCTGGCATCAAGGGCAAGCTCGCCGAGCTGCGCGAGCGCTAACTGGGGACTGTCCCCGGCCTTCGCGCGCCTTGACAAGCCACCCCCGCGCGCCGCAAAGCAGCGGCACCATGGCAACTCCCTCCTCTCCTTTCTGGCTCCGCCCGCTCTTCGCAGCGCTCGTCGTCGCCTGTGTCTTGGGCTGCGAAAGCAGCCCGCCGAGCCAAGCGGAGGTGAATGCGCCGGCGGACAACCCCACCGACCCGGCCGTCGACCCCACCCCGGCGCAGCCTCCCGTGCTCGAAGCGCCGAAGCAGCGCCAGCTGCTCGTGCACACCGGGCACTTCGCCAAGCCCAACGGGCCAGCCGAGAAGGTGCTCGTGGTGCTCGAAGGCGCTCCGCGGTTGGCGCAGTGGGTGGACGTGAACGGCGACGTCGCCTTCGACGGCGATCACTCCGGCCCCAAGACGGTGACGGTGGCGTTCGCCAAGCCGGGCACCGACGCCGACGGCAAGGCGGTGACGTTCTACCGCGTCACCACGTTGGTCGACGTCCCCGGCGAGGAGCTGTGGTTCGAGCGCACGTACGAAAACTTAGGTCCCTCGAGCTTGCGCGGCACCATTCAAGGCACCGTCTCGCCGCTGCCGGCGAATCCGATCGACGTCTCGGTGGCGGTGGTCTCGCGGCACTTCATCGGGTACGGCAGCCCGACGGCGACGGGCGCGTTCTCGATTCCCGTCGAGGGCTACTCCGAAGGCGCCGTCGACCTCTTCGCGTCGGAGCGCGACATCGACGCCGGGGCCAAGCGCATCGGCATGGTGAAGGACGTGCCGGTGAAGGGCCCGGGCACCCAGACGAACCAGGACATCACCCTCACCCACGCGGTCGACAAGCCGCTCACCGTGCAGAAGGTCGAGAACTCCGAGCTGTACGAGAACCCAGCGGCGGGAGATCGCCGCGTTCAGGCGTACCTCTACTTCACGCGCCACAACAAGACGCTGTTCTGGCAGAAGCGGCAGGCGCTCGCGCCGCTCCAGTTCTTGCGGCCCGACTACACCGCGCCGTTCGACGACCTGGGCGTGAGGGTCGTCCTCTTCACCGGCCAGTCGTATCTGCCGGCGGGCCAAGCGGTCGCCGAGTTCCGTCGCGGCCCCACCGAAGACGCGACGTTCTCGTTGCTGCGTCCGTCGAACATCGTCGCGCCCGCGCTCGGCAAGTTCAACGCTCCACCTCAGGTGAGGACGGATCCGCTGCAGGTGTCGTGGAACGTCGACCCGCGCGCGACCTACGTCGAGTCGTTCGTGATGGATCACATGCCGAGCGAGTTCCTCGGCGACCCGAAGTTCCTCTGGCGGGTGGTGATGCCGGCCAGCCGGCAGTCGATGGCGCTGCCGCCGATTCCGCCCGAGGTCTACGGATCGAGCACGCTGAAGCCCGGCAGGTGGATCTTCGCGCTCAAGGCCGGCGTGTTTCAGCACTGGCCCACCGGGTTCGAGCTCTACAACCGCCAGGACACGGGCGAGCCGGGTGATCAGAGCGTGACGATCAAAGACGGCTTCTTCGAAGTGAAGTAGCGACCGCGCCGCTCGGCGGTGCGCGACCCACGTTCGCACCAGTCCAACCACACGCACACCGTCGCCGCCCGTTGATGGCCATAGGCCGCAGTGTGCCCACTGATATCTTCACTTCCGAACCTCGGGAGAGCTCGCTTGTCATCCACCCGTCATGCGCTCGGGTGCGCACGCTATGGGCTGGTGCTCGTAGCGACCACCGCCGCTTGGCTCGGCTGCAGCCTCGAGGCCACGCCCGCGCTCGAAGCCGCGCTGGCGGACCGTGCGCTCATGCCCGCGCTCGCCGGAGAGCGCGCGTGGCAAGAGAAGGCCGGCGGCTGGCGAGCGCGCTCGAAGCGGTACACCGCCGAGCTGCCCGCGGGCCGCCCGGATCTCACGGTCCGCCGTCAGAGCCCCGCCCAGGCGCTCACCTTGCGCCTGGTGCACGGGCCCACGCCGGAGTCGGCGAAGGGAGGCGCGCGGTACCTCTTCGACTCGGGCCGCGCCGCGTATGTCTATTCAGCGCACGCCGCCGGCGTGAAGGAAGACATCGTCCTCACCCAGCCCATCGGCGACGCGCTGTCGTTCGCCTGGGAGTGGGACGCGCCCGGGCTCGAGGCGCGCCTCGACGCACAAGGCAACATCGGCTTCTGGGGCGTCGATGAGACGTTCTGGTCGAAAGTCAGCGCGAGCGACGCGGAGAGCCGGGCGCGGCTCGATCGCGCGCGCCGGTCAGCGCCGCGCACCCGGCTCCTCTTTCAGGTTCCGGCGCCCACGGTGCGGCAGGCGTCCGGCGAGCCGACCGGGCCCGTCGCCCAGTTCGCGCTCGAAGGCAACCGCATCACCTTGAACGCGCGCGGGTTGAGCGCGCTCCACTACCCCATCAGCATCGACCCAGCGGTCATCGTCACCACCGACGACGACTTCCAGTCCGGGGGCAACTTCGAGCAGAACACCGCGGCCAGCGCGAACCGGCTGCAGCGGCAGCCGACCGGCGTGGGCGTCTCGGGGTTCGTGCAGAACACGCATCAGCTGCTCACCGCGCGCAAGGGCCACGGCGTGGTCGTCCACAACGGCTTCATCTACGTGGTGGGCGGAATCAACGGCACGACCCAAACCACCAGCGTCGAGATGGCGCCGATCGACACCGACGGGTCGATCGGCCCGTTCACCACCACCACGGCCTTGCCGAGCGGCCGGCACGGCGTGTCCGCGGCGGTCTACAGCGGGCGCATTTACGTCACCGGCGGCTGCACCTCGTCGAGCTGCGCGACGTCGCACGACAGCGTGCTGATGGCCGCGATTCAGCCCGACGGCTCCTTGAGCCCCTCGTGGACGCCGCTCAACTCCTTCGGCGCGAAGCACGACCACGTGTTCCTGATGCACAAGGGCTACGCGTACGCGATCGGCGGCCTCCCCGCGCCGACCAGCACCGTCTCGTATGCGCCCATCCACGCCGACGGCACGTTGGGCACCTTCACCGCGACGAGCGCGCTCTCGACGGGTCGCGCGGATCACGTCGCGGTCGCCTACGACGGCTACATCCACGTGTTGGGCGGCGACAACGGCGGCTTCTTGAACGGCACCGAGGTGGCGCTGATCAACGCCGACGGCTCGCTCGGCGCGTGGACCGCGGGCCCGACGCTGCCGGTGACCATGGGCGTCCACATGGCCTTCGCCGCGCGGGGCTACCTGTACCTGCTCGGCGGCTTTCAAGCGGGCACCGCGTCGAGCCGGGGCTACGCGGCCCCCTTGCTGCCCGGCGGCCGGCTCGGCGCCTTCCGCGGCATTCCAGGCACGGGTTGGCCGGGCGACCTGCTGCGCGCCGTCGAAGAGGGCCAGGTCGCGCACTACAACGACCACGTCTACGTGGTGGGCGGTCAAGTCAGCGGCGCGCAGATCGCCGACGTCGAACGCGGTCGAATCGACAGCGGCGCGCACTTGGGGACGTTCGCCGCGACGACCTCTTTCGCCACCGGCCGGCGCGACTTGGGGGCGGTGGTTCATCACAACCGCCTCTACGTCGTCGGCGGCTGGAGCGCCGGCTCGGGCCACCTGAACACGATTCAGTACGCGACGGTCAGCGCGGCGGGCACCGTCGGCGCCTTCACCAACAACGCGACGACCTTCTCGAACCCTCGCGGCAGCCACAACGTCGTCGTCTACAACGACTACTTCTACGTCATCGGCGGACACAACGGCACCTACTTGTCCGACGTGCAGTTCGCGCCGATTTCGACGTCGACGGGAGCGGTCGGCTCGTTCACCGCCACCACCTCGCTGCCGCAAGCTCGGCGCAACGCGACCGCGTTCGCCAACGACGGGTTTCTCTACGTCATCGGCGGCTCGGACGCCGACGGCTCTTACCTCGACAGCGTCATCTACGCGCCGATCAACGCCAACGGGACGCTCGGCGCGTGGGCCACGACCAGCGCGTTCAACACGGGCCGAGAAGAGCATGCCTCGGTGCTCTACAACGGCCGCCTCTACGTCATCGGCGGTCAAGGGGCGTCGGTGCTCGGAGACATTCAGTACGCGCCCATTCTTTCGAACGGCTCGCTGGGGGCTTGGGTCGCGACCCGCGCGCTTCCCTCGGCGCTGACCGAAACCGCCGCGGTCGTGCGAAACGGAATGCTGTTCGTCGGCGGGGGCTCATCGAACGGCACCACGTTCACCTCCTCGGCCGTGACGTCGGCGCGCATCGAGCTCGACGGCTCGATAGCGCCGTGGACGACGCCCGCGCCGACGAGCCTGCCGAGCGTTCGGTACAAGCACTCTTTCGTCGAGAGCAACGGGTACCTCTTCACGCTGGGCGGTGACGACGGCTCTTTCCTCGCGTCGGTGGCGTCGGCGCCGATCTCGACCGAAGGCACGCTGAGCGCCTTCGCCTCGACGACCGCGCTCCCGGCGGCGCGCGATGGCCACACCTCGGTCGCCCACAACGGCCGCCTCTACGTCATCGGCGGCTGCAACGGAAACTCGAACCCCTGCAACACCGGCGTGCAGACCACCGTCTCGGTCGGCACGCTCAACGCCAACGGAACCGTCGCCTCTTGGGCCAACACCACGCCGCTCAACGTCGGGCGCGGGCACGCCACCGCGGTCGTCTCCGACGGCTACCTCTACGTCATCGGTGGCACCGACGGGACGAACCCCCTCGACTCGGTCGAGTACGCGCTGATCAACACCGATGGCACCCTCTCGAGCTGGACGACCACGACCTCCATCTCGGCGCGCTTCGGCCACGCTTCGTTCGCCTATGGCGGAAGGGTCTACGTGGTGGGCGGCTGCTCGTCCGGCCCTCCGGGCTTTTGCCTGACGCCGACCGCGGGCATTCAGATGGCGACCGTTCAGTCCGACCACAGCCTCGGCGCCTGGGGGTCGGGCGGGACGAGCTTCACCACGGCTCGAACCGGGCACGCGGTCCAGGTCTACAACGGCCGCGTCTACCTGCTCGGCGGCACCTTGTCCGGCGGTGCCAACCCGGGCCTCGCCGACACGCAAATCTCGACGATTCAGGCCAACGGGACGTTGGGGAGCTGGACGAAGGGGCCGAGCCTCTCCTCCGGCCGGTACCTGGGCCGCGCGGCGGTGTGGAACGGCTTTCTCTATTACGCCGGCGGGTGGACCGGCTCGGACGAGCTGAGCGCGGTCGAGTCCTCGGCGATTCTCTCCGACGGCACGCTGGGAGGGTTCAGCCCCGTCGCCGCGCTCTCGAGCGGGCGCGACACCTTGCAGGTCGCGGCGCACAACGGCTTCCTCTATGCCATGGGCGGCAACACCGGCGCACCCACCGCGAGCGTCCTCTACGCGCAGATCCACACGCCGCTCGCCAAGGGCTTCTACTCCCGCCACTACGACTTGGGGGCGTCGGCCACGCTGAACTCGCTCACGCTGAACGGCGCCTCGACGCTGGGCCAAGCGCGCGTCACCTACCGCACCGCGCCCACCGCAGGGACGTGGAGCGCGCTCATCGACAAGGGGCCGGCGACGTTGGGGACGCCCATGCTGTTGGGCGACACGAACGTCCGCTACGTGTGGCTGGGGCTCGAGCTCGACGACCAGCCGTCCGCCGCGTTGAACGTCGACTCGACCATCGCGCGCGACATCACCGACATCACGCTCGACCACAGCGGCGCGCCCACCCAGCTCGCCTTCACCAACTCGGCGCACACCCTGCCCGCGGGCGGCTGCTCCGGCGCGCTGGTCGTTCAGGCGCAGGGCGCGGGCGGCGTGCCGATTCCAGTGAGCTCGGCGGTGACCGTCAACCTGTCGAGCACGCACGCGACCGGGACGTTCTGGACCACGCCGACCTGCACCGGCAGCTCCGTCACGTCGGTGCAGATCAACTCCGGCGCGAGCAGCTCCGCGTCGTTCTATTACCGCGACACGCTCGCCGGTTCGCCGCTCGTCACCGCGAGCGCGAGCGGCCTGACCAGCGCGGCGCAACCCCAGGCCGTGCTCGGCGGGTCCGCGGTGGCCCTGCAGGTTGCGGGCTTTCCGTCCCCCACCGTCGCCGGCCAGAGCGGAACCGTCACCGTCACCGCGATCGACGCCTTCGGCAACACCGCGACGGGCTACACCGGCACGGTCACCCTCACCTCGTCCGACGCGCAGGCGTCGCTTCCGCCGGCGTACACGTTCGTCGCGGGCGACAACGGCGCTCACACCTTCCCCGCGACGTTGCTCACCGTGGGAGTCGCGTCGCTCGTCGCCACCGACGCGCTCGCCTTGACCGGCAGCCAGACGGGAATCGTGGTCGAGCCGGCCGCGGCGGCGTCGCTCCTCTTGTCCGGAGTGTCCTCGCCGATCGACGTTGGCCGCACCAGCGACGTGACGGTCGAGGTCCGCGACGCCTTCGGCAACGTCGCCAGCGGCTATCGGGGGACGATCGCCTTCACCTCATCCGACGCGCTCGCTCAGCTTCCGCCCGCGACCCCGTTCACCGCCGCGGACAACGGCGTGCGGCTCTTCCCGGCGGGCGTGCGCTTCGCGACGGTGGGGCTGCAGAGCCTTCAGGCACGCGACATCGCGGCGCCTTCGATTCAGGGCTCGCTCCAGAACATCGTCGTCAACGGGCAGGTGCCGCCGCTCATCGTGCGCGACGCCAACCTGAAAGCGGCCGTCGGCGCGCCCTACCTCTACAACGCGCTCCGGGCGATCACCGCCTACGGGCCCGGCCCCATCACCTTCGAGACCTGCGGCGGTCCGGCGGGCTTCCAAGTCGACGCCGTGTCGGGCGCGGTGGTGTGGACGCCCAATCAAGAGGGCGCCACCGCGGTGTGCGTCGCGGCGCGGAATGCGTTCGGCGTCGACACGTACCCGTTCACCGTCGACGTGGTGGCCCGCGCGCCGACCGCGGTGGTCGCGCGCATCGACGCGAACCCGACGCTGGGCCCGGCGCCGCTGCAGGTCTTCTTCGATGGGAGCCAGTCGCAGGCCGACCCGTCGGCCCTGCCGCTCTTCTTCCATTGGCGCTTCGGCGACGGCACCGCCCCCGACACCCAAGCGGCGCCGAGCCACCCGTACGTCCTACCCGGCGGATACGTCGCCTCCCTGACCGCCTTCGACGCCTACGGCGCGTCGGACACCGCGAGCCAACCCATTCGGGTGCTGGGCCCCGGCGGCGCGCTGCCGCCGACCGCGCGCATCGTCGCGTCCGCGCTGACCGGGGACGGCTCGCTCACGGTGCAGTTCTCGTGCGACTGCCAGGCGGGGGACGCGCCGATCCTCGCGTTGGCGTGGGACTTCGCGAACGGCGAGCTGTCGAACGACGACGCGCCGAGCGTCACCTTCGCGCCGGGCCGCTACCACGTGCGGCTCACCGCGGTGGACGGGGCCGGCCTCACCGCGACCGATTCGGTCGAGGTGGTGGTGACGCAGAACGGCGCGCTGCCACCCGAGTGCTCCGCCTCGGCCATCCCGGCCGCGGGCGACGTGCCGCTGGTCGCGACGTACGTCGGCTGGAGCCGCTCGCCGGACGGGCACGCGCTCTCGCGCCGATGGGAGTTCGACGACCGCACCGAGACATCACCGCTCGTGCAGCGGACGTACACGACGGCCGGCTACCACGCCGGGCGCTGGGTGGTCGAAGACGCCTTGGGGCTCGCCTGCCGCGACGCGGCCTTCGTGATGGCGATGGAGGGCGGGCTTCCGTCGGTGCACGTCGTGACCCAGCCGGGGCCGCGCCTGCCCGCCAGCTGCGGCGTGCCGTTCACCTACGGGCCGCACGGCCGCGCGGTGGCGTCGGGTCACGGCCCCATCGAGTGGGAGGGGAGCGAGGCCAACCCCGAGGGGATGGCGATCGACCGCGCGACAGGCGAAGTCCGCTGGCTTCCGATGCGGACGCAGGCGGGCACGCACGTCGTGTCGATTCGAGCGACCAACGGCGCCAGCAGCGACGCGCAGACCTTCGAGGTCGAGGTGCAGTGCGGAGCGCCGCTCCAGCTCGGGGTGGGCTGCGGCTGCAGCTCGACGGGTGCCGTGCCGCTCTGGTTGGCCCTGCTCGGGCTCTTGGCCGCGAGGCGGCGCAGCGGCCGGGCGCTCACCCCAAGCAGTGCTCGACCAGAATCTTCGTGCCGAGGCCGATGAGAGCCAGGCCCCCCACGACGTCCAGCCGCTTCCCCAAGAGCGAGCCGAAGCGGCGCCCCGCGAACAGGCCGAGCGCGCTGAGCAGCGCCGTCGTGACGCCGATGGTCGCGAGCGAGAGCAGAAAAGGCGCGTTCAACATCGGGAGCGTGACGCCCACCGCCAGCGCGTCGATGCTGGTCGCGACCGCGAGCGTCAGCATCACCTTGGTGCCGAAGAGATCGACGTCCTGCGAAGCCACCTCGACTTCGTGCCCTGCCCTGGCCTCCCAGAGCATCTTTCCGCCAATGGCCCCGAGCAGCACGAACGCCACCCAGTGGTCCCACGCCTGGACGAGCGGCCCGACCTGGTGACCGACGAGCCAGCCGACCAGCGGCATGAGCGCCTGGAACCCACCGAAGAACAGGGCGACCGAGACGACGTGGCGCAGCAGGAGCTTCTTCGTGGCCAGCCCTCGCGCCGCCGACACCGCGGTCGCGTCCATCGCCAAGCCAAAAGCGAGCAGCAGAATCGCGCCGAAGCTCATCGAGGCGACAGTAGCAGCTTCGCGCGCCTCGCCGCGGTGCTCCTCTTGTGACCGCTCGCTCGGCCGGCGAATCCGAACCGAAGGCGCGCCTCGGTGAAGCGCGCTTGGCGGGAGACGACCACAGCCGGACGCCGTTGGTCCGCCAGGGCATTGCGGCGCTCGCGGGCCCGGCACATCCGAGAGCGGCTCTCGGCGGACACGCCTCGACGACAGTCACCCGCCCAGCCGCGCCACGTGCAGCACCTCGTGCGTCGCGCCGTTGGCGCTGAGCTGGCTCTTGTACAGCCGCACCGCCTCGACAGGGCTTGCGCCCAAGGAGAAGTGACGAAGCTGCTCGCGGCAGGCGGCCAATGCGCGGTCTCCACGCTGCCCCTTCGCCCGCGCCAAGGTGAGGTGGGCGGTGAAGTCGCGCGCCTCGCGCCAAGCCGGCAGCACCTGCTCGAGCGCGGCTTGGACGGCGCGCTGCAGAGCGGAGAGGGCTTCTGCGCCCTCGGCCAGGCCAAGCCAGAGGACCTTCGGGTGAGACGGCGGACCGAACGTGCCCGCACCGCCCAAGTCGAGCGTGAAAGGCGCGAAGGCCTTCACCGCGTCATCGAGCGCTCGCGCCAACGAACCCGCTTCGCCCTCCGCGACATCTCCCAAGAACGAGAGCGTCAGGTGCGCCTGCTCGGGCCGGACCCAGCGGGCGTGCGGCGCCATCGACCGCACCGACTCGAGGAGCGCCTGCAGCGCTCGACCCGCCTCAGCCGACAAATCAATGGCGACGAACGAGCGCATCTCAACTGGGGACTGTCCCTGAAAGGGACTGTCCCCGTCGGGCACGAGCCCTCACCCCACCACTCGGTTTCGGCCCGCCTTCTTCGCCTTGTACAGGTTCTGGTCGGCGACCTTGATGAACTGCAGCGGCTCGGTCATCTCGCCCGTCATGTCCGCGACGCCGAGCGACACGGTGACGTTGATCTCCTTGCCCTCGAACGCGAAGGGGTGATCGCTCACCAGCCGGCGGACCTTCTCGGCGAAGCGGCGCGCGTTCTCGCCCCCCGCCTCCGGCATCACCACCGCGAACTCCTCGCCGCCGTACCGCGCGAAGCACTCTTCCTTGCGGATGCGCTGCTTCACCACGCTCGCCATCTCGCGCAGCACGTAGTCGCCGGCCAGGTGGCCGTTGACGTCGTTGATCTTCTTGAAGTGATCGATGTCGAACATGATGAGCGACAGCGCCCGGTTGTACCGGTGGCAGCGGCCCATCTCTCGCTCGAGGAACTCGAGGAAGTAGCGCTTGTTGTTCACCTGCGTGAGGCCGTCGACGATGGTGAGCTGGTAGATCTCCTCGTGGTAGAGGCTCTCGATGTTCCCGCCCGAGAGGAACTTGAAGATCGATCCACCGACCTTCACGTAATCGCCGCTGCGCAACGGCGTCTCTTCGAGCACCTCGGCGTCGTTCAGGTAGGTCCCATTGGTCGAGCCCAGGTCGACGACGTAGGACTTGCCGGCGCGGGTGATGATCTTCGCGTGGCGACGCGAGACGTTGTCCAAGTCGACCACGATGTTGTTCTTCACATCGCGGCCGATGGTGAACTCCTCTTCGTCGAGGATGTACTTCTTCCCCAGATCAGGGCCGTGGATCGTCACCAGGCAGCTGACCCCCGCACTGCCGGCGATCCGCTCCTGAAGCTTGGAGATCTTGGTGATTCGGGTTTCTTGGCCGCCCACGGGAGTGACCTTCTATTTACCAGATCGCGTGCTACCGTCTT
Source organism: uncultured Myxococcaceae bacterium (assembly GCA_964511185.1). Classification (GTDB taxonomy): domain Bacteria; phylum Myxococcota; class Myxococcia; order Myxococcales; family Myxococcaceae; genus CAZEDU01. The sequence goes on along the minus strand of CAZEDU010000035.1, from coordinate 1,661 downwards.
GTTCGTGATTCAGCGCCCTGTGCGATGGCTGCTCCTGTTGGTCGTCCTTGTAGCGGGATGTGGGAAGAAGCGAATCGTTCCACCCGCTGAGCAAACGCTCGAGCTGGGAACGAAGAAGGCGACGTATCGGACCTATCCCAAGGCCGACATCTGCGGCGCCGATCCGCGGCTTTTGAAGAACGATTTGGAGTCGATGAACGCGCTGCTCATCGACTTCCTCGGCGTGACCTCGGCGGGCTTCACCGGCATGTGGGCCGACGAGCACGTCACGATGCTGGAGCAAGGGCTCGAGCGGCTGCCGGCGCCGCTCGCAGCGCACGAGGCCGCGTTCGCCGCGGTGCGAGACTGCGGCTTCGACGAGAAGCTCGAGCTGACCGAGCCAGCGCGCCAGGCGGAGGAGCTCGCCGCGCAGACGCGCCGTCGTCTGGAGGCGGGGCCGGAGCTGTTGCCGTTCGCGCGCGCCAAGCGAGATCTGGACAAGTGGAAGGTGGAGCAAGACACCAAGCGCGAGGAAGCACGCGCGCGGACGTGCCGCGGCGCTGCGACCGCGGCGAAGATCTTCTACGCGGCGGAGGACGAGAAGGGACGCACCGCGTGGTGGTTCTGCGACGGCTCGGAGGTGAGCATCGCTCCCGGTGGCGAGCTGACCTACGCGCAGGGCACCGCCAAGCGCGCAGCGAAGAAACCCAAGTCGTACGTCACGAGCACCGGCAAGTTCCCGCCGGGAGAGATTCAGCGATCGCCGAAGTTGCCGGCCCGAAAGCTCGCGCCCGCGCCGGCGAAGGAAGAGCACGACGTGCTCGAGCCGAACGACGGGCTGTGACGGACGCTCACTGCCCGCGCGCGGCGGTCTTGACCCGTCGACGCTCCACCCGCCGCTCGTTCGCCTTCACCCGCTTCGACACCCCCGGCGGGCTCGCCGCGTCGACCGCGGGCTCGACGGGCTTCGGCTCGACAGGCGCGGGCACGGCGACCGGGGCGGCCACGACCTCGGGAGCAACAACCGACGCCGGCGCAGGCATCGGCGCGCGCGCGGACATCCCCAGCCCCGCCACCAAGCTCAACATCACCGTCGGCAACACGAGCAGCCCGATGTTCCGCACCAACTGACGGCGCGTTCCCTCACGAACGCACTCCTCCGGGCTCAGCGCGCCATCCGGATCGCGCTCCACGCGCACCATCGATGAATTCGGGCTCTCGGACGACTGCTCCATGGCGATCTCCTGCCGTCCGCCAAGGCAAGGCGGGTGCCAGCTGAGAACCGCTGCATTTTCCGCGTCTTCGACCAAATGATGGAGCGCTGTGGAGCACCCACGCTCCAGCTGAAGGCCGCTGTCGTACACCACTTCGAACCTCGCGCTCTTTACACGCCGTCGCCGCCCTCAAACGGCGGCCTTCACGTGCGCCGCGGCCCAACGCGCCAGACCAAAAATCGTCTCCTGCGGATTCACGCCGAGCGCGGTGGGAAAGACCGAGCCATCGACCACGAACAGGTTGTCGAGGCCGCGGTACCTGAGCGTCGAGTCGACCACCGAGCGCGCCGGGTCACCGCCCATCGCGCAGCCGCCCATCTGGTGCGCGGTCACCACGCGGGTCCGCCCCGGTGACCACGGCGCGGCGTCGAGCATCGGCAGGTCGGCCTCCGAGCGCAGCACCACCGC
>CAZEDU010000034.1:0-41843 GCA_964511185.1 uncultured Myxococcaceae bacterium | reverse complement strand
TCACGTCGCCGCCCATCGCCTGCAGGTTGACGCGGACCACGTCGAGCCCCACCCCGCGCCCCGACAGATCGCTCGCCGCGTCCTTCGACGTGAAGCCGGGCAAGAAGATGAGGTCGCGGGCCTGCGTGTCGGTGAGCGCCGCCGCGGCCGGCTCGTCCATCAGGCCGCGCTTGACGGCGGCCCTGCGCAGCAGCGCCGGGTCGAGCCCAAGGCCGTCGTCCTCCACGCGGACCACCAGGCGGTCGCCGTCGCGGTGGCCTTTGAGCGTGAGCCGGCCGCGGGGCGGCTTGCCGGCGCGCTGCCGCTCCTCGGGGTGCTCGAGCCCGTGGTCGAGCGCGTTGCGCACCAGGTGCAGCAGCGGGTCCTTGAGCGTGTCGAAGACCGAGCGATCGGCGCGGGCGTCCTCGCCCTCGACCTTCAGCTCCACCTCCTTGCCCAGCTCCTTCGCCAGGTCGCGCACCATGCGCGGGTAGGGCTCGAAGACGACCGACAACGGCAGCATGCGCATCGTCTGCACTTCTTCGGCGAGCCCGCTCAGGTCGCGCAGCTCCTCGTTCGCGAGCAGCTTGCCCTCGCGGTGCAGCTCGGCGGCGAGCTCCTTGGCGCGGCCGAGGCGGGAGGCGATGGCGGCGGCCTTCGGCCCCAGGTCCTCGGCGGCGCGGGCCAAGGCGGCGAGCTCCCGGGCCAGCGCCAGCCGCCGCGCCGCCTGCAGCTCGCGCCGGCGCGCCAGCTGGACCAGGTTGCTCACCGACGAGGTGAGCAGCTCGAGCACGCGCTGGTCGATGCGCACCGAGCCTTCGGCCTTCTTCTTCGGCGCCTTGCCCGCCGCCGCCGCGGGCTCGGCGGGCGATTCGGGCGCGGGCGCGCTCGGCTTGGGCGGCGGGGCCGGCGCGGTCGGCGCGGGCTCCCCCAGCCGCTTGAGCTCGGCGCCGGTGCGCTGCTTGAGCCAGTCGACCAGCTTCTCCACCTCTGCCCCAGGAGTGACGGCCGCGTCGGCGCCGGGCGACACCTGCGCCAGCGAGCGCACCGCGTCGGACGCGGCGAGCAGGGCGTCGGTGGAGCCGCCGGTGAGCGCGAAGCCGCCCTTCTCGGCGGAGCGCACCAGCTCCTCCATCTCGTGGACGATGGCGTTGATCGCCGCGAAGCCCATCATGCGCGCTTCGCCCTTCAGGCCGTGCAGCTCGCGCAGCGTGCTCTTGCCGGCTTCGGGGTTGGGCCCGGACTCCAAGTCCATCAACGAGCGGCTGACGCGGTCCAACCGCTCGTGGGCGAGCTCGCGAAACTGGTTGAGAAGTCGATCGCGACTCTGTGACATCGCCGCCGTCCGTCAGTTGACCTGGAACCGCTCGACCACCTTCCGAAGATCCCGCGCCAGGTGGGCCAGCTCCGAGTTGGCGCCGACCACGTCCCGCGCCGCGCCCAGGTTCTCCTGGGTGATGCGCAGGATGTCGACCATCGCCTCCGACAGGTGGAGCGTGCCCGTCTGCTGCTGCTGGGTGGCGAACGAGATGGCGCGCGCCGCCTCGGAGGTGCGGCCCGCCACGTCGACGATGATGCCGAGCGAGGCGAGCACCTCCTCGGCCTGCGCCGCGCCCCGCTCGGTCGCCTTCATGCCGACCTCGGCGGCCGACACCGTGGCGTGGGTCGCCTCGCGGATCTCCTCGATCAGCCCCTCTATCTCCTTGGTCGACTCGAGCACGTTCTCGGCGAGCCGGCGCATCTCCGCCGCCACCGACGAGAAGCCGCGGCCGACCTCGCCCGCCTTCATGCCCTCGAGCTCGGCGTTGAGCGCGAGCAGGTCCGACTTGTCCGCGATGCCGTTGATGAACTCGACGATCTTGCCGATCTGCTGGACCCGCTTGTTCAGCTTGAGCACCGAGTCGGAGATGGCCTGGTTGTCCTGGCGGATGCGGTCCACCGACTGCGAGAACGCCTCGGCGCTGGTCTGGCCGTTGCGCGCCGCCTCGAGCGTCTGCTGGGCAATGCTCTGCACCTGGCCCGAGTTCTGGGTGATCTGCTGCGCGCTGCGGGCCAGCTCCTCGGTGGTGGCCGAGGTCGCGTTGAGCGACTGCGCCTGGTCGCTGGCGCCGGCCTCGTAGCGGCTGGAGGTGGCGACGATCTGCTCGGTGGTGGAGCCGATGGACGCGCCCGCGCTCTTGAGCCGCGCCATCACCTCGCTCAAGCGCAGCTGCATGGTGCTGAAGCCCCCCGAGACGGCCCACACCTCGTCCTCGGCGGGCAGCACGCCGTCGTGGGTCAGCTCGCCCCGCGCGATACGCGCCGCCCGCTCGGCCACCTCGCGCATCGGATCTCCCAGCGCCTTGCCGCCCATGCGGGCGGTGGCCATCGCCAGCGCGAAGACGATGGTGAAGAGCACCGACATGTCGACCAGCCCGCGGGTGGTCTCCTGCTCCGCGATGCGCCGCTGCTGGTCGACGTCCTTCACCGCCGAGACGCGCTCGATCATGCGCTCGCTCAGCGCGGCGGTGACCTGCGCCGTCATCAGCGCCGGCGCGATCACCGAGATGGCGGTGAACGCCACCAGGCGCGCCTTGAGCTGCGCGCGCCGCGGCGGGTAGGCCTCGAGCACCTGCGCCGCGGTGAGGCCGCGCGCGGCGATCTGCCGCACGAGCAGCCGGCCCCGGCCGACCATCATCAAGTAGGAGAGCAGGCTCGAGAGCGGGCCGAAGAGGAGCCCCAGCCCCCAGATTTGGAGCGAGAGCCCGACGCTCACCTGCTCCGGCGCCCACGCCTTGAGCCCGAACCCGACCAGGCCGGCGCAGACCACCCAGCAGCCGATGCCGACCCAGAACTGCGTGTCCGCACCGCGCCCTGGAGCAGCCCGACCGGAGGGACCGCCTTGGGCGCGAGCTTCTCGAGCGCCTTGAGCTGGCGCAGCCGGAGCCGCGCCTGCACCTGGCCGTAGACCACCGCGAGCGCCACGGCGAACGTGGTGATGACGAAGAACGCGACGAGCAGGCTCGGCGGGATGCGAAGGACGATGGAGCCGTAGTACGCGGCGACGAACGCGGCGAGCGACGGGCCGACCGAGCTGGGCAGGATGAGCCAGGAGCGCGTCTTCATTCCGACACCGAGAGCCGCTCGACGACCTGCTCGAGGTCTTGCGCGAGGGAGGAGAGGTCCGTGTTGGCCTGCGAGACCTCGTGCGACGCGCGCGCGCCCTCGTGGGTCGCGTCGAGGATGCTGGCCATCACCTGGGCGAGCTGGTCGGTCCGCTCTGCTGCTGTTGGGTGGCGAGCGAGATGGAGCGCGCGGCGTCGGTGGTCTGCGCGGCGAAGTCGAGGATCACCTTCAGGCTCTCGGTGACCTTCTGGGCCAAGGTGCTGCCGCGGTCGGTGGCCTTCACGCCCGCCTCGGTGGCCATCACCGCGGCGTTGGTCGCGTCGCGGATCTCTTCGATCAAGCGGGCGATCTCGCGGGTCGATCGCATCACGCTCTCGGCGAGCCGGCGCATCTCCGCGGCGACGAGCGAGAAGCCGCGCCCCACCTCGCCGGCCTTGGTGCCCTCGAGCTCGGCGTTCAGCGCGAGCAGGTCCGACTTGTCGGCGATGCCGTTGATGAACTCGACGATCTTGCCGATCTGCTGAACGCGCTTGTTGAGGCGCACCACCGAGTCGGCGATCGCCTGGTTCCCCTCGCGCATCTTGTCCATCGAGAGCAAGAACGCGTCCGCGCTGCGCATGCCGCCCTGCGCCGCGTAGAGCGTCTGCTGCGCCATCTGGGCGACGTCCTGCGCGTTCTCGGCGATCTGCCGAGCGGAGCGCGCCAGCTCTTCGGTGGTGGCGGAGGTCTCGGCGAGCGCGCTCGCCTGGGCCAGCGCGCCGTCCCCGTGCTTGCTCGAGGTCGCCGACATCTGCTGGGTGGTGGAGGCGATCTTCAAGCTCGCCCGCTTGAGCTGCCCCACCGCGTCGCCGAGCTGCCGGTGCATGGAAGTGAACGCGGCCGAGGCGGCCCACACCTCGTCCTCGGCCGGCACCAGCGGGGTGCGGGAGAGCTCGCCGCGGGCCACGCGCGCCGACGCTTCGGCGATGCGCTGCATCGGGTCCACCAGCGCCGATCCCGCCACGAAGCCCGACGCGAGGATGACGCCGATGAGCAACGTCACCAGCACGCCGCCGGCGACTTGACTCTTCACCGACAGCCCGCGGATGACGTCCTCCTGCCGGTCGCCGCCCCGGTCGAGCATCTGCTCCACCACGCGGGTGGTGCGGTGCATCGACAAGTCGGCGAGCATGAGCGTGGGGGTGAGCACGCTGATCGCGGTGAAGATCATCAAGCGCCGCGTCAGCTGCAGCCGGTGCGGCGGGTGCGCGTCGATCACTTGCGTGGGCGTGAGCCCCATCGCCATCACGCGCTCGATGGCGGAGCGCGAGCGCAGCAGCAACAGCAGGTAATTGAGGAGCCCGGTGACGGGCGCGAGCGCGAGCCCCAGGAACGCCAGGCGGCCCGCCATGGCCCAGGTGCCCCCGAGCACCAGCGCGTAGCTGAGCGCGATGCACGCGGCGCCGAAGATCCACCAGCGCACGTGAATGGCGAAGGCGCGATCCGGGAACGCGAAGAGCTCCCTCACCGCGCGCGAGAGGTGCTCGGTGTCGGCCGGCAGCCGCCCTGCCAGGACGTTCTTGAGGGTGAAGAGCGCGCGCTGCTCGTCGCGGTCCCCGCCCACCAGACCGATGCCCACGAAGACGGCCGCGATCAGCACGAAGCCCATCACGCTGTCGGGCTTCAAGTCGATGGTCAGCGACCCGTACAGCACGGCGAGGCCGGCGCCGACGATGCCGCTCAACGTCGACGGCGCGGTGACCCAGCGGGTGAGGTGGACGCCCTCTCGCGGCGCGCTCATGTCGTGCCCTCCCCCGTCCCGGCTTCGGCTTCGCGCGCGCGGTCGCGAAGCATCTCGGCGAATGCGGCGAGGTGAAAGACCGGCCACAGCTCGCGCCGGAGCTCGACGAACCCCGCGAGCGCGGCGAGGCGGCGCGCGAGCAACTCCGGCGGCTTCAGCGTGCTCGACACTTCTTCCCCCGTGACCTCGAGAGCATCGACCACCACACCGACCCCTGAATCGGGCACCACCATCTTCCCCGGTGCGGGCGGAAGCGCAAACGCCGTGCGCGCCATCACCGCCATCTCGCTCGAGCTGGGCATCGCCTCGACCGCCACCACGTCGGCGGCGCGGAACGCTAGGCGGAAATCTCCTACCCAGCACAGCACCAGGCCGCTGCCGACCGGGGCCTCGCTCAAGTCAGCCGCCCTGGCTCAAGAAGTCGAACAGGCCTTCCGGCTCGATGACCGCGACGTCGTGCTGTGGAGACTTCGCTGGGCCCTTGAGGTGCGCGTGCACGCCGCTCTGGCCCAAGGGCTCGAAGGTGCCGGTGATGGGCGAGACCCCGGCGACCTTGCTCGCGGTGATGGCGACGGCGCCGCGCGGCAGCCGCACCAGCACCGCCCGGCCCGATTTTTCGGGCTTGGAGCCGGCGAGGCTCGCCAGGTCGATGACCGGGATGACCTCGCCGCGGTGCGCGAAGACGCCGAGCAGGTGGCCGGGCGCGCCGGGCACGCGGGTCAACGCGGGGAAGGTGACGACCTCGGCGGCGCGTTCTGCGGGGACGGCGTACCAGCTCGCCCCGCAGGCAAACACCAGATGCGACTGACGCGTATCGGTGACGGACATGGGGCGAGTGGCGTTTTTAGCACAACCCCACCCGCCCGCCCGTTTTGGGCTTAGCGCTTGTTGAACTCGACGCGGCGGTTGGCGGCGTAGGCCGCCTCGCTCGAGCCCTGCTGGGCCGGGCGGTTCTCACCGAAGCCGACGGTATCCATCTGTGCGTTCGGCACGCCCAAGTCCGCCAGGTACTTCTTCACCGAGGCGGCGCGGCGGTTCGACAGCTGCAGGTTGTACTCCTCGGTCCCGCGCTCGTCGGCGTGGCCTTCGAGGGTGACCCGGGCCTTCTCCCGCTTGATGCAGTCGGCCAGGGCGGCCAGCTGCGACTGGGCGTCGCTCGAGAGCTTCGACTCGTTGAAGTCGAAGAGGATGGCTTCGTAGCGGCACGCCTGCGCCTCGCTGCAGATGCCTTCGACGCAGTCCTGGCCCCCCGGGCAGTCGGTCTTGGTGGTGCAGGCGTTGGCAGCCAGGCAGCGGTTGTTGCGGCACTTGCCGCCGTTGCAGTCGGCGTCGCTCTGGCACTCGCCGGTCACGCAGCGGCCGGCGCGGCACTTCTGGCCGGCGCCGCACTGGGCGTCGTTGGCACACTCCGGCTTGGGCACGCACTTGTTGGCGTCACAGACGAAGCCTTCCTTGCAGTTGGCGTCGGTCGCGCATTCCTGACATTGCCCTTGGACGCAGACTTCGCCCTTCTCTTTGCAATGCTCGTCGTCATTGCATTTCGGATAGGTGGGCGGGCAGCCCGTCAGCAATCCGAGCGCGATGGCGCCACAAAGCAGGGCCCAGGTGTTCCGCATCATTCCCCTCGTGGATTTTCGGGTCTGTTAGGAAAACTGTCGTCCAATCAGGTGCGTACCGCTCATGGAACGCGGCGTCAAAAGATTTCACGACCGCACCTGAACGGGCAAGGCAGTTGCACATTCCCGGCGTGAAATCGGTGAACGGATTGAATCCACGTCGCATTTCTCCCACGCTGTGGTCAGCCTGCCGCACCGGCGAAGCCACGCGCGGGCCGAGGACCACATGCCATCGACTGTGCTGATCGTCGACGACGAGAAGAACATCCTCCTCTCTTTGAGCCAGGCGCTGCAGCTGGCCGGGTACCGGACCGAGACCGCTTCGAGCGGGCGGCTGGGGCTCGAGCTGGTGTCCGCCAAGCCCGTCGACGCGGTGCTGATGGACGTGAAGATGCCCGACATGGATGGGCTCAGCGCGATGGAGGCCATGCGCGCAGCCAGGCCCGAGCTGCCGATCATCATGATGTCCGGGCACGGCACCATCGAGACGGCGGTGAAGGCGACGCAGCTGGGAGCGCGCGACTTCCTGGAGAAGCCCATCGCGCGGGAGCGGCTCTTGGTGGCGGTGAAGAACGCGCTCGCGATGCAGGCGGTGGTCGAAGAGCTCGAGGCGCTCAAGGCGACGAGCGGGCAGTTCGAGATGGTCGGCCAGAGCGCGGCGATGGCGCGGATCTACGAGCGGGTGCGGCGCGCGGCGCCGTCGGAAGGGCGGGTGCTGATCACCGGCGAGAACGGGAGCGGCAAGGAGCTGATCGCGCGCGCGCTGCACCAGCACTCCCGCCGCAAGGACAAGCCGTTCGTGAAGCTGAACTGCGCGGCGGTGCCGCACGAGCTCATCGAGAGCGAGCTGTTCGGCCACGAGAAGGGGGCGTTCACCGGCGCGGTGACGACGCGCCGAGGCAAGTTCGAGCTGGCGCACGAAGGGACGCTGTTCCTCGACGAGGTCGGCGACATGCCCCCGCCGATGCAGGCGAAGCTCCTGCGCGTCCTGCAGGAGGGAGAGCTCGAGCGCGTCGGCGGCGCGGAGACGATTCGGGTCGACGTGCGGGTGATCGCCGCCACGAACAAGGACCTCCAGGCCGAGATCGAGAAGGGCAGCTTCCGCGAAGACCTCTACTACCGGCTGAACGTGGTGGAGATCCGCAGCCCGCCGTTGCGCGAGCGGAAGGAAGATCTGCCGGAGCTGATCACCGCGTTCCTGCAGGAGGCGTGTCTGAAGAACGGCCGCCGCCCGATGACGCTGACGCCCGAGGCGTTGGCGGTGATGTCGGGCTACGACTACCCGGGCAACGTGCGCGAGCTGAAGAACCTGGTGGAGCGGCTCGCCATCTTGTGCCCGAGCGCGACGGTGAGCGGGCGCGAGGCGGAGGAGCTGCTCCCGCGCCGAGGGGTGAGCGCGCCTGCCTCGCCGTCACCGGCGCCGAGCGTGCCCGCGGCGATTCCCAGCGCGCAGCCGGGCAAGGCGTTTCGAGATCAGGTGGAAGACGCGGAGCGGGAGATCATCCTCGCCACGCTCGCCTACACGAAGGACAACGTGACCGAGGCGGCGAAGCTGCTCGACCTCGAGCGCGGCCACTTCTACAAAAAGATGAAAGCGCTCGGCATCAAGCGCGGCTGAGCCCACAGGGGACTGTCCCTGAAAGGGACTGTCCCCGGGTTCTTCGAGGTGGGCGTTCGAGGCGACCTCGCGGCACGCGACCCCTTTCCCTTGGCGTTGTGGCCGCCGAGCCCTTAAAGGAGGGCCGTGACCGCTGACACGCAGGCGCAGGATTTGGCGCACCAGCTGCGGCTCGAGCTGAACGAGGCCGCGCCGCAGGGCTTCTACTTTCACGATCAAGTGGTGCGGCAGGACGCCGCCTTGGGCCGCCTGGTGGAGCGCCTCGCGTCCGAGCCGCCGCCCGAGCTGGGGGCCGCGCTCTCGACCGCGCTCCTCGCGGAGCGGGACGGCTGGGTGCTGCTCAAGCTGCTCGAGCTGACGGAGCGGCTCACCGTGACCGAGACCGCGCCCGCCCTGATGACGCTCCTCGAGCGAGGAGTGGGCGAAGATCCCCGCGGCCGCTTCGTGGTGGGCCGCGCGTCGGAGGTGCTGCTCAAGCTGCCGCTCGACTACGCCACCCGGCTGAAAGCCAACGAGCTCAGCAAAGGCCCGCTCGAAGACGTCGCCCGGTACCGAATGGGCGCGCAGAAAGAGCGGGCGATGCACCGGCCACGCCGCGTGGAGTGGGTGCTGCTGGCGGTGATGATGGTGATCGCGCTCGTCGGGTTCGTGGTGGCCTGGCGAGCGCTGTGAACGAGGGACGTGCGATGGACTCCCGCTTTCAAATCGGCTGGGCGCTGATCCGCGCCACGTTCGGGTTGGCGATGGCCTGGTTCCACGGCCACGGCAAGGTGTTCGGCGGCAAGGTCGAGGGGCTGACCCAGTCGGTCGCGGGGATGGGCTTTCCGTTTCCCGCCTTCTTCGCGTGGGCCGCCTCGCTGACGGAGCTCGTCGGCGGGCTGTTCTTCGCCATCGGCCTTGCCACCCGGCCCGCAGCCGCGGCGCTCGCCTGCACGATGCTGGTGGCTTTGTACCGGCACCGCGTCGATCCCTTCGCGAAGTCGGAGCTGGCGCTGCTGTTCCTCTGCGTCGCCCTGGCCGGCGTGCTCATCGGCGGCGGCCGCTGGTCGGTCGACGCGCAGTCCCCGCTGCGGCGCTGGAGGCTCTTTCGCTAGCCGTCGAACGTCGCCCAGACCGGCGCGTGGTCCGACGGCTGCTGTCCTTTTCGCGCTTGGCGATCGATGTCGCACGCGCTGCAGCGCTCGGCGAGCGGCGCGGTGGCGAGCAGGTGGTCGATCCGCAGCCCCTTGTTCTTGGGGAACGCGAGCTGCCGGTAGTCCCACCAGCTGAAGCGTTGATCCGCGTGGTGCTTGCGGAAGAGGTCTTGGAACCCGAAGGAGACGACGTGACGAAGCGCCTCGCGTTCGGGGAGCGAGAAGAGCGTCTGGCCTTCCCACAGCACCGGGTCGTGCACGTCGATCGGCTCGGGCGCGACGTTGAAGTCGCCGCAGAGGACGAGCCGGTCGTCCGGACGGTGGTGGTGATCCAGGTACCGGCGCAGCCGGCGAAACCACTCGAGCTTGAACACATAAGCGGGTGAGTCGACCGACTGACCGTTCGGCGCGTAGAGGCAGATCACGCGCACGCCGGCCACCGTCGCGGCGATCAAGCGCGCCTGTCCATCGTCCACGTCGTCGCCGAAGCCGCGCCGCACGTCTTCCATCGGCTGGCGGGAGAGGATCGCCACCCCGTTGTACGTCTTCTGCCCGTAGACCGCGCACTGGTAGCCGGCCGCCTGCACCTCGGCGAGCGGAAAGCCGTCGTCGGCGCACTTGAGCTCCTGCAGGCACAGCACGTCCGGGGCGTGCGCTTGGAGCCACTCGAGGAGCCGGCCTTGCCGCGCGCGAATCGAGTTCACATTCCAGGTGGCGATCTTCATGTCTTGGGGGCGGCACCTTTCCACAAAACCTTTCGCCCCACAGCCGCGGCCGTCCGGGTGTGGCCCCGCAGCCGCAGCGCGCGCGTTTTCCTTCTGCTTTCACCGTGTTGGCGCATGGCACGCAGCTGGCAATTCCACGGCTCGGCACGAAGCACTCACCTGAAAGGAAACGCGCCATGAAGAAGCAGATTTTGTCGGCCTGTGTCGCCGCGCTGTCGTTGGTGGCCTGCCGTGAACCCAAGCCCGTCGAGGTGACGGTCGCGCCGATTCTCGAGCAGCCGATGCCCGAGCCGAGCGCCTTGGGCGATGCGGGCAGAGTCGAGCTCACGCTCGCCCCCGAGCGGATCGACAGCCTCGGCATTCCGCACGAAGACCAGGGCGTCGACCACCTGGGCCAGGCGCGCACCCTCCAATCGGAAGGCGACCTGGGCGGCGCGCTCGTCGAGGCGCGCAAGGCGGTGTTCGACGCGCCCTCCGACGAGGACGCGCTCGAGCTCGTCGGCGCGCTGGGGCAGCGCGTGGGCAACAAGGAGGCCTCGCAGGACGCGTACGGCCGCCTCGCGGCGCTGCGAACCGACGACGCGCTGCCGTTGATTCGGCAGGGCCGCGTGCTCCTGTCGATGGGCGACTTCGAGGGCGCCAGCCGCGTGGGCATCGAGGCCATCTCGCGCGACCCGGAGAGCCCCGAAGGCTACCAGCTCGTCGGCCGCGCGCAGCTCTCGTCCGGTGACTTGACCGGCGCGATCGAGAGCTTCCTCACCGCGGTGGAGAAGGATCCCGCGCACGGGTTCGCGCTCAACAACCTGGGCTTCGCGTACCTGCGCGCCAACGAGAACGAGAAGGCGGTCGAGGTGCTCGAGCAAGCGGCGGAGCTCTTGCCGCACATCGCCTACGTCCACAACAACCTGGGCGTGGCGCTCGAGCGGGTCGGCCGCATCGAGGAAGCCAAGCTGGCCTACGGCACCGCGACGAGCCTGTCTCCCAAGTACGTGAAGGCGCGGATCAATTCGGACCGCATGGCGAAGGCGAGCCTGTCGACCGACGAGGACGGGTCGGGGGTCTCGCCCGAGGAATAAACGCCGGTTTCGAGGGTGAAAGGGGGACGGTCCCGGAAGGGGACTGTCCCCCCCTTTTTCAGGCCTAGCGCGGTAACCTTGCAGACTTCGACTGTCCGAGCATGAGCCCTTCCCGCCCCAGCTTCGCCGCGCGCGTCGGACGTTTCCTGCGGCGGCTCGTCCTCGCCGGCCTGGCCGCGCTCGCGTTGGCAGTGGTCGCCGGCGCCGGCGCGTACTTCTACTTCGAGCGAGATCTTCCCTCGGTCGAGGAGCTCAAGACCTACCGGCCGCCGCAGGTCTCGAAGGTGCACTGCGCCGACGGCACGCTCTGCGCCGAGTTCTACGAAGAGCGCCGCACCTGGGTCGACCTCGCCACCTTGCCGCCGCACGTGAAGAACGCGTTCCTCGCCGCCGAGGACGCGGACTTCTACCAGCACGAAGGGCTCGACTTCATCGGCATGGCGCGCGCGGGCATCAAGGCGCTCATCCCCGGTCAGCGCGCCACCGGCGCCTCCACCATCTCGCAGCAGGCGTGCCGCAACCTCTTGCTGACCCAGGAGCGCAAGCTGTCGCGCAAGATCCGCGAGTGGATCCTCACGCCGCGCATGGAGAGGGCGCTCACCAAGGACGAGATCCTGGCGCTCTACATCAACCAGATCAACTTCGGTCACGGCCGCTACGGCATCGAGGAGGCCGCGCTCTTCTACTTCGGCAAGCGCGCGAAGGCGCTGACCTTGGGCGAGGCGGCCGTGCTCGCCGGCACGCCGCAGCTGCCCCACCGCATCAACCCGGTCACCAACATCGTCAAGGCGAAGCGCCGCCAGAAGTACGTGCTCACCCAGCTGTCGCGCCACGGCTTTCTGCCCAAGGCGGTCACCGACGCCGAGATGGACAAGCCCATCGTCCTGGGCCCGCGTCCGCCGCCGCGCGTCGGCGCCTACTACGCCGAGGAGGTGCGCAAGACGCTCGTCGCGCGCTACGGCGAAGACGCGGTGCTGCGCCACGGGCTGCGCGTCGACATCGCGATGAGCCCCAAGCTGCAGGCCGCGGCCGACGAGGCGGTGAAGGTCGGCCTCGAGGCGCTCGACCGCCGGCAGGGCTACCGCGGCCCGGTCGGCAAGCTCGATCCGCAGCGCTTCGCGCACTTGAGGCCGCTCATCGCCACGCGCATCGGCGAGGCGGGCAAGCGCGAGGAGGGCGAAGTCTTGGTGGCCGACCTGCGCACGCTCGCGCAGCTGCACGACTCGGCCGAGCCGCGCCTGGAAGAAGAGGCCTCGGAGCAGGCGACCGTGGAGACGCAGGCGCTCGAGGAGGAGTCCGAGGAGCCGCGGCCGAGCACGGACGAGACGATCGCCCGCGCCGTGCCGATCAAGCCGCTGCGCGCCGACGACCGCCTGGTGGGCTTCGTGGAGAAGGTGGACGACGCGAAGAAGGTGGCGGTGATCGACCTGGTGGGGCGCCGCGCGCAGCTGCCCTTCGCGTCGGTGACCTGGGCGCGCCCGCGGCAGGCAGACCGGGTCGGCCCCGCGCCCTCGAAGCTCTCCAGCGTGGTCTCCCCGGGCGATCTGATCCGCGTGCGGGTCGCGCGCATCGGCGCGAACGGCGACGTCGAGGTGGCGCTCGATCAGCTCCCGAAGGCGCAAGGCGCGCTGCTCGCCATCGACCCGAAGACGAGGCACGTGGTGGCGATGGTGGGCGGCTACGACTTCGCCACGTCGACGTTCAACCGCGCGACGCAGGCCAAGCGGCAGCCTGGGTCTTCCTACAAGCCGTTCCTCTACGCCGCGGCCATCGACAGCCGGCGCTTCACCGCCGCCAGCGTGGTGAACGACGCCCCCGAGGCGATTCGGGACCAGTACACCGGCAAGCTGTGGAAGCCGCAGAACTACGAGAAGTCCGGCTTCGAAGGGCCGATGACGCTGCGGCAAGCGCTCACCAAGTCGAAGAACACCGTGTCGGTGCGGCTCATCGAGGCGCTCACGCCCGAGACGGTGAAGGGCTTCGCCGAGCGCGTGGGCATCCACTCGCCCATGCCCGACAACCTGACGCTCGCGCTCGGCACCGGCGAGGTGACGGTGCTCGAGATCGCCAACGCCTACGCCACGCTGCAGAGCCTGGGTCAGTACGCCGAGCCGATTCAGATCATCCGCGTGACCGACTCACAGGGTCGCGTCCTCGAAGAGCACCAGGCCGCCTTCGAAGAGCGCATCCCGCCGCCGGTCGCGTACGTCGCCACCTCGCTCATGCGCAGCGTGGTGGAGGAAGGCACCGCCACCGCCGTCCGCGAGCTCAACCGCCCCGCAGCGGGCAAGACGGGCACCGCGCAGGAGTTCCGCGACGCGTGGTTCTCCGGCTACACCACCGACCTGGTCGCGACCGCCTGGGTGGGCTTCGACGACCCCGCGCCGCTCGGTCCCGGCGAGACGGGCGGCAAGGCCGCGCTGCCGCTGTGGCTGCACTTCATGCGGATCGCCGAGCAGGACCTGCCGGTGAGCGACTTCGAGGTGCCGCCCGGCGTGGTGCAGGTGCGCATCGACCCGTCCTCCGGCCTGCTCGCCGGTGACGCGCTCCCGGGCCGCGTGGAGTCATTCCTCGAGGGCACCGAGCCCACCGAGCTGGCCCCGGCGCCGGGCACGCGCACCACCACCGACTTCTTCCTGCACGACTCGCGGGGCGGCATGTGACGCTCGCCACCGCCGTGGCAGCGCTGACGGCGAGCTGGTTGAGCGCGGCTTCGGCACGTCCGCTCGACGCGCTCGCCGAGCGGCTCGCCCCGATGCTGGGCGAGCGCTGCGGATCGGCGGCGCTGTACGTCCGCGGGAGCACCCCCGCCCTCTCGCGCGGCGCCGTCACCGCGCTCCTCGGCCGGCTCGGCGCGGGCCGCACCTTGGTCGAGCTCAAGGCCGAGTCGCCCGAGCTGGCCGAGGCCGCGGCGCGCGCGCAGGCGCTGCGCTGCCTGGTTCGGGTGGACTTATCGATCGAAGGCGACGCGCTCGTGGCGCGCGGCGACGTGCTCAGCACCTGGGTGAACTTCTGGTCGGGGAACGACGCGACGCGCGCCGCCGAGCCCGCGGCGGTCATCGCGCTCGAGCTGCCGGTCGACGCCGCGACGCTCGCGCTCGCCGCGCCGTCGAACCCGCCCAGCGCCGCCGCCTTCAAGCTCTCCGCCGCGCGGCTGGCGCAGCTCTCCAGCGCGCCGGTGGCCGTGGCCGCGGGGGATCTCGACGGCGACGGCGTGGCCGAGGTGGCCGTGCTCACCGAGGACGAGGTGGTGCTGCTGAGCCGCGAGGGCAAGGGGCTCGCCCGCTTCGACTTGACCGCGCTGCCGCTCAGCCGGACGCCCTGCCGCGAGCCGCTCGGCGCGCTCGCCATCGTCGGGCCGCGCGTCGCGTTCTTCTCGGCCCGGCGCGCGCACGGCATGTTCCTCGCTTTTCGGAATGGAAAGCTCGAGCCGATGGGCGCGCTCGAACGCCCGATGCTCGGCGAGGGCATCGCGGGCGCGTGGCTCCCCGGACAGAACGCGTACGCGGCGCTGAGCCAGGGCGAGACCGCCTGGCGCGGCGCGGACCCGGTCGTCACGGTGAGCGCGCGCACGCACAAGGGACTGGGGCAGTACCTCTTCGTGCTGGCGGACGGGACCGCGTCGCTCACCCAAGGTTGGAACGGCGTGGCCACGCGGTGGAAGGCGTTGGGCGCGGGCAGCGCCCTGGCCGACTTGGACGGCGACGGGAGGCCCGAAGTGGTCACCAGCGCGCCCGCGCACAAGCCCAAGCCCGAGTCGCTCCGGGTGCTGCGCGGCCCCGACGAGCCTCCGGCCGCGACGCTCGAGCTGGGCGAGACGCGCGTGCTCGCCGTCGCGGGCGCCGAGCTGAACGGCGCGCCGGGCGACGAGCTCCTCGTCGGCGCCTGGTCGCCCGACGGCAAAGGCGAGCTGCTCTTGGTGCAGAGGACGGCGCCATGAGCAGGCGTTGGCGAGCGCTCGGATGTCTCGGCTGCCTCGTCGCGTCGACCGCGCTGGCCGCGGGGCGCGGACGTTATGGCGGCGCCCTGCACGTCACCGTCGCGCAGCCCGCGGGCGAAGCCGACCCTTCGCTCGCCGACGCCCCGGCCGAGGCCGCGGTGGGCGCGCTCGACGCCGACACCCCGTGCCGCTGGGCGAGCGCCTCGGCGGTGGCGGAGAAGACGGTGCGGCTCGCGCTTCACCCCAACGCCACCGTCGACGTGGTCGCCTGGGCCGAGCGGTGGCGAAGGCTGCGCGCCGGCAGCTCGCCGTACCGCGCGCTGCTGCTCCCGGTGGAGCGCTTCGAGCCCAAGCCCGAAGCGCGCGCGCTCGAGCTGACGCTCTCGTTCCCTTTCCCCGACCTGGTCCCGCAGCTGTGCCACCCCGCGCTTCGTCCCGCGCTGCCCGCCGAAGGCGCCTCGCCGTTCCAACGCAAGGACCGCCTGCTCACCGCCGACGTCGGCTTCGCGGGCGGCAGGCCGTACGTCGATCGCCTCCAGCTCGTCACCAAGGAGCGGGCGACCGCGCGCCTGCTCCAGCGGAGAGAGACGCACGTCCTGCTCGGCGGCGTGGGCGCCTCGAGCGGGCCCGCGGTGTACGCGACCTACCTGCTCTTTCGGCCAGACCGGCTGCCCAAAGACTTCCGCGCGCAGCTCTCGGCGGCGGTCGACCGCGCCTCGCTCACCCACGCCTTCGTGCGCGCGCCGAGCGGCGTGCCGATGAGCGGCCTGTTGCCGCCCGCGCTCGGAGGCGCCGACGCCGAGCCGCCCGCCGCGGCACCCGCGCGAGGCCCAACGCAGAGCGCCCGCCTGTGCCTCGACAGGTCGAACGTCGATCAACGCCGGGTGGCCGAGCGGCTCCAGCTCAAGCTGGCGGAGCGCGGGGTCCGCGTCGAGCTCGAGCGGCTCTCGCGCGAGGTGCTGCGGGACGCGGCGCGGCGACCCGAGTGCGCGCTGCGGCTCGAGTCGGTGCTGCTGCCGCCCTCCCCGGTCGGCGCGCTCGCCCTGGTGCTCGAGCTGAGCGGCCGGCCGGAGCAGGCGCTGGCGGAGCTCCAGCGGCTGGGCGCCATCGCCGACCCAGCCGCCCGCGAGGCCGCCGCGCGCGAGCGCCTCGTCGCGCTCTCGAACGAGCTCGAGCTCATCGGCCTCTATGCGCAAGGCACGCGGATGGAGGTGGGGCCCGGCGTCGAGCCGCCCGGCTTCGACGCGTTCGGCGTGCCGCGGCTCGACGACGCCTTCTTTCTCACAGGGCTCCCAGGACCCTAGAGACCGCGCATGCGCTTGTTCACCCTCCTCGCGCTCGTCTTCTTCTCGCTCGCGGCGCTGCAGGCCGTGGTGGTGGTGCCGCTCGCCCTGGGCCGGCTCGACACCACGCTGGACCGGCAGCTCCAGTCGCGCATCGACGCCGCGGTGAGCGCCGCCGAGCAGACGTTGGCGCAGCGGCGCCGCGAGGTGGCGCGCGCGATGGACGACCTGGCGCGCGAGGAGCCCGAGCAAGCCGCGGCGGCGCGCATGGCGGCGCGCGGGCTCACGGTGCTGTCGCTGCTCAGCGGGCGGGGGCGCGTCGTCGACTCGGGCCACCTGATCGCGCGCGTGGGAGACGAAAGCCCCGAGCTGCTCGAGCTCGCGAAGCTCGGACCCGAGCCGCGCTTCGCGCTGGTCGAGGTGCGCGACGACGTGCGGGGGCTCTCGAAGGCGCCCGCGCTGGTGGCCGGCCGCGCCATCGAGGGCTCCGACGAGGTCGCCTGGGCGGTGGGCGGCGTGCTGCTCGACGCGCGCCTGGCCGAAGACCTGGCCGCGCTCACCGGCGCGCAGGTCGCGGTCGTCTCGCAAGGACAGTCGGTCGCGCGCGCCGGGGAAGCCGCGCCGCCGCTGGCCACGCGAACGCTCGCGCTCTCCGACGCCACGTCGCTCACGCTGTCCTTCAGCCGCGCCGACGCGCTCGAGGCGCGCCGCCAAGTGCAGCGCGATTTCCTGCTCCTCGTCGGGCTGGGGCTCGTCGTCTCGGGCGCGGTGGGGCTGTGGCTCGCGCGGCGCATCACCCGCCCGGTCGCCGCGCTGACCCAAGCCACCGGACGCGTCGCGCGGGGCGAGCTGACGGCGCGCGTTCACCTCCGCGCCTCGGGCGAAATCGGCCAGCTGGTGCACGCCTTCAACACGATGACCGAGGACTTGAAGCGCGCCACCGAGCAGCTCATCGCCAGCGAGCGCATCGCCGCGTGGCAAGAGGTGGCGCGGCGGTTGGCGCACGAGATCAAGAACCCGCTCACCCCCATCAAGATGTCGCTCGAGACGTTGAAGGCCGCGCGCTCGGCGCGGAGCGCTCAGTTCGACCAGCTCTTCGAGGAGAGCTCGGGGGTGCTCCTGGAAGAGGTCGAGCGGCTCCGGCGCATCGTCGACGAGTTCTCGCGGTTCGCGCGGCTGCCCAAGCCCGAGCTCAAGCCGCTCGACGCGGGTGAGCTGGTGGAGCAGGTCCTGTCGCTCTACGCCGCGGCGCCGGCGGGCGTCGCCCTGACCCCTTCGCTCGAGCGCGGCCTCGCCGTGCGCGGCGACAAAGATCAGCTCACCCAGGTGCTGGTCAACGTGGTGAAGAACGCGTTCGAGGCGGTGGGCGGCGGAGGCCGCGTCGAGGTGCGCGCGCGGCGCGCGAACGAGGAAGTGATCATCGAGGTGGAGGACTCGGGCCCCGGCATCGCGCCCGAAGACCGCGCGCGCATCTTCGAGCCCTACTACACGACCAAGTCCGACGGCACCGGCCTGGGGCTCGCCATCAGCGCCCGCATCGTCCAAGAGCACGGCGGCCGCCTGGAGGTCGGCGGCGAGGTGGGACAGGGCGCGGTGCTCCGACTGGTGCTACCGGCGTTAAAAAACTGATGGGCGCTCCCTCGCCAGGAAGCGCCCACCCGTGTTCAACGCGACTGTAAAGGCTACCAGCCCGCAGGCTTCGGGGCGGTGCGTCCGACCTTGTCCGGCATGGGGTCGACCGGCAACCCCACCGTGGCGCTCCCGTTCGAAGTCGCTTGTGTTTGCTGGGCGTTGTGCACCAGCCCCGCCACCGGGATCTTCGCCCTCGCCTGCGTCGTCGAGGGGCGGTGAACGAGCGGCTGAACCTGCCCCGCGGAGGGCGCGCCGCCTGCCGCGGCGAGCCCTTCCGGGTCATCGATCCCCACGCCACACGAGGAGAAGAACGCCGCTGCCAGGATTCCGATGAGTCTCGCCTTCATGCCTGGGTACCTTTGCAAGGTCGATACCGACTTAACCCGCACGCGCCACCCCCTTCAGCTCGGGCTCCGCGTTGACGATCTGTGACAGACGCGAGCGCTTCATTTTCAGAAGCCGCGCCGCCTCGCTGATGTTGCCGTTCGCCTGCTCCAGCGCCTTCTTGATGCACTGGACCTCCACCTCTCGCCGCAAGTCCTTGAGCGACAGGCCACGCTGCTGCGCCAGCGCGTAGTAATCGAGCGGCGCGCGGGGGAGCGCGACCACCTCGGCCAAGGGCTCCGCTGGCTGGGCCGCCGGCGCCGGAATGGGCCGCGGCCGCGCGGCCACCCCGCCGGAGAGCTCGGGGAGGTGCTCGAACGCCTCGGGCGTGATGAGCGCGCCTTCGGCGAAGATGCTGGCCGACGCGAGCACGTTCTCGAGCTCGCGGACGTTGCCTGGCCAGTCGTGGCGCGACAAGAGCTCGAACGCCTCGGCCGAGAGGCGCTTGGCCGGCTCGCTCCGGTCCCGCGCGATCTTCTCGAGCAGGTGCGCGCTCAGCTCCGGCAGATCCCCCATGCGCTCCCGGAGCGACGGCAGCTCGAGCATCACGCCCTTGAGCCGGTAGTACAGGTCTTGCCGAAATCCGCCCTGGGCGATCGCCGTCTCGAGGTCGCGGTTGGTCGCGCAGATGACCCGCACGTCGACCCGCATCGTCTTGGTGCCGCCCACGCGCTCGAACTCGCGCTCCTGCAGCACGCGCAAGAGCGCGACCTGGCACTTGGGGCTGATGTCGCCGATCTCGTCGAGGAACAGCGTGCCGCCGTCGGCCAGCTCGAAGCGCCCCTTCCGCTCGCGCACCGCCCCGGTGAAGGCGCCCTTCTCGTGCCCGAAGAGCTCGGAGAGCAGGAGCTCTTCGACCATCGCCGCGCAGTTCACCTTCACCAGCGGCATCGAGCGACGCGGGGAGAGCTGGTGAATCGCCTCGGCGAGCAGCTCCTTGCCGGTGCCGCTCTCGCCCCGGATCAACACGGTGGCGTTGGACCGGGCGACCGGCTCGAGCTGCTTGACCACCCGCTGGAGCGACGGCGACTGGCCGACGAGCCCGTAGGTGGTCCGGACGGCCGGGGCCGCCGCCGCGGCGCGGGGCAGCCGCAGCTCCGCCTGCGCGGACGCGAGCACGTCGGAGCGCCGCTTGACTTGGAGGAACGCCTGACGGCGGGCCGGAGGGACCCGCTGCACCAGCTCTTCGAGGAGCCGCGCCGCGCGGTTGAAGTCGGCCTGCGCCCCGTCGACGTCGCCCGCCGCGGTCTTCAGCCGGCCGCTCAGGTGGTACGCGCGGTAAGGGCCTTCGAGATCCGGGTGGCTCACCAGCTGATCCTTCGCGCGCGCCACCGCGCGGGCCGCCTCGTGCCAATCCCCCATCGCCAGATGCAGCTCGGCGCGCGTCAGCTCCACCTCGATGCGGGCGCTGGGGAGCAAGCCGACGCCCCGCTCCACCACGCCCTGCGCCAGCGCCTCGCTGGCCTGCGCGCGCTCGCTGCACAGCAAGTGGGCCCGGGCTTTGAGCGCGAGCGCGAGCGCCGCGAAGCCTTCGTTGCTGGCGGCGCCGCACGCGTCGGCCGCGTCGGAGAAGAAGCGCTGCGCGGCCCGCGCGTCCCCCCGGTCGAGCCAGACGGCGCCCAGGCTGAGCAGCGCGTGTCCTTCGAGGTAGCGATCGCTCGACTCGCGCGCGCGCGCCAGGCCGAACTCGGCGAGCTCCTGCGCGCCTTGCAGATCTCCCAGGTAGAGGCGAATTCGCGCCAAGTTCGAGGAGTGGTGCGCCAGCTCGCGCACGCCGCCGAACCGCGAGAACAGCGGGACGCTGCGGCTGAACGCGTCGAGCGCCAGCTCGAAGTCGCCGCTCTCGCCATACAGCGCCCCGAGGTTCGCCAGCGCCTTGGCCTGCACCCAGTGGCGCCCTTGGGTCGACGCGGCTTGATAGGCCGCCAGCGCGCCTTCGCGATCGCCCGCCTTGTGCGCGGCCACGCCGATGTTGAGCAGGGCCTGCGCGGCCTTGTCGGCGCGCCCGAGCGGTTCGGCCGCCTGCCGGTTCGCCTCGAACGCGGCGCGGGCCTCGTCGTACCGGCCGAGCAGGAGCAGCGCCTTGCCCATCACGTTGCGAAGCTCGATGGCGACCGACGCATCCGCGGAAGGCTCGGCCAGGCACGCCTGGGCGTACTGAAGCGCCGCGCGGGCGTCTCCGGTCGCAAGCTTCAGCTCCGCGTGCTGCGCCCGGGCGACCGGCGCGACGTCCGGCTCCGCTTCCGCGGCGAGCAGGAGCATCCTCGCGAAGGACCAGCGCCCCAGCCGCATCAGCAGCCGGGCGACGTCGCACTTGAGCTTCGCTTCGGCCTGGCGGTCGGGCCGGGCGTCGCGGCGGCCCGCGAGCAGGAACCGGACGGCGCGCCCGAACTGCCCGTTGGCCTCGTCGATCTCGGCCAGGCGCCGGCGGACGCGCGCGCGCTCCTCTCCGGACAGATGGGGCACCGCCTGCTGGTACAGGTCGCTCGCGTCCTCGTACGCGCCGCGCGCCGCGAGCTCGTCCGCCGCGCGAACCGCGGCCTGGCACCCCTCGCCCCGCGGGTCGACGCGCAGGAGCAGCTGGCTGGCGGCGAACAGCTCGTTCTGGGCGAGGTGGCCGCGGCCCAAGGCCCGAGAGAACACCTCGGCGTCGGACTGGGAGAGCGCGCCGAGCAGGCTCGCCTTGTCCGGATCGCGCGCGATTCGATAGTGGGCGCGGCCCGCCACCAGGCGCACCGACACGAAGCGCTCGCGCACCAGCGCATCGAGCGTGGAAGACAAGCCACCGCTCGATTCACCGAGGTGCTCGAGGGCGGCGCCCAGCACCTGGGCGGAGAGCGCGTCGCGGGCCACGGCGAGCAGCTGGAGCACCTGCCGCTCCTCCGCCTTGAGCCCCGCCACCCGCCGCAAGAACAGCTCCGCGGGCTGCCCCGGGTTGCGCTCGAGCAGCTCGCCCAGCGCCTCGGGATTGCCGCCCGTGCTGTGCAGGAGCCTGCGCAGGACGTCTTCGCGGGCCAGGAAGCTGCGAATGCCTTCCAGGTCCAGGCCGGTGAGCGGCAGGGTGCGCGCGGGGATGCGCGCCAGCATCTCCGCCAACACCGCCGGCAGCTCGCCGTCGTCGCGCAGCGAAACCACCCACAAGCTGGGGCTCCGGCTCTCGGGCGAGGTGACCTGCGCCGAGAGGAACTTGAGCAGGTCCAGCGAGGCGCGGTCCGCCGCGTCCAGGTCCGGGAACAGGAACACGGGGCAACGGTCCTTCGCCGCCAGGAACAGCTCGGCGACGGCGTCGTGCAGCTCGAGCCGCCCGACCAGCCGACCGTTCACCTCCGGCGCGCGCAGCGGCCGAATGCCCTCGGCCAGCGCGGCCAGCCGCTCGGGCGAGAGGGCCGAGTGCCGGACGTGGTCGAGCAGCGCGTCGCACAGCTGCACGAACAGGCCAAACGGCCGCTTCACGTCCCGCGGGGACTCGGCCTCGAAGACCACCACGCCTTGAGCGGTGAGCGCGCGGCGCAGGCTCGAGAACAGGTGGCTCTTGCCCACCCCGGCCGCCCCTCGAACGAAGACGAACCGCGCCCGCTCCGCCGCGCGGGCTTCCTCGTGCTCACGGAGCAGGGCGGCGAGCTCGGCGTCGCGCCCCCCGTGCTCCGGCATCGGCCTTGCGAAACTGATGACGTCGCTGCCCATCGACCCCTCATTCACCCGCTCATCGCGAGAAGGGGCGGAGCGCATCGCAACAGACATGCCACGCGCTCTCGTCCCAGCGGGGCGCGACAAGAGCGCAACATGCCGAGCCATTTCAAGCACGACCCGAGGCGCCGGGTGCGGGAGGCGACAGAAGCCTGACGCGATCAGACAAAGCCGCGCCGAATTCTCGAGGCGCTGACCGAAATACAGGCACAGCTTGTTTACATTTTCCCGACGGAGGCGCGCTTCGACGCGGGTTTAATCTTTCACTGGCGTCGCTTTGAGCGCGGCCTTGCCTTCCTTCACGTAGACCTGAAAGCGCACGGTGCGGCAGTTGTACTTCTGCACCAGCTGCTCCTTGTTCTTCCGCAGCTTCACCGCGAACTTCTCGTACGTGAGCCCGTCGGCGCCCTCGCCGCACCGCTCGCGGGTCGCCACGAACTCCCGGAAGATCTCCTGGAAGTGCTGCTCTTCGGGAGTGGCCTCGACCACCGCCGGCGCCGCCACCTGCGGCATCCGAGGCAATGGCGCCGACGAGCGCACCGTCGGCACGTTGGCGTCGGTGCCGCGGGCGCTCTCTTGCAGGAGCGCTGCGGGGATGGCCGCCACGCGCGTGGCGTCGGGGTTGAAGTCGCTCCCCAGCTCGTTGCCCAACGCCGCGCCGCCCGAGCCGTTCTGACCGGGCGTGTGGAACAGCGCCGCCGCCTGCGGCGAGTGGGTCGGGTAGGCCACGGTTCGCTCGTCGTCCTCGCCCCCCGGGAACGCGGCGGACGGCAGCGGGGCGTCTCCCCAGGGGTTCTCGGCGGTGGGCGTGCCGCTCTCGCTCGACGGCGGATCGGCGAACAGCGCCGACGCCGAGCCCGGGCTGGCCGGGAACTCGTCGGTCGGGGGAGGCGCGGGCGGCACCGCCTGCTCCTGCGCGGTCGACGGCGCGAAGTCGAAGTCGTCGGGGTTCGCCTCGGGAGCGGGCGCCTCGGCCAAAGGCAACACGCCCGCGGGCATGGGGCGCGGAGGCTTGGGCTCGTCGGGCTCGGCCCGCCCGCCCGCCACCGGCTCGCGCGTGCCCGGCACCGAGCCGACGAAGCCGGGCGCCGAGGCCGGCGCGCCGCTCAGGAACGTCCAGACGACGCTGATGAGCAAGAGCCCCGCGAGCCCGAGGAGCCCGAAGCGCTGATAGCGCACCAGCGGCTCCACGAACCCGGTCGCGCTCGCGACCGCCACCACTTCGTACGGCGAGCCGCCCAGCGCCTGGCGCGACGCCACCCACTGCGGCGTCGAGGCCCCGACCGGGTCGCTCTGCTCGGGGAAGACCGGCAACCCCACGGGCCCCATCGAGTGCACCTGGCCGCGCTCCACCACCCCGCTCTGCCCCGGCCCCAAGCTGGTCTGCGCCTTCTCGGCGAGCGCCTTCTTCGCGCCGGTCGCCGCGAGCAGCTTGCCTCCGCTCGCGAGCGCCACCGCGCCGATGGTCGGGTCGTCCTTCATCACGCCCTTGAGGACCTCTTCGGTCACCAGCGGCACCCCCACCAGCGCGTTGCCGAGGAGCTTGGGCTCCCCCCGCTCCAGCGTGAGGGCCGGCGCGGTGAAGAAGAGGTGGCTGGTGCCCGCCGCGTCGGCGACCAGGCCGTCGACTCCCGCGGCGACCAGGTTCGCCGGGTCGACGCCTTCGAGCGCCGCCACCGGCTCGGCCGCGCCTTGCGCGAACACCGCGCCGGCCTCGTTGATGAGGCCGACGATGGCGACCGGCTTCATGTCTTCGGGCAGCGCGTCGACGACCGCGGTTCGCACCGCTTCGAGCCGTTCGGCCGACGGCGCCTCGGCCCTGCCGCCGGTGGGCTTGAGCGCGCTCAAGGCGACGCCGCTCTTCACCAGCCCGGCCGCCGCCCGCTGCACCGCGAGGCGTCGGTCCGTGAGCCGCTGCCCCACCATCGCCGGCACCCGCGCCGCGCTCTGCGCCGCCAGCTCGGTGCCGTGCGCGATGAACGGCGGGGTGAGCACCACCAGGTGGGCCGTCCACAGCGCGACCACCACCAGCGCGAACACGAGGAACTTGATGCGGGCCATCGCCATCCTTGTCCGAACAACCTTGTGCAGGACTGTAAGCGAACTGACCCGCTTATAGAATCAGGCCGTTAGCCTGTTTCAAAGAAACGGGCGAGCCGGCCGGCGGGGTTGGGTGTGCCGTGTGCGGCTACCTTGCGCTTTTTTGCGATTTCGCGCTTGGCCGCCTTCTCGAGCCGATCGCGGGCGAACGAGACCGCCTTGTAGATGTCGTCGGACCGCTCGGTGACGTGCAGCGTCCGGCTGCCGGGCATGCGGGCGGTGACTCGGCACTCTTTGTCCCGCCCGCCCTTGGGGCCGTTGGTGTCGACCAGATGCACCTCGAGCTCGCTGGCTTCATCGTTCCAAAAGTGGAGCAGCGGCCCGACCAGATGCGCATCGACATACGACCGGAGCCTTGGGCTGACGCGCAAGTGCACGCCCTTGACGATCACGTTCATGCGAGGACCTCCTCGCCTCAACGATGGGCAGGGGCCCGGCGCGCAGCACTCGTGCTATCTAGCTCGCCTGGCGGGGCAGCAAGCGAACGAAGGAAGCCATGATCTACTGCACGCACTGCGGTTCCGAGTACGAAGACGGCGTGACCTCCTGCGCCGATTGCGGCGGCGTCGAGCTGGTGGGCGCCGAGGAGATGAAGCGGCGCGGCCTGAAGCTGCCGCAAGATCTCGACACGCGAAAGTTCGTGCGCGCGGCCACCGCGGAGGATCCGCTCACCTCGGAGCGCTACGTCGCGGTGCTCGAGGCGGCCCAGATCCCGGTCTTCGCGCGGCCCCGTCGCGCCGGCCCGGTGGACGGGCTGACCACCGCCGCCGCGCCCTGGTGGGAGCTCTTGGTGCCCGAAGAGCACCTCGAGCGGGCGAGCCAGCTCCTCGAGGAGGAGCGCGAAGTGGAAGAGTCGACCACCGCCGAGAACATCCGCGCCGCTGAAGAAGAGGCGGGCAGCTGAGCTGGGCGTCCGCCTCGCGCGGTCAAGGCCGCGCGACGACTTCGTAGAACGACAGCCCGGTGATCTTCTTCTTCGTGTACTTGCCGTGCCGCGCGAGGAACGTCTTCAAGTCCTCGTCGACCACGTGGCCGTGCGTGCGCGAGGCGTGGCGCAGCACGGTCCGCTGCTTCTTCTGGATGAGAAAGCCCAGGTGGCTCACCCGCGTGGGCAGCAGCGGCTTGTCGTCGCGCACGATGATCACCAGCGTGCCGGTCGGCAGCGCTCTGGCCCGCTCGTAGGCCTTGTCGAGCGGCACCACGTCGAGCGCGAAGCGGCCGGTGAGCTGCCGCTCGGGTGGGAGCTGAAGCGCCTTCGACGTCTTCGAGCGCCAGGTCGCCAAGGTGATGTGCTTTTCGACCCGCTGCACGTCGGCGCCGCCGGCGCGCCGAGTCACGTTGCGCAAGAACCCCTTCTGCTCGTTGCCGGGGAGCCACTCGACCTCCATCAGGTGGTTTCGATCGACGTAGCTCTTCTTCTGGCCGTAGCGGATCTGCTCGAGCAGCGGCTCGACCTCCTCGTCGGTCTTCGCCAGCGCGAGCGCCATCGTCTCTTCCACGAAGGTCAGGCAGTCCACCGCGTCGAACCGGATGGTCGGGTCGGGGTCGATGCCCTCCCCTTCGCCCAGCGGCGAGACGGCGTAGGGGGTGCGCAGGAACCCCTCGCTGAAGAAGTCGATGCGCGCCTCGAGCGGCAGCGGCGCCGCTTGGGCGTGCTCGGCGGCGCGCTCGGCGGGCCCCAGCTGCATCCACTTCGCCGGCGGGAGCGGCGTCGCGGCCGCGACCACGCACCACAGCGCGAGCGCGCTCACGGCCGAGCCACCTTCCCCAGAATCGCCTGGCGCGCCTCGGTCGACAGCTGCAGCCGCTCGAGCTCCTTCTCGTAGACGAGCTTCTCGTCGCCCTCCGCGCCGTTCGAGGCCAGCACCAGCCACTCAAGCATCGTGCGATCGCCGGCCTGGTAGAGCAGCCGCGCGGCGTGCGCGGCGAGCGCGCGGTCTTCGTCGCTCAACAAGGGCGAAAGGCGCGCGCGGAGCGAGCGGTGCCGCACGTCCTCGAGCAGGTCGAGCGCCTGCCGCCGCGCGTGGCGGTCGCCCGACTTCATGCGCTCGTCGAAGAAGGCGAACCCCGCCGGCGCGCCGAGCAGGCACAGCGCCTTGGCCGCCGCGGTGCGGGTGGTCTCCGACGAGTGCCGAAGGAATTGGGTGAGCGCTCGCACCTGCCGCGCGTCCTTCGCCTGCCCGACGGCGATCAACATCGCCGCGCGCGCCTCCAGCTCGCCTTCGGCCTGCGCCGCGCGGATGAGGATCGGCCCGGCCTCCTTTCGTCCCGACGCGCCGAGCGCCCGCGCGGCCTCGCGGCGGATGCCGTAGCTCGGGTCAGAAAGCAGCGGCCGCAGCTGCGCCACCGCCTGGCTCTTGAGCCGGGCGAGGCCCTGCAGCGCGCGCATGCGCACCGCGCCGTTCGAGTCCTTGAGCGCGGCGAGCAGCGCCGCCTCCGCCGCGCGCGACTCGAGCAGCGCGAGCCCGTCCACCAACCACTCGCGCTGCCGGTCGTCGGCGGCGTGGTGCAGGGCGGAGGCCAGCTCGGCGGCGGCGTAGGACTCCTCGCCCAGGTACTTGAGCCGGTTGGCGGCGGCGTTCACGCCCTGCCCTTCGGTGATCTGCAGCACCAGCCCCTGGGCCTCGGACCGCCGCGACTGCGCGCGCGAGGCGGTGACGGGCGTCTGGGCGGCGGCGACGCCGATGGACAGACAGCTTGAAAGCACCAGCGCGCGAAGGGTCACCTTGGGCCAGACGATCTCAGAGGATGCGCGGCCAAGCCAAGGCGAGCAGGCCAGAGCCGCGAAAGGCCGCCGCTATGTACGCGTAACCTCTTGCCAAATTCTTGACGGTCCAGAGAGCGGTTGGTACGACAGAAAGGTCAAGAGCCCCCTTCTTTCCGGAGAGGCACGTGCGCGCGACTCGTCTTCGGTCGGTGCTGTCGGTGCTGTCACTTCTGAGCGTGCTTGCGGGCTGTGGCCCGGTGCGCTCGACCTCGGTGTTGATCGACGCCGAGGTTCAACTGCAGGCGGCGCGCACGGCGGGCGCGGAGCAGCGCGCCCCGTACGAGTTCACCGCGGCGACGCTCTACCTTCACAAGGCCCGTGAAGAGGTGGGCTACTCGCAATACGAAGTCGGCATGGCGCTCGCCGAGAAGGCGCTCTCGTACGCGACCCAGGCGAAGGAGGCCGCGCTGGCCCAGGTTCAGCCCGAGGCCCCGCCGCCCTTGCCCGCCTCGCCGGCGGCGCAGCCTGAGCCCAAGCCCGCCGCTCCGACGGGAGAGCCGCAATGACGCGCCTGTCTGCCGCCGCGGTCGCGCTGCTCGTCCTCGCCGCCGGCTGCGTGAGCGCCGGAAAGATTCGAGCGGACTCCGAAGTCATCAAGGCCGAGATCGACCGGGCCAAGCGCACCGGCGCCAAGCGCTGCGCGCCGGCCGAGCTGGCGACCGCCGAGGCGAACCTCGAGTTCGCGAGCACCGAGCTGGACCAGGGCTCGAGCTACCGCGCCGCCGAGCACCTGCGCGAGGCCGATGCGTCGACCAAGCGGGCGCTCGAGCTGGCCAAGGAGTGCGCGCCGAAGCAGGTGGTGGTGAAGGAGCCGACGGTCATCAAGATCGAAGAGACCGACTTGGACGGCGACGGCGTGCTGGACAAGGACGACCGCTGCCCCGACCGCGCCGGCCCGCTCGACAACCAGGGCTGCCCGATCGAGGACCGCGACCAGGACGGCATTCCCGACCCGGTGGATCGCTGCGTCGACCAGCCCGAGGACATGGACGGCTTCCAGGATGAAGACGGCTGCCCCGAGCCGGACAACGACAACGACGGCCTGCTCGACGGGGTCGACAAGTGCCCCATGCACGCCGGCCCGATCGCGAACCAGGGCTGCCCCGACACCGACAACGACGGCATCATCGACCCCGACGACGCCTGCCCGAACGAGCCGGGCGTGCCCGAAGAGAAGGGCTGCCCGCGCAAGTACAAGATGGTCGTCGTCACCAAGGACAAGATCGAGATCAAGCAACAGATCAAGTTCCGCACCGGGTCGGCGAAGATCGTCGGCAACGACAGCTTTGAGATCCTCAAAGAGGTCGCGCAGGCGATTCAGGACAACCCGCAGATCAAGAAGATCCGCGTGGAGGGCCACACCGACTCCGTCGGCTCGGACGCGACGAACCTGAAGCTGTCGCAGAACCGCGCGAACTCGGTGATGTCGGCGCTGGTGAAGGCCGGCATCGACCCGACGCGGCTCGAGGCGGTGGGCTACGGCGAGACCAGGCCGATCGCCTCCAACGCCACCGCGGCCGGCCGCCGCGAGAACCGCCGCACCGAGTTCAACATCATCGAGCAGTGACGAAGGCCGCGCGCCCGGGGGACGACCTCCCTCGGGCGCGCGTCTTTCCAGCCGCCGCCCGCCTAGCCGCCCTTCATCACCTGGGCCAACACCACCGTGGCGTAGCTCCCGGCCGGCAGGGCGAACGAGAGCACCACGTCGCTGCCCTCGGTCGCCACCTGCGCGCCTTCGAGCCGCACGCGGTAGGGCCGGCGCGCGCCCTGGGTCTCGTCGCTGCGCTCGAACGCCTCGGGGGTCAGCCCCACCGACTCGAGCAGCGCCCGCTCGCGCTCGGCGACCGCCCCGCGCGACGGCGTCATGCGCGGCCCGAACAAGGGGCCCGCCACCGACAGCTCGAAGCGGTCGAGCCGCGGCTGCTCCACCTCGGGTGACTCGCACACGAACTCGCCGCCGGAGTCGGTCTTCTTGAGCACGTCGCCCTCGAGCGCGCGATCGAACGTGCCCTCTTCGAGCCGCGCGGAGAGGCCGCGGTTGAACAGCTCGGACTGCAGCGCCGAGAGGTAGAGCTTCCGCTGGAAGCGGCTCACCCGCATGCGCTCTCCCAGGAGCAGCCGCTTGCCCAGCGCCCAGTTGTCGCCGCGACGCCCGAAGCGCTGCTCGCCGAAGAAGTTCGGCACGCCCCTCTCCTCCAGCCTTCGGACGATGGGCGCGGCGTTCTCCGGGTGGCTCGCCTCACGCAGCCGGATGCGGAACCGGTTGCCCTTGAGGTGGCCCGGCTTGAGCTTGTTCTGGTGACGCTTGGCCTCGAGCACCTTCGCCGCGTCGTCGCTCCACGACGACAGCCTCGGCTCGGCCTTCGCGGGCACGCTGATCCACTGCCGGGTGACCGCCTGGCGGTCCTTCATGCCCGCGTGCCCGATGGCGGCTGAGGGCACCCCCAACGCCTGCGCGAGCGAGTCGATGACCTCCGGCGTGGTGCGGCCGCGCTTCTCGATCCAGAGGAAGAGGTGCTCGCCTTCGCCGCTCGGCAGGTACGCCGGGAGCTCCTCGACCTCGAAGTCTTCCGGCGCGGCCTTGAGCAGGCCGCCGCAGCCTGGAAGCGTCACGCTACTGTCCATCGAGCGTGGCGAGCAGCTCCTTCACCCGCTTGGCGAGGTTCTCGTCCTCGCGCGTGCCGAGCAGCTCTCCCGCTTGAAAGAGCAGGAAGAACATCACGTCCGAGAGCGCCTGGCGGAGCGCGGCGAGCGGCTCGGGGCCCAGCTGCGCCTTCACGCGCTCGTACTGCTCGATCAGCCTTTGCTCGGACAGGTTGCCGTCCAGGTCGAACGAGAGGTTCGGCGCGATGACCGGCGAGGTCGACAGCGCCTGCCCGACCAGCGCGGCGTTCGCGGCGGCGATGAACTCCTTCTCCATGCCGCGCTTGCCGACCTCGTCGCGGATCTCCCGGAAGATGAAATTGAAGGTGCGGGCGACGGCGCGGGCGTCCTTCCCGGCGGCCACCGTGGGCACGGTGCGCTCCGGCGGCTTGAGGCGCGGCGCCACCGGCGGCTGCGACGGTTGCGCGGGCGGCTCGGCGGCGGGGGCCGGGGCGCCGGTGTCGACGACCTTGACGCACTTGAGCTCGAGCAGCCGGAAGACCGCCTTGGTGATCTCGAACTCGCTCAGACGGGCGAGCTTGCCCAGGTCGAGGACCGACATGTTGCGGTCGAGCAGCGACAGCACGCGCTGCTCTTCAGGCTCGAGCTTGTTCGCGTCGGTCTTCAGCCGCTGCAGCACCACCCGGGCGTGCGGGATGCGCTGCCGGAAGTGCGCCATCTCGTCGATCTTGCGGATGGAGTCCATCAGCAAGCTCTGGGTCGAGAGGTTCAGGCTGTGCACCGTCTTCGCGTCGAACTCTTGATCGAGCAGGAAGAACGCGCCCTCGCGCGAGAGCAGCACCGCGTGGAAGATCTCGCTCACCTGCTCGGTGAGGCACTTCCACAGGTCGTGGGCCTGCAGGTCGCCGCGCTCCACCAGCGAGCGCCCGACCTTGGACGGCGGCGTCTCGAGCAGCGCCTCCTGCAGCTTCTCGCGCGTGACGTAGCCCAGCCGCACCATCACTTCGCCGATGCGGTCGAGCGGATCGTCCGACGTGCCCCCGCGCACCTCGCCGTCCTTGAAGAAGACCGAGCGCTCCCCCGAGGGCGTCTGGGTGCGCAGCACGCCGCTCCACCGCGACTGCGCGAGCAGGGCGATGAGGTCGGCGAGCGGGAACGCGGAGACATCGCCGACCAGCACCGCGCGGGGCGGCTGCAGCTGGCCGCCCTGGGTGGGCGAGCGCACCAGGCACAGCAGATCGGGCGCCGTCCTCACCAGGGTGAAACGGCCCGACCCCTTCTCGGCGAGCGCCTGGCGGCCGGCGGGGTCGTCGGGCGTCAGGTTGCCGAAGTTGTCGAGAGAGTAGCGCGGGTCCAAGGTCAGTCTGCCGCCCAGGCGTTCTGGTGAGAGAGCCACTCGAGCTCGTCGTCCACCGTGTGATGAAGCGCTTCCAGAGAAAGGCCGAGCAGGAGCTTACGCCCGTTCACGTAGACGGTGGGGGTCGCGTCGACGCCCGCGCCTTTGCCCGCTTCCTTCAGGCGCATCAGCTCTTCGGTGTACTTGCCTTGCGCGATGGCCCGCCCGGCGGCATCGGCGTCGAGCCCCAGCTTGCCCGCGAGCGAGCGGATCATCGGCACGCTCAGGGAAAGTTGGTTTTCGAACAAGCTGTCGTGCATGGGCCAGAACTTGCCCTGATCGCGCGCATAGAGCGCGGCCTGGGCGGCCGGCAGCGCGTTGGGGTGACCGTTCAGCGGGAACGGCAGGAAGCAGAACCGGACGTCGTCGCGCGCGCGCGCGAAGCCTTCGAGGAGGGGCCGCGCGGCGGCGCAGTACGGGCACTCGAAGTCGGAGTATTCGACCAGCGTCACCTTCGCGTCGGCCGGGCCCTGGCACATGCGCTCGTCGATGGGCAGCGCGGCGCGCGCCTGCGCGAACGACTGGTGGTAGCGCGAGAGCAAGAGGATGATCTCCACCGCCGGCCTGCCCGAGGCCGCCTCGGCCTGGGCGAGGGCGAGCGCCCGCTTCGCATGGCGGCAGCCGGTGTGCTCTTGCAGGCACGCCTTCAAGGTGTGGGGGCAGCCGCAGTAGCAGAACTCGTCGTTGAGCACCGCCTCGAGCTCGCGCTGCGCCGCGGGCGCCAACGCCTCGGCCGGTGCCTTCTGTTCGGCCTGTTCAGGGCCGGCGGGAGTGCCCGGCGCCGAGGGCGGCGACTCGCTCGCCCGGTGGCAGGTCACCGCCGAAGCGCTCACGGCGACGAGCACGAGCGCAAGCGCTGACCAACGGAGCCGAAGCACGCGGTCTTCTAGGCACGCGGTGCGCACCTTGTAAAGCAAGCGCACACACGCGGCCCGAGGCGTTTCAGTGGCTTGCGGGCCCCGATGGCCCCCTTTTAGAATCGAGCGCGCCCATGGCCGAGGAGATTTTCAAGCACCGGAGATGTCCGCTATGACGGACAGACCCTGTAGAATCGAGTGCGCCCATGGCTGAGGAGAAGACGTCCATCAAACAAGTTGCGGGGCTCCTCGAGAAGCAACGGCAGCAGAGCGCCTATCTCATCGTCATCAGCGGGAGGTCGCAGGCGTTCGTCGGGCGCATGCAGAAGCTCGAGCAGCCCGAGATGGTCTTGGGCCGCGCCACCGACGCGCACTTCCAGGTCGAAGACGACGGCATCTCCCGCAAGCACGCCAAGGTGATGAAGGGCATCAACGGCGAGTTTCAGCTCGTCGACTTGGGGTCGACCAACGGCACGTACCTGAACGGCGTTCGGGTGAACGTCGCGACCCTGGCGGACGGCGACAAGATTCAGATCGGCTCCAACACCGTCATCAAGTTCTCGATCCAAGACGAGCTGGAGGAGAGCTACCAGCGCAGCATCTACGAGTCGGCGATTCGCGACGGGCTGACGCGCGCGTACAACAAGAAGTTCTTCCTCGACGCGCTCAAGAAAGAGTTCGCCTACTGCCTGCGGCACCGGGTGCCGTTGAGCCTGGTGATGTTCGACGTCGATCACTTCAAGAAGGTGAACGACACCTTCGGCCACATCGTCGGTGACATGGTGCTCGCGCGGCTGGCCCAGAAGCTCGCCGAGACGATTCGCACCGAAGACGTGCTGGCCCGCTACGGCGGAGAGGAGTTCGCGCTGCTGCTCCGCGAGTCGGCCGAGGACAAGGCGATCGTCTGCGCCGAGCGGTGCCGCAAGGCGGTCGCCGGCGCCGAGTTCAACGCCGGCGGCACGCCGCTGCACGTGACGGTGAGCGCCGGCATCGCGACCCTGCTCGACTCCGACATCGCCAACCCGGAGGATCTGATCAGCGCGGCGGATCAGTACCTCTACCGCGCGAAGCACGGCGGGCGGAACCGGGTCGAGTCGAAGAGCATCAGCGGTTAGCGCGCTCGGCCCTGCTCCGCCGCCGCGTCGAAGAACTCCACCCGGTTGCCGCCCTTGTCCTGCGCCGCCCGCAAGCTCTCCTGCGCCTGGCGCACCAGCTCGGCGAACCCGTACTCGCGGCCGGGCACGCCCGCCGAGAGGCCAATAGAGATGGTCGGGTTGAGCACGCGGTCGCCGTCCGCCACCGCCGCGCGCGACACCCGCTCGCAGATGCGCTGGCTCACCACCACCGCGCCGTGCAGCTCGGTGTGCGGCATGAGCAGGAGCACGCGCTCGGGGTCGTGCTGGACAGGGTAGTCGGTGTCCCGCAGCGAGCGGCGGATCGCGAGCGCCAGGCCGCCGAAGAGCCTGTCGCGCAGCGCCGGGCTCACCCGCTCGGGCAGCGCGTCGAACGCCACCAGCGCGAGCGAGAGCGGAAACCCGTAGCGCTTCGACCGCTTCACCTCGACGAACAGCACCTCTTTGAAGTGGCTGAACGTGTAGAAGTGGGTGAGCGGGTCGAGCACGGCCTCGCCGCGCTGAGCCGTGGAGCGATCGAGCGCGCGGGCGAGCTCGGGCAGCCGGACCTTGAGGTCGTTGGGCGAGACCGGCAGCGGCAGCACCGCGTCGGCGAAGGCCGCCTTGAAGCCCTTGGCTTGCGCCGAGAGCACCAGCCGCGGATGGCCCTCGCCCTTGACGGCCTGGACCACCCGCGCCGGCTTCTTGAGCCCCGGCCCCAGCACCACCAGCTGCTCCTGCTTGAGCCCGTTCGGCTCGGTGGCGTTGCTGATCGACAGACCCGCCCGCTTCAGCCCCTCGGCGATTCGCCTCCGGGTCGTGGCGTTGGGTTCGAAGACGGCGGCGCGGGTGAGCTTCATCTGGGGGCGCTTTTTGAACGAAACGCGCGGCTTCGTCTACAGCCCGAGCCGCTCGAGCGACGCCTTCGCCGACATCCGAACGCGGCCGTCGCTGTCGCGCGCGGCGGCCTGGGTGAGCGCCTCGAGCGCCACGGGGCCACCGCCGAGCAGCCCCAACGCGCGCGCGGCGGCGACCCGCACCGGCGCGGCCGCGTCGGTCTTCAGCCGTTCGGCGAGCGGCTGGACGGCCACGCTCGCGCTCAGCGCGCCCAGCGCCTCGGCCGCCTCCGCGCGCACGACGGGCGACGGGTCGGCGAGGAGCGACACGAGCTCGGCGCCGCGCGCGCGCTGCCCCTGCGCCTTGAGCGTGCGCACCGCCACCGCGCGCACCTCCGGCGAGCCGTCTTGCAGCGCGAGGACCGCCGCGCGCTCGGCCCCGTCGTGCCGCGGCATCGACGCCAGCGCGTCGACCGCGGCCGCGCGCACCTTCGCGCTCTTGTCGGAGAGCCCAGGCCCGATGGCCGCGAACCCGTCGGGGCCCATGCACTGCCCCAGCGCGCCGTACGACGCCGCGCGCAGCGCCTCCGGCAAGCCCGGCGTGCGGGCCCACGCCACGAGCGCGGCGCCACAGGCGCGGTCTCCCGACTGGCCGACCGCGTCGATCCACGCGCGCTGGCGCGCCACCGGCTCCTTCGACGCCTTGCCCTGCCCGGAGAGGCGCGCCTTGGCCGCCTCGAGGACGGAGCGCTGCTCGCCCGCGGCCAGGGCCCGCACCGCCTCGAGCCGCACGGTCGGATCGACGTCTTCGAGGAGCGGAGACAGCTCGCTGGCCGAAAAGGGCACGAGCTCGGCGAGCCGCCGCGCCCCTTCGAGCCGCTGGCGAGCGTCGGTCGAGCGCACCAGCGGCTGCGCCGCGTCGATGTCCTTCGAGTAGATGGCCAGTAGCCGGTTGATCAGCGGCTCGTCTTCCTTCCTCGCCCGCGCGATGAGGAAGACGCCCACGGGCTGCTTCCGCCGGGCGGCCGCCGCGCGCAGCACCGGGGCGATGACCGGGTCGGTCGATGGCTCGCGCTTTCGCATCGGCGCGAAGGCCGCGCGCGCCGGCTCGACGCCCTGGAGCTGGGCGAGGTGCTCGAGCGCCTCGAGCTGCGAGAGCGGGTCGGGGTCGTACAGCTCGAGCTCGAGCCCGCCGAGCAGCTCGGGCACGCGGCGCTGACACACCGACGCGGCGGAGGCCCCCAGGCCACCTGCGGGCTGGAGCAGCGCCGAGAGCGACTTCTGGGCGTCCGCCGCCACCCGCGCGGCCGTGGCGCAGGCGAGCAAGGTCGCCCCGGGCGACGCCTCGAGGACGTGGGCCGCGAGCTGCCGGGGCGCGCTGACGCCTTTGAAGCGCGCGAGCGCGCGGTGGGCGCCCCAGCGGACCGCCCAGTCTTTGTCGGTGAGCGCCGCCTCGGCCACCGACTTGGGAAAAGGATGCGGCGCATCGGCGAGCGCGGCCGCCCAGGCGCCTCGGTCGTCGTCGGAGAGGCAGCGCTCACAAGCGGCGCGCAGCCGGGCCTCGCGGGCGTAGCGGCCGCAGCTCTCCTGGCAGCGCGCGGCGGTGCCCGAAGGGCGCGCCTGGGCGGCGATCGGCGCCGGCCCGAGCGCCCCGAACGACAGCACCCAAAGCAGCCCGGCGCGCCAAACGCCTTGCCGGCTTGCCTTTTTAAGTCGCCTGCGCGATATGGCCGACCCTCCACGGCATCAAAACGATGGCAAGAGCATAGGAGAGAACCGTTTGACCAGCATTCGGGTGAAGGACGGCGAGTCGATCGAAGGCGCGCTCAAGCGCTTCAAGAAGGCGACGGAGAAGGCCGGCATCCTGTCGGAGATCCGCAAGCGCGAGCACTACGAGAAGCCGTCGGTGAAGCGAAAGAAGAAGGCGCTCGCCGCGAAGAAGCGCGCCGTCAAGAAGCTGCGCAAGAACTTCTAAGCCATGGCGACGCTGAAGGAGCGCATCGACTCCGACCTGAAAGAGGCGATGCGCGCGAAGAACGAGCTGTCGACCAGCGTGCTGCGCATGCTGAAGAGCGCCATCAAGTACAAAGAAGTCGAGCCGGGAGCGCAGGCGCTCGATGACGCTGGGGTGTTCCAGGTCATCTCGACGCTGATCAAGCAGCGCCGCGACTCGGTCGAGCAGTACAAGCAAGGCGGCCGCGCCGAGCTGGCCCAGAAGGAAGAGCAAGAGATCGCCATTCTTCAGGCCTACCTGCCGCAGCAGCTGTCGCCGGCGGAGCTGGCGCAGGAAGTCGCATCGGCGATCGCGGAGGCGCAGGCCAAGTCTCCCAAGGACATGGGCGCGGTGATGAAGATCCTCACGCCGAAGCTCAAGGGGAAGGCCGAAGGCAAGGCCATCTCCGACGAAGTGAAGTCACAGCTGTCGAAGCTGAGCTGAGCCGACTCGCGATCAGGGTGCCGACCGCAACGCCAGCTTGGGTATCGGCTTTGGTCCGCCCGCGAGGTCCCACACGCCGATAACGGCGCAGCCTACGCCCAATGCGCCGACGCCGGTTCCGAAGAGGAGGCCACCTGCGACTCGGTCGAACCGTACAGGCAAGACGGTCGCGCCGGGCTGAACACCGTCCGGTTTGAGGCAGTGCACTGTCGCTTGGTCCCATCACGCGGGGCCCACGGCGGGGTTATCTGCGAGCGTGATGCCGCCCGCGGCCGCGAGCGAAGCGCCACACGAGCTGTCGCGGCGAGTCGCCGCGGCCCTCACGCTCATCACGAGCGCCCTGTCGAGCCTCATCGGGCTGGGCGTGCTGATCGGCTGGTGGCTGGAAAGCACCGCCCTCACCACCGTGTCGGCCGACTGGGTTCCGATGGTGCCGTCCACCGCCCTGGGGCTCGTCCTCGCAGGGCTCGGGTTGGGCCTGTTGCGCCGGCGGCGCGCGCGCGGGTTTGGGGTTGGGCTGGGCAGGCTCTTGGCTTCGGGCGCGACGGCGGTGGGCATCCTCGGCGTGGCCGAGTCCTTCACCGGCCGAGACCTGGGCCTGCTTCGTTGGCTCTTGCCCGAGGCGGCGTGGGCGTCGGTCCCGCTCAGCATGTCGCTCATCACGGCCCTCAACTTGGCGCTCGCCGGGCTCATGCTCCTGCTGCTCGATGCGCGTTCCTGGCGGGGCGTTCGCATCGCCGAGGTGCTGGCCGCCATCGTCGGGTTCAGCGCGCTGATCGCCTTCGCCGCGTACGTGTATGGCAGCCCGCCCTACTACGGCGTGCCGAACCTCCTGCCGTTCACCGGCATGGCGATTCACACCGCGTTCGGGCTCATGCTCTTGGCGATGGGAGGGCTTGCCGCCCGCCCCTCGGTGGGCGCGATGGCGACCATCACCAGCACGTGGGCCGGTGGGTACATGGCGCGCCGGATGCTCGCCGCCGCCGGCGCGATTCCCCTCTTGGGCTTGGTGGTGAGCCTCGGCGCGGCGTCGGGCTGGTATCCCCACGAGCTCGCGGCGTCGCTCGTGAGCGGCTTGGCCATGGTGGTGGCCGTCGCGCTCGTCATCGCCATCGGGCGCAGGTTGAACGCCGCCGACGCGGACCGGCAGCGCGCCCTGTCCGAGCTCCAGACGAGCCAAGAGCGGTACCGAACGCTGATCGACCTGGCGCCCGACGGCATCTTCCTCGCGACGCTCGATGGCCGGTACACGGCGGTGAACCGGGCGGGGGCCCAGATGCTGGGCTACGAGCAGTCCGAGGTGGTCGGGAAGACGATCCTGGACCTCCTGGAGGACGAGGACGTTCCCCGGCTCATGGCGTCGCGCGAGCTGCAGCTCACCGGCCAGGCCGACGTCTGGGAGTGGCAGCTCAAGGGCAAAGACGGGTCGCTCGTGCCGGTGGAGGTGCACGCGAAGATGCTGCCCGACGGGCGCTGGCAGGGCTTCGTGCGCGACCTGACCAACCGCAAGCTGGCCGAGCGGAAGCAGCGCGCCGCCGAGGAGCGCTATCGGTCGCTGGTCGAGTCGGCGCGAGACGCCATCGTGGTCACCGACGCGCAGGGGCGCATCGAGCTGGTGAACCACCAGGCGGAGGTCTGGTTCGGCTACGAGCGAAGCGAGCTGGTGGGACGGCCGCTCTCGCTGCTGCTGCCAGAGCCGGCGCAGCCCCAAGCCCCTCTGAGCGCGCGCCGAAAGGACGGCAGCCACTTCCCGGTCGAGGTGTCGACCAGCGCATCGATGATCGAGGCCGAGCAGCGACCCATTCGAACGTTGATTCTGCGCGACGTCACCGACCGGATCCGCCAGGAGAAGGAGCAGCGCTTCCTGGTCGACTTGAGTCGGCTGCTCTCCGAGTCGCTCGACTTGCAGGTGACGCTCGAAGCGGTGGTGCGCCGGTCCGTCCCCGAGCTGGCCGACTGGTGCATCGTCGACCTGATGGAGTCGCCAGGGGGTCTGCGCCGCGCGGCGATCATTCATGCCGATCCCCGAAGGAACGCCTTGGCCGACGAGCTGCTGCGCCGCACCTCCGGGCCCGTCAAGGCGCTCGAAGGCGTCTCGACCGCGCTCGAGCAGCGGGCGCCGGTTTTGTTGACCGCTCTCGATGCGGGCTGGGTGCGAAAACACGCGCCCGACGCCGAGCTCGCCCAACTGATGGAGGCGCTCGGGGTGCGCTCGTACATGGTTGTTCCGCTGCTCGGCAGGAAGGAGCCGCTGGGCACCTTGACCTTCGTGGCGGCGAGCCACGACTTCTCGCCCGCAGATCTTCGCTTCGCCGAGGAGATCGCCCGCCGCGCCGGGCTGGCGGCGGAGAATGGCCGGCTCTTCGAGGACGCGCAGGCCGCGATTCGCATCCGCGAAGACGTGGTCGCCGTCGTCTCGCACGACTTGAAGAACCCGCTCAACGCGATTCAGCTGAGCACGAGCCAGCTGCTCGAGCGGCAGCTGCCGGCCCTCCCGGTCGACGACGAGACCCGCGAGCCCATGCGGCGGGGGCTGCTCGCCATTCGCCGCGCCGACGAGCGGGCGATCCGGCTGATCTCGGACCTGCTCGACTTCGCCAAGCTCGAGGCCGGCAGCCTGGCGCTCGAGCTCAAGCCGGTCGCGGTGGCCGAGCTGCTCGAAGAGGTGATCGACCTGCTCGAGCCGCTGGCCCGAGAGCGCCAAGTGCACCTGGCCGCCGCCGAGGACGGGGGGTTGTGGGCGCGCTGCGATCGCCGACGGGTGCTGCAGGTGTTGAGCAACCTGGTGGGCAACGCCATCAAGTTCAGCAGCACCCCGAGCACGATCTGGATTCGCGCGGCAGGACACGCGTCCGCCCAGGTGCTGTTCTCGGTGAGCGACCGCGGGCCCGGCATCGCGCCCGAGGACCTCGAGCACATCTTCGATCGCTACTGGCAACCTCGGACCACGCGCCGGCAGGGCACCGGATTGGGGCTCGCGATCGCCAAGCGCCTGGTCGACGCGCACGGCGGGAGCATCTGGGCGAAGAGCGAGCGGGGCGTGGGGAGCACCTTCTGCTTCACGGTGCCGCGGGCGAGGGAAGCGGAGTCGGAGCGAGCGCTTCGACCGCACTAAGGCCGTCGTCCCCCCGATGACTCCGATGTCAGTCCCCAGGTGTTGACTTTGGGGCCCCACTCCCGCGATCACCTCCCCCGCCCTTGCTGATCCCCGAGCACAAGATCGAAGAGGTCCTCGACCGGGTCGACCTGGTGTCGCTGGTCTCGCGCCACGTCGAGCTCAAGAAGTCGGGGCGCAGCTTCAAAGGGCGCTGCCCGTTTCACCAGGAGAAGTCGGCGTCGTTTCACGTGACGCCCGAGCTCCGGCGGTTCAAGTGCTTCGGCTGCCAGGCCGGCGGCGACGCGATCGCGTTCGTGCAGCGCTACTTCGGTAAGACCTTCGTCGACGCGGTGAAGGACCTGGCGCGCGAGGCGGGCGTCGATCTGGAAGGCGCGATCGACCCCTCGGCGCGCGAACGGCAGCAACTCAAGGAAGTGACCGACGTGGCGCAGGAGTTCTTCCGCTCACGGCTGTGGGAGCCGATCGGCAAGCCGGCGCGCGACTACCTCGCCACGCGCGGCGTGACCGAAGAGATCGCGCGGGCCTTCGGCCTGGGGTTCGCGCCGTTCGCCTGGTCGGGGCTGGCCGACGAGCTCACCGCGCGCGGGCTCATCGACTTCGGCCTCAAGGCGGGGCTCATCGCGCACCGCACGCGCGGCGAGGGCTTCTACGACCTGTTCCGCGGCCGGCTGATCATCCCCATCCGTTCGCCCGAAGGTCGCGTCATCGCCTTCGGCGGCCGCGCGCTCGATCCGCCGCCGGGGACGTCCAGCGTGGGAGAAGGCGGCCCCAAGTACCTCAACTCCCGCGAGTCGAAGCTCTACAACAAGAGCGAGACGCTCTACGGCGTGGACGTGGCGCGCGAGGAGATGCGCAAGCGGAAGCAGGCGGTGCTCGTCGAGGGCTACTTCGACTGCATCGGCCTGCACATGGCCGGCGTGCGAAACGCGGTGGCGCTCTGCTCCACGGCGCTGACCGGCGGCCACTTGGCGCTGCTCGCGCGGCAGGAGGCGAAGGAGCTGGTGCTGCTCCTCGACGGCGATGAGGCCGGGCGCAAAGCGGTCGAGCGGCTCGCCGGCGCCATCCTCGCGGTGGGCGCGAGCGCGAAGGTGGCGGTGCTGCCCGAAGGAGAAGACCCCGACACCTTCGCGCGCAAGGCCGGGCCGGATGGGGTGGCCGCGCTCTTGTCGCAAGCGAAGACGCTCACCGAGCACCTGTTCGCCACGCTCCTCCCCACCGGCCCCTCCGCTTCGTTCGAGGCCAAGATGGCCGCCATCGATCGGCTCAGGCCGGTGTGCCAGCAGCTCCCGGTCGGCATCACCCGTTCGGCCTTCTTCGCCTCGCTCTCCGCGCACTTCGGCCTCCCCGCCGCCGAGCTCGAGACGGCCCTGCGCGGCAAGAGGCCCGACTTCAAGCCCGCGCCGAAGGCGCCCGCTGCCCAGGCGCCGAGGGAGCGAGCGCCCGATCCCTTGGAGGCGCTGTTCGCCGCGTTCGTGCTGGCCGACGGGAAGCTCCTGCAGCGCGACACCTTCCGCCTCGCCGACGAGCTGATCCACTCCGGCTTGCGCGCCGCGGTGGCCCAGGTGGCCTCGGGGGCGAGCCTCGAGGACGCGCTCTTCGAGGCGTCGGGCCCCCTGAAGGCGGCGCTGGAGGCCGCCGGGCGGCAGCTGCCGGCGGACCCCGCCGTGCGGGAACAGGCGTTCGTCGCGGCGTGTCGGAAGCTCAAGCTTCGGCGAATCGAGGAGCAGTTGTCGCACATCACCCAAGTGACCGCGCGGCTTCAACGTCAGGGCGAGATCGACCTCACCGAGGACACCCGGCGGCTGCTTTCCGAGAGAAGTGATCTGCTCGCCCTTAAGAAAAGGGTGCTCGAGGAAGGCCGGTAGGCCCGCCCGAAGGGGCCAGAGGGAACAAACCCCCGCCCGCACGAGGTTGGAGAACGCGTTTGTAAAGTCGCCG
Organism: uncultured Myxococcaceae bacterium; assembly: GCA_964511185.1. Lineage (GTDB taxonomy): Bacteria > Myxococcota > Myxococcia > Myxococcales > Myxococcaceae > CAZEDU01. The sequence continues at coordinate 720 of CAZEDU010000034.1, read as the reverse complement.
CGAACTGAGGTACATCCGCCCGCTTCCAGCGCGCCTTAAGCTGCCGGAATTCGAAGGAGAAGTTTTTAATGCCCACCCAGAAGCACTCCCCGTCCAAGGTCGTCCCGAAGGCGAAAGTCAAAAAGCACAAGAAGGACGACGAGAAGGACCTGAAAAAGAAAGCGTCCGCCAAGGAGGCGAGTGCCAAGGACGGCAAGAAGCCGGCCGCCAAGGGCGCCACGAAGAACGGGGCCGACGAGAAGCTGAAGAAGCGCGCCCTGCAGGCGGCCGAGGCCGACGAGCTCGACCCTGAAGAGCAGGCCGACGAGCTGGCGGCGGCGGTCGAGGTCGACCCCGACGCGGTCGAAGACGAGGTCGAAGAGGAGCCGGTCGGCGAGCGCAAAGAGGTCAAGGACCTGCTCGAGTCGGGCCGGCAGAAGGGCTTCGTCACCTATGACGAGGTGAACGACGCGCTGCCGGACGTCGTGTCGTCGGATCAGATCGACGACGTGATGAGCATGTTCGGCGACAACGACATCGAGATCGTCGACGCGCAGAAGGCCGCGCAGTCGAGCGAGGTGAAGCCGACGGTCGCCGCCTCGGAAGAGCAGCAGGAGAAGGTCGAAGAAGAGGAAGAGAAGGAAGAGGAAGAGCCGGGCGGCAAGTCGAATGATCCGGTTCGCCTCTACCTGCGCAAGATGGGCTCGGTCTCGCTGCTCACCCGCGAGGGCGAGGTCGAGA
>CAZEDU010000033.1:0-42157 GCA_964511185.1 uncultured Myxococcaceae bacterium | reverse complement strand
GATATATCGACCCGTCACGCGAATTCCGATCACGAGATCAGGGACAGCCCCTAGTAGTCATAGAGGGCACCTCATTAAGCGGTTGAGATATGGGCCTGAGCCTGGTGCTGGTCTGGACGAAGTCTGTCGGGTCGACCTACGATGCCGCTCGTGCTGCTCAGAACCGTTGTTTGCTTGATGCTTCTCTCGTTCGGCGCGTCGGGCGTTCTTCCCTCCGCTGCTGCCGACGACGTGAGGTGCGAGCAGACCTGCCCCGACGACGACGAGAAGGGGCAGTGCGCGCCGGACTGCGATGACTGCATCTGTTGCGCGCACCTCCGCCCGGTGGCGGTGATTCAGGCGCCGGGGAGCGTTTCCGTGCCTCTGGCGGACGCGCTGGTCGTTCACGCTGAGCATCCGCCTGCGTCGCCGTACCTCGGCGAGATTCTGCACGTTCCGATAGCCGCCTAGACCGAAGAGCTCGCTTTTCGACCGGGTCGTCTTTTCGCCTGCAGCCCTGCGCAGGCGATGGGCGTACCGGTGTCCTCTCTTTCGCGTCGAGGTGTCTTCGTGCGCTGTCCTCTTTGGGCTGGAGCCTTGGTGCTCGCAGCCTTCGCGGTCATTGCCCCTGCATTCGGTCAAGAACAAGAGCGGTTGAGCTTGGAGCGTGTCCTCGCGCTGGCCCGCGAGCGCTCTCCGCTGATTTACGAGGCGCGCGCCCGAGTCGACGTCGCGCGGGGCGAGCTCACTGGCGCTTCGTCCCTCTTTCGCGAGAACCCGACGCTCGAAGCCAGCACGGGTCCTCGACGAACACCCACGGGCCCCGATGGCCTCAACGTCGAGCTGGGGCTGTCTCAGCCAGTGGAGCTCGGCGGCAAGCGCGGCGCCCGCGTCGACGGCGCCCAGTTCGCCTTGCAGGCGGAAGAGGCCCGGGAACGTCTGGCCATGGCGCAGGCCTTGGGCGACGCCGCGAAGGCATACCTTCGACTTCTTCATGCTCAGCAGCGGGTCGCGTTTGCGAACGAGACGCTGGCGACGGCCGAGGCGCTCGCGCGGTCCACGACGAAGCGCTTCCAGGCCGGGGAGGTCCCGGTGCTCGACGCCAACGCGGGTCGGGTGGCCTTCGCGAGCGCTCAGGCGGCGCTCTCTGTTGCCGAAGCAGAGCAGCACGCCGCGGCCATGGAGCTTCGCGTCCTGCTCGGTCTCGATGAAGCGGTCCGCATCGAGCTTCAAGGGGACCTCGAGGCCTTCGTCTCAGAACCGCTGCCGGCGCCGTCGGGAGCCCCGTGGCCGGAGCTCGTCGCGTTCGAAGCCGAGCTCGAACGGGCGCGCGCCGAGGAGCGGCTCGGGCGCGCGCAGGCGTGGCCCGACTTGATGGTCGGCGCGGGCTACGAGCGCGAAGGCGACGAGCATGCGGTCGTCGGGAGGCTGGGCATCTCGATTCCGTTCTTCGACCGCGGACAAGGCACGCGGCAGATCGGCACCGCCAACGTTCGGCGCCTCACCGGTCAGCTCGAAGCAGCCCGTCGACGGCGCGCGCTCGAAGCGGAGAAGGCGCTCATCCTTCACCAGAAGAACCTGCAAGCGGTTCAGCGCCTCCAGCAAGAAGCGTTGCCGCTCATCGACGAGAGCTTGGCCCTTTCGCGCAAGGCCTACGAGGCCGGCGAGATGGGGCTCGCGGACCTGCTCGTCATTCGCCGCGAGGCGCTCGACGCCCGGGTCGACTACTTCGATCGCCTGCTCAGCGCGGGCGAGTCACGCATCCTCCTCCTCGTTCAATACGGAGCCCTGCCATGAAAGCGTTCCCACTCGCCTTGGCCGCGCTGTTCGCCGCGACCGGGTGTCCCCGAAAAGAAGAGGCTCCTGAGAAAGAAGCGGAGCACTCGGAAAAGGCGGAGCCGCACGCGCACGACAAGGGCGATGCGGCGCGTGTTCACATCGACCCCGAGATGCTCCGCGACCTGCGCGTCACCACGGCGCCGGTCGAAGCGCGGCCCGGTGGCGAAGGCGTCACCGCGCTGGGTGAGCTGACGGTCAACGAGGACGCGTACGCCGAGGTGCCGGCGCCGGTGCCTGCCCGCGTCGTCGCGCTGCTCGTGGCCGCTGGGGAGCCGGTCGCCGCCAAGCAGCCGCTCGCGACCTTGCAAAGCCCCGAGCTGGGCAGAGCGCGCGCGGCCTTCCAAACGGCGCAAGCCCGAGCGCTCTCGGCAAGGGCGGCCGCCGACCGAAAGAAGGACCTCGCCGCCGAACGAATCGTGGCGGAGCGCGAGCTGCAAGAGGCCCAGTCCGAGGCGGTGGCCGCAGAGGCAGAGCTCTCCGCGGCGAAGGCGGCGCTCGCCGCGCTCGGCGTCCACCCGAGCGGCGAAGGACGCGGCGGCGCCGAGCTGACCTTGCGATCGCCCATCGCTGGCACGGTGATCGAGCGCAACGCCGTCGTCGGCCAAATGGCGGATCCGGCAAAGCCGCTCTTCAAGGTGGGCGACTTGTCTCGGCTGTGGCTGACCGTCCACGCCTTCGAGAGGGACGCGGTGCGCGTCCAACGCGGTGCCGAAGCGCGGCTCACCTTCGCTGCGCTCCCCGGCCAAAGCTTCACCGCGCAAGTGGGTCTGGTCGGAGCGCAGGTCGACCCCGCATCCCGGACGGTTCCCATTCGCCTCGAGATTGGAAACCCGAAGGGTCTGCTCAAGCCGGGCATGTCCGCCTCCGCGTTCCTCCCGCTCGGTGAAGCGGGCGGCACGATCACCACGGTCCCCGCGGCGGCGCTCCAGCGCCTCGACAATGGCTGGTACGTCTTCTTGCCCACGGGTGAAGAGGGCGCCTTCGAGCGCCGCGAAGTCGGTCGAGGCCGGACGCTGGGCGGCGAGGTCGAGGTGCTCTCCGGGCTCGACGCCGGCGAAAAGGTCGTCGTCGACGGCGCCTTTCTCCTGAAAGCAGAGTTCGAGAAGTCGCGTGGCGAAGGGGAGCATCATGAGCACTAGCCCTTCGCTGACCTCTCGCCTGGTGCAGGCATCGTTTCGTCGCCCAGGCCTGACGCTGGTGCTCGCGCTGGCTGTCTCTGCCTTCGGAGCGATCGCGCTGCGCGATCTGCGACGCGATGTCTTCCCAGACCTCTCCGCGCCGATCTTCAACGTCATCGTGCAGAACCCCACGATGGGGGCCGAAGAGCTCGAGAGCTCCGTGGCGGTCCCGATGGAGACCGCGCTCGCCGGGCTGCCGGACGTGCGTCGCATCCGCTCGACGAGCCAGCTCGGCGTCTCGACCATCACGATCGAGTTCGACCCCGACGCCGACTACTTTCGAAGCCGGCAGTACGTCGCTGAGCGCGTGTCACAAGCCACGGCGGATCTCCCGCCCGGCACCGACGCGCCGCTCGTCTCGAGCCTCACCGGGCGCCTGAACGAGATCTTCGAATTCACGCTCGAGGCCGAGCCCGGCGCAGCAGACCTCATGGCTTTGCGCGACTTGGCCGAGTTCGAGATCAAGAACCGGCTCTTGGCCGTGCCCGGCGTTGCGGGTGTCGAGCGCCTGGGGGGCTACCTCCGAGAGTTCCAGGTCCTTCTCGACCCAGACCAAATGTCCGCTCGCGGCGTGACGCTCGACGAAGTCGACCGCGCGCTCGAAGGCGCGAACGCCACCGCGTCGGGCGGCTTCGTCGTTCAAGGCGCGCTCGAGTGGACCGTTCGCGCGGTCGGGCGCGTGCACTCTCTCGACGACCTCCGCGGCACCGTCGTCGCCATTCGAGGTCAGACGCCGGTGTTGCTGGGAGACGTCGCCGACGTTCGCGAAGGGCCCGCGGTTCGACGCGGCATCGCGCACCGGCTGAACGGCGAAGTCGTCAGCTGCCGCGTCATCAAACAGTTCGGCGCGGACACCGTCGCTGTCGCGCGGGCGGTCCGTGCCGCGCTCGCCGACTTGCAGCGCACGCTGCCCAAGGGCGTCGCCTTGCGGGTCGTCTATGACCAGTCCGAGCTCGTCTCGTCTGCGCTCGGGGGCGTGACGCGCGCCATTCTGGTGGGCGCGTTGCTCGTCGTGCTCGTCCTCTTCGGCCTGCTCGGCGACTGGCGGGCCGCGGCCGTCGTCACGCTGACGCTCCCGCTGTCGCTCGCGATCGCTGGCGTGCTGCTCGCCCGCGCCGGAGTCGGAATCAACACGATGACCTTGGGCGGTCTGGCGATCGCCGTCGGCCTGCTGGTCGACGCGGCCATCATCGTCACCGAGAACATCGTCCATCGGCTTCGGCCGGGGAGCCGGCAGGAGCGCCACGCCACGGCGCTCGAGGCCGCCGCCGAAGTCGGCCGGCCGATCACCTTCGCCACTGTGATTGTGATGGCCGTCTTCCTTCCGCTCTTCGCGATGAGCGGTATCGAAGGCCGCATGTACCAGCCGCTGGCGGCCGCCGTCGTCGCTTGTCTGGCAGCCTCGTTGGCCCTCGCGCTCACGCTGGTCCCGGTGGCCTCCGCGCTCTTTCTGCGGCCGCGGCGCGAGGGACAGCCCGAGGATGTTCGGTTCATTCGTTGGGTCAAAGCGCGCTACGCGCCCGTCCTCGACGCGTGCATGCGCCACGCGGGCCGCGTCCGGCTCGTCGCGCTCGCCGTGACGGTTCCATCCCTGGGGTTCGCCTTCGTGGTCGGCACCGACTTCATGCCTCGCCTCGACGAGGGCGCGTTCCTGCTCCAGACGATGCTGCCGCCCGAGTCGTCGCTCGAAGAGGTGGACCGCCTCAACCACCGAGTGGAAGACGTGCTGCGCAAGTTCCCCGAGGTGGAGGACGTCGTTCGCCGGACCGGGCGCTCGGAGCGGACGGAGGACCCGATGCCGCACACCGTCTCGGACGTGCTCGTCGTCTTGAAGCCAGACCGAACGCGCGACATGCACGCGCTCGAGCATCAGATGCGCGAGGCGGTCGACAAGGTGCCCGGCGTCTCGACGCTGTTCACCACGCCGCTGGGGATGCGAATCGATGAGGGTCTGGGGGGCAGCCCCGCAGACATCTCGGTGCGGATCTTTGGCCCCGACCTCGACAAGCTCGCGACGCTCGGGGAACAAGCGCGCGCGGCCATCGCTCGGGTCCAGGGCATTGTCGATCTGCGCGTCGAGAAGCTCACGGGCCTGCCGCAGCTTCGCATCGAGGTGAATCGAGCGGCGGTCGCGCAAGCCGGGTTGACTCCCGGCGACGTGGTTCGCGCCGTCCGGGTCGGGCTGGTGGGGAAGGAGGAGTCGGAGATTTGGCAGGGGCAGCGCCGGTTCGACCTCATCGTTCGACTCGCGGATCATCGGCGGGGAGATGTCGGCGCGATTCGCAACCTGCTCGTCGATGGTCTCGCCGGCCGTCGCATTCCGTTGAGTCAGCTCGCGACGATTGAAGAGACCGAGGGCATCGGCAGCATTCGGCGTGAAGCCGGCAGCCGGCGCATCGCGATCGAAGCGAGCGTCGATGGTCGCGACCTGGGCAGCACCGCCAGAGAAGTTCGCAAGGTGCTCGACGCCGAGCTCGAGTTGCCGACGGGGTATTTCCTCGACGTCGGCGGCCGGGTCGAAAGCCAAGAGCGAGCGGGGGCCGCCCTGCTGCTCGCCGTGCTCGTCGCGTTGCTCGCGGTGGCCGTGCTGCTGTACCTGGCGCTCGGCTCGGTCGCGGAGAGCGTCGTCATCCTCGCCACGCTCCCCGACGCGTTCGTCGGAGGCATTCTGGCGCTGCTGATCGCCGGCGAGACGTGGAACGTGTCGAGCCTCGTCGGCCTCATCGGATTGTTCGGCATCGCGGTTCAGAACGGCCTGGTCTTGGTGACGCAGACGAAGGGGCTGATCAACGAAGGCAAGCCCTTCCACGAAGCCCTCCGCGAAGCGAGCATCGGCCGCGTTCGACCCAAGCTGATGACGGCCGGGACCGCGATCCTCGGCTTGCTGCCGCTCTTGGTGCTGCCGCTGCATGGCACCGAGGTCGAGCGGCCGCTCGCGATTGTCATGATCGGCGGGCTGGTGACGTCGACGGCGTTCACGCTGCTCGCGCTGCCAACGTTCTACGCGCTCGTCCACGACTGGCGGGAGCGCGCTCACAAACGCGCGGCGGGCCGCTCGTGAGCTGATACGCTGCCGGGGCTCGCCGCGCGCCGTGACCCCTCGCCGAATCGCTCTCGTTTTGTTGGCAGTGCTCCTCGCCGTCGTGGCGTGGGGCGCGGCCACCGTGTGCGGTGGGGAGACGAAGCTGGATCCGCCGGTGGCGCGGCGTGCCGTCGGCGCGCTCCAGGTGGGGGCCGCGCGGGCGGAGCTGAAGCCGCCATGGCCCATCGTGGTGGCGGGCTACCCGCCGCCGCGACCGAGCGCCTCGAGTCAGGTCGGCCCGTTGTTCGCGCGCGTGCTCGCGCTCGAGGTCGGGGAGCTGCGGCTGGGGCTGGTCACGGTCGACCTGCTCACGGTGCCGGAGTCTTTGGCGCGCGCGGTCGCCACGCGGGCGAAGGCGCACGGCTACGACGACGTTTGGCTCTTGGCGACGCACGCGCATTCGTCGTTCGGGGGCTACGACGACACGCTGTTCGCGCAGGTGGCGGGCACCGGCCGTCACCGCGCGGAGGTGACCGAGCTCGTCGTCTCGGCTGCGGACACCGCGCTCGCCGATGCGGCGCGAGGGCTTCAGCCCGCCGAGCTGTGGTGGGGCCGGGCGGAGGCTTCACCCTTGAGCGCGCCGCGCAGCGGTGACGCGGTCGACGCCGCGGTTCAGCGGCTCGTCTTTCGCGGCGAGGCGGGCGAGCTGGCCGAGCTCATCGCCCTGAGCGCGCATCCCACCCTCGCTGGCCGCCATCCCCCCGGGCTCGACCCCGACTACCCCGGCGCGCCTGTGCTCGCGGGCGCTGCGCCGCGCGTGACGCTGGTGGTGCAAGGCGCGGCCGGCAACGCATCGGCGACGCAGGTGGAGGAAGGGCCGCGAGGTTACGCCGCGCGGGTGCGGGCGTTCGTCGATTCGATGTCGCTGGCGCGGGTGGAAGGCGACCTGGTGCTGTCGATGGCGCGGCAAGAGGCGGCGCTTCCTTCGCCCGACCCTTCGCGCCTGGTGCCTTCGTTTCTGCGTTGGCCGAGCCAGAAACTGCTCTGCGCCTGGGCGCCTCGCCGCGCGTCGGTCTCGTACCTGTCCTTGGGCCCAGCCGCCTTCGTGCTGATCCCCGGAGAGCCGACGTACGACGCGGGGCAGGTGCTGAGCCGCGCGGCGGGAGGCGCGCGCGTGCTGGGCCTGGCGAGCGGGTACCTGGGGTATGTCGAGGGCGCCGAGCGCGTGCGGGGCAACACCGGCGAAGCGAAGCGGCAGTACTACGGCCCCGAGCTGCTCGAGGTGCTCGCCGGCGCGGCCCAGCGCGCGCACCAGTCCTTCACTCACTGAAGCCGAATCTTCGGCTTCTCCGGGTGCGGCTTATAGAGCAGCGCGGTGCGGCCGAGCAGCTGGGCCAGCTCGGCGCCGGTCTCTTGGGCGAGCAGCTCCGCGGCCTCATGTCGGTCGAGCGGACCTTCGGCGATTTTGATCTTGATCAGCTCGTGGTCGTAGAGCGCCTGTTCGACCGCGGCGATCACCGCTGGCGTGACGCCCTGCTGCCCGACTTGCACCACGACCTGAAGGTGATGCCCCAGCGCGCGGAGCTGCCGTCGCTGCTTTCCGGTGAGGGTCATTATTTTTTGATCATCCGCAGCTCGCGCTGGGCTTCGATGTGGTCGGGTTGAAGCTCCAGGCACTTGTTGAAGTGCTTGGTCGCGCCCGAGTTGTCGCCGGCCAGGCGCGACATGTTGCCCATGAAGTAATACGCGGCGGCGACGCGCTCGTTCTTCTTGAGGCAAATCGAGAGGTCCTTCATCGCCTCGTTGAGCCCCTGCTTCTTGTCCTGAAAGGTGAAGAAGCGGGCGTAGCCGCGCCAGGCGTAGAACTCGCCTTCTTCCGGGTTGGCGGTGATGGCTTCGTCGAGCAGCTTGATCGCCTCGGCGTACTTGCGCGCCTTGACGAAGAGGGTGGAGCGCTGGAACGCGTCCTCCGCGGCGAGGATCTGCGCGACGTCGATCTTCTCCGAGCCGTACTTCAGCTCGTCCATGTAATTGGCGCGCGCCTTCTCGTCGGAGAGCGTGCGGTAGGCGTCGCCGATTCGGCCGAACAGCGTCTCCTTGAGCTGCGCCAGCTCAGGCGGCGCGCCGGCGGTCACCGTGTCGGGATGGTAGACCTTCGCGAGCTTGAAGTAGGCGACCTTCACCTGCGCTGCGTCGGCCTTGTCGGAGATGCCGAGCACCTCGAAGTGGTTCTGCTTCTTCGCCTTCTCGAGCGCGGCGCTCAGCTCGGCGATCTCGACCTCCGGCGGCTTCGCCGGAGTGGGCGCCGCAGGCTCGGCGGCGGGCGCCGGTGAGGCCGGCTTGGGTGGCGCGACCACGGGGGGTGGCCTGGGCGCGGCGGCCTTGGGCGGCGGGGCGGCTTTGGGCGGCGGGGCGGCTTTGGGCGGCGGGGCAGGTTGGGGCGTCGGCGCCGGCGCGGCCTCGACGGGCGTCGGCAGCTTCACCGCGGCGAAGGAGATGATCTCCAAGTCGTGCAGCCAGAACGCCAGGCGCAGGAAGTGCTCGGTGTCTTGCGGAAGGTCGCGGAAGAGCAGGTTGAGCGAGCGAACGCCGTCGATGTACGCCAGCGCGCGCGTCTCTTGCGGCGTGAGCTTGAGCTCGCTCACCGGCACCCGGCCGCCCGACTTCATGATCGGCAGGTCGAGCGCGGGCATCAGGCGCCGGCGCAGCTCGCTCGATGGCACGCGGCGCACGACGTCGCCCAGCACCGCCCAGCGGTTGCCGAGCGGCATCGCCTGATGCGCGGGCAGCTCCTCGTGGCGAAACTGGAAGCGGCCGTTCTCCGCGAGCAACGCCTTCAAAAGCAGCCCGTACGCGCGCTGTGCGAGCTGAGCGAACGCGCTGCCGGGGTTGAGGATCCCCATGCCGAACAGCGCGCCGACCAGCTCGCCGCCGAAGCGCGGCAGATCGGCCTTGGCTTGATCGAGCTGCGCTTGCGTGACGAGCCGCTGCGACAGCAGGTACGCCTCGAGCGAGTCCTCCGGGTGGCTCGAGGTGACGCGCTCGGGGTTGCCCTTGCGGAAGTGAACGTCGATGGTCCGGTCGCCGAGCTCGAGCGTCAGGCGCCCGGTCTGATCTCCCGCGGCGGCCAAGTAGTAGAGCCGGACGGTCGAGTGCTGGGTCAGCTCACCGCCCTCGGGAACCACGAGCGGCTCGTCCGCGAGCGCGACCGCGGCGGCGACTGGCGCGGCGGGCGGCTTCGACAGGGGTTGCGGCGGTCCGACGACGGGCGGCGCTTCCGGGGCGGACGCCGGACGCGAATGGACTGTCGCGCTCGCCTGCGCCACGCGGCGCTTGGCCTGCTCGACAGCCGCCATCGCGCCCGGGCCGGCCATCGGAACGCCAGCGGGTTTCGGCTTGTCCGGAGGAGTGCCCGAGCTCATGAGGAGTTGCCCAAAGCCTAGCGCGACCGACGCTCGAGCAGCAGATGGAAGTCGCGCCTGTGGCTCAAATGCCTACAGCGGTCACCACGCGAGCAGGTCACAGCACGACGTGCTCTTTGTGCTCACCGAAGACCTCGCGCAAGGTGTTGGAGATTTCACCCAGGGACGCCTCGGCCTTCACCGCCTCGAAGATGAAGGGAATCAGGTTCTCGCTCGGGGTCTGGGCCGCCGTCCGGAGCGCGTCGAGCGCCCGCTGCGTCGCTTGACCCGCGCGGGTCTTCTTGAGCGCTTGCAGCCGTTCGCGCTGCTTGGCCTCGACCGACTCGTCCACGCGCAACAGCCCTTGCGGCGGCGGCTCTTCGACTTGGAAGCGGTTCACGCCGACGACGACCGAGCGGTTCTCTTCCAGCTCACGCTGAGCGGCATACGCGGCGGCCTGAATCTCTTCTTGTGGGTAGCCCTTCATCACTGCCTGCACCATGCCGCCCAGGTCGTCGATCTTCTGAATGTACGCTTGCGCCTTCGCCTCGAGCTCGTCGGTCAGGGACTCGAGGTGGTAGCTGCCGCCGAGCGGGTCGATGGCGTCGGCCACGCCCGACTCGTGCGCGATGATCTGCTGCGTGCGCAGCGCGAGCCGCGCCGCTTCCTCACTCGGCAAGGCGAGCGCCTCGTCGCGCGAGTTGGTGTGCAGCGACTGGCAGCCGCCCAGCACCGCGGCCATCGCCTGCAGCGCGACGCGCACCACGTTGTTGTCGGGCTGCTGCGCGGTCAGCGTCGAGCCGGCGGTCTGCGCGTGGAAGCGCAGCATCATCGAGCGCGGGTCTGCCGCCTGGAAGCGCTCCTTCATGATGCGCGCCCACAGCCTCCGCGCCGCGCGGAACTTGGCGATCTCCTCCAGGAAATTGTTGTGCACGTTGAAGAAGAACGACAGCCGCCCCGCGAAAGCGTCGACCTGGAGGCCCGCGCGCACCGCGGCTTCGACGTACGCGATGCCGTCGGCGAGCGTGAAGGCGATCTCCTGCGCCGCGGTCGAGCCCGCCTCCCGAATGTGGTACCCGCTGATGGAGATGGGGTTCCACTTCGGAATCTTCTGCGCGCAGAACGCGAACAGGTGCGTGATGAGGCGCAGCGAAGGCTCGGGCGGATAGATGTACGTCCCGCGCGCGATGTATTCCTTCAAGATGTCGTTCTGCACCGTCCCCTGCAGCTGGTCGAGCCGGACGCCGTTCTTCTCGCCGACCGCGGCGTAGAGGCACAACAGAATGGGCGCGGTCGCGTTGATGGTCATCGAGGTGGAGACCTCGCCGAGCGGCAGGCCCTTGAGCAGCACCTCCATGTCGCGCAGGGAGCAAATGGAGACGCCGACCTTGCCGACCTCGCCGCGCGCGCGGGGGCTGTCGGCGTCGTGGCCCATCTGCGTCGGCAGGTCGAACGCCACGGACAGGCCCGTCTGTCCGGACTTCAGCAGGTAGTGGTAGCGCTGGTTCGCGTCCTCGGCGCTGCCGAAGCCGGCGTACTGGCGCATCGTCCAGAAGCGGCCGCGGTACATCGTCGGCTGCACGCCGCGGGTGAAGGGGTAGCTGCCAGGGAAGCCGAGCTTCTCGGCGTAGGCCTCGGCCGGCGCCGCGTCGGGGGTGTCGACGGCAGGCACCTCGATGTCACTCGAGGTGGTGAAGGTTGGTCTACGCTCGGGGGCCTTGGCCTTCGCCTTCTCGTAGACGGTCTGCAGCCAGCGCTCTTTCTCTCTCTCCCAATCCGCCATGACCCACGGCGGTTAGCACATCATGAAGCTCGGCGACACGCTCTACGCCCAGGATCGAGCGAGCTGGCGGCGCTGGCTCGAGCGCCACCACGCGAGCGCGAAGGAGATTTGGCTCGTCTACCCGAAGAAGCACACAGGCAAGCCGCGGCTCGCCTACAACGACGCCGTCGAGGAAGCGCTCTGCTTTGGGTGGATCGACAGCACGCAGAAGACCGTCGACGCAGACCACACCGCGCAGCGCTTCTCGCCTCGACGCAAGGGCAGCGCGGTCTCGCCGATGAACCGCGAGCGGATCGAACGGCTGATGCAGCAAGGCTTGATGACCAAGGCGGGGCTCGACGCGATCGGCAAGCTTCAGCCGGCGAAGCTGGAGATCGCCCCCGACCTCTTGCGGGCGCTGAAGAAAGACCCCGTGGCGTGGAAGAACTTCCGCGCGTTCCCGCCGTCGTATCAGCGCATTCGGGTCGGGTGGATAGAAGGCGCGCGAAGCCGCCCGCAGGAGTTCGAGAAGCGGCTTCGTTACTTTCTCAAGATGACCGCGCTGAACAAGCAGTACGGGATGGTGCGGTGAAGGGCTTGGGTATTCCGGGGACAGTCCCCGTTGGGGACGGTCCCCCAGCTAGATTCCGATGCGGCGCAGCGACAGCAGCGGTGCGCCGTCGGGGCGCTCGAGCGTGAGGTCGATTGCGCCTTCGACCATCCAGTCGCCCTCGCCGGACGGGTCGATGATCCGCTGGCGCACGGTCCACCGCTGCGCGTCTTCTTGCGTGATGAAGGTGTTCCGCGGCGCGCGCGCGGCGGGCGTGGTGTCGATGCGGTCGTGCTCGGCCCAGTACGGAGCGAGCGCCTCCTCGAGCTGCTTCGGGCTCCACGCGTCGGGCGGGAAGAGCAGGGCGGCCGCGGTCTCGTAGTCCTTCTTCGCCGCCGCGCCCACGAAGGCGTGCAGCGCGTTCCTCGCCCGGGCCGCGAAGGCCTTCTTGTCCTGGTACCAGGGCTTGGGCGGCGGCGCGGCTTCGGGCTGGGGCTCGAGCATCGGCGTGGCCCCGCCCGCGCGCAGCCGCTCCCACTCTTCGAGCAGGCTCGAGTCGATGCGGCGGATCTGATCATCTAAGAACGCGAACACGTCCTCGAGCTCATCGGTGCGCGTGGCTTCCGGCACCGACTGCACCAGCGTCTTGTACACGTCGGTCAGGTACCGGAGGAGGAGGCCCTCCACGCGCTGCAGCCCGTACTCGCGTATGTAGTCGTGGAACGTCATCCACCGCTCGAACATGTCCCGCGCGATGGACTTGGGCCGGATGCTCTCCTGCCCCACCCAGGGGTGGGCTCCCGCGAAAATGTCGAAGCTCGGGTAGATGGCCTCCGCGAGCGGCTTGGGCCACTCGAGCTTCTCCAGCTCGGCCATGCGCTCTTCGTATTCGACGCCCTGCGCTTTGAGCTCGGCGACCTTCGCGTCCTTGAGCCGGTCGAGCTGCGCGTACAGCACCGGCATCGGGCTTTCGAGGATCGACTCCACCAGGCTCACCACGTCGAGCGGGTAGCTGGGCGAGGCGAGGTCGAGCGTGTCGAGCATCTCGAGCAGGAAGAGCGAGAGCGTCTGGTTCAGCGAGAACTCGCGCTGCAGGCCGGACGCGACCTCGAGCCCCGGAAGGCCCGTGGCCGAGCGCTTGTGGTGGACCACCACGCCGGCGCGGAGGAGCGAGCGGCACAGCGCGGCGGACCGCTTGATCAGCTGCTTCTGTTGGTGGGCGCTCTCGTGCGACTGGCGGATCAACGTGATGAGCTTGCGGTAGCCGCCGCCGCTCTGCAGCACGTGGATGAGCATGCCGTGGGTGACGGTGAAGCGAGACACCAGCGGCTCGGGCTGCGAGCCGACGAGCTTCTCGAACGTGCTCTTGTCCCAGTGGACGTAGCCCTTCTGCGGCGGCTTCTGCTTGACGACCTTCTTCCCGGCGGCCTTCTTCTGCTCGAGCTTGAGGTTCTCGATGACGTGCTCGGGCGCCTGCGCCACCACGCTGCCTTGCTCGTCGAACCCCTTGCGCCCCGCGCGGCCGGCGATCTGCTGGAACTCCCGCACCGACAGGATGGCCGTCTTCTCGCCGTCGAACTTGCACAGCTGCGTGAAGAGCACCGTGCGAATCGGGATGTTCACGCCGACGCCCAAGGTGTCGGTGCCGCTGATGACCTGCAGCAGCCCGCCCTGCGCGAGCTTCTCCACCAGGAGCCGGTACTTCGGGAGCAGCCCCGCGTGGTGCAGCCCGACGCCGTGGCGCAGAAACTTCTGCAGCTCCTTGCCGTAGGGCGTATCGAACCTCGCGCCGAGCAGCGCCTGGCGAATCTCTTCCTTGCGCTCCTTGGAGCTGAAGTCGACCGACATCAGATTTTGCGCCTGCTCGGCCGCGGCGCGCTGCGTGAAGTTGACCAAGTAGATGGGCGCCTTGCCCTGCTCGAGCAGCTTCGCCACCGTCTCGTGCAGCGGCGTCTCCGCGTAGCTGAAGTCGAGCGGCACCGGGCGGACCGCGCTCTTCACCTCGGCGACCTCGCGCCCGCTCGCCTGGGCGAGCTTGGAGGTGATGGCGCTCATGTCCCCGAGCGTCGCGGACATGAGCAGGAAGGTGCTCTCGGGCATCGCGACGAGCGGGAGCTGCCACGCCACGCCGCGCTCCTTGTCGGCGTAGTAGTGGAACTCGTCCATCACCACGCAGTCGGCGAACAGCCGCGCGTCGCGCAGGCAGAGGTTGGAGAGGATCTCCGCCGTGCAGCAGATGATCGGCGCGCGCTTGTTGATGCTCGCGTCGCCGGTGAGCATGCCGACGTTCTCGGCCCCGAACGCCTGGCACAGGTCGAAGAACTTCTCGTTCACCAGCGCCTTGATGGGGCAGGTGTAGAAGGCGGTCTTTCCTTCCGCGCGCGCTTTGAAGAGGAAGGCGGTGGCGACCAGCGACTTGCCCGAGCCGGTGGGCGTGGCGAGCACCAGGTGCTTGTCCTGGAGCAGCTCGAGGATCGCCTCTTCTTGCGCCGGGTAGAGCTCGAGCCCCTTTTCGGCGACGAAGGAGACGAAGCGGCTCAGGATGTCATCGGGCGAAAGCGGCGGCGCGCCGGCCTTCGGCAGCAGCGCCTCGAGCGGCGCGAGGGCGCTCACGGCGTCTTCCTACTCGACCACCACGAGCTTGGCGTTGTTCTCGACCGTGGTGCCTTCGCGCGCGTGGAGCTCGACCACCTTGCCCGCCTTGGGGCTCTTGAGCTCGTTCTCCATCTTCATCGCCTCGACCACCACCAGGCCTTGCCCTTCCTTCACCTCGTCGCCGACCTTCACCAGCACCTTGACGATTTTTCCCGGCATCGGCGCCTCCACCACCTGCCTGCCTTCGGCGGTGAAGCCAGAGCTCACCGCGCGGATGCGGAGCTTCCGCTCGTCGGCCACGTCGATGCGGGTGACCTGGCTCCTGAGCAGGACGAGCACGTCGTCGCCGCGCTCCTCGAACTCCACGCTGAACGACGCGCCGTCCACCAGAATCGAGACCGCGCCGTGGTCGAGCGTCAGCGCGTCGAGCTCGTGCCGCTCGCCGTTGAACGAGATGGCGTAGCGGCCGCCGTTGAGCGGCTCGATGTCGACGGTGATGCGCTCCGAGTGGCCGTGAACTTGGGTGTAGTAGCGCATCGTCGGGTCACCGAGTGGCCTTGAGGCGGGTGGTGCGGCCGGCGAGCCGCCAGGGCGACAGGCCGCCATTGCCAGCGCCCTGGGCGCTCGTCACCGAGCGGGCGCGCTTCAGGTCGCGCTGATGCGCGTAGAGCGCGGACGCCATGATCGCGACCTGGGTGAGCGCCGGGTTCTCCTGGCCGAGCAGCGCCTGGTGCTCGGTGGAGAGGAAGCTGGTGTCGTAATCGCCGGCGATGAACTTGGGGTGCCCCAGAATCGCCCGCAGGTAGCGGATGTTGGTGGTGATTCCTTTCACCACGTATTCGGACAGCGCGCGGTTGAGCCGCGCGATGGCCTCGGTCCGCGTGGGCGCCCACACCGACAGCTTGCTGATCATCGGGTCGTAGAAGTTGGGCACGGTGTAGCCGGCGTAGACGCCCGAGTCGTCCCGCACGTTGGGACCGCCGGGCGCGCGCAGGTACGAAATGCGCCCGGGCGAAGGCATGAAGTTGCTCGCCGGGTCCTCGGCGTAGACGCGCGCCTCGATGCTGTGGCCGCGCGGCTTGAGCGGCTCCTTGAACGGCAGCGGCTCGCCCTCGGCGGTGCGGATCTGCCAGTTCACCAGGTCGACCCCCATCACCCACTCGGTGACCGGGTGCTCGACCTGCAGCCGGGTGTTCATCTCGAGGAAGTAGAAGTTGCGCTTGGCGTCGACCAGGAACTCCACCGTGCCCGCGCCGACGTAGCCGACCGCCTTGGCCGCCTTCACCGCCACCTCGCCCATCGCGTCGCGCATCTTCTGGTTGAGGATGGGGGAGGGCGTCTCCTCGATGACCTTCTGATGGCGCCGCTGCGCGGAGCACTCGCGCTCGTTCAAGTGAATGCAGTTGCCCGCCTGGTCGGCGAAGACCTGGAGCTCCACGTGGTGCGGCTCCTCGAGGTACTTCTCGAGGTACACCGCGTCGTTGCCGAAGCTGCTCGCCGCCTCCGAGCGCGCTTGCCGCCACGCCGACTCGAAGTCCTCGAGCCGATCCACCCGCCGCATGCCCTTGCCGCCGCCGCCGCCCGCCGCCTTGAGCATGACGGGAAAGCCGATGTTCACGGCGAAGTCGCGCGCCTGCTCGTAGGTCGCGAAGGGCTCCGCCGAGCCGGGCACCACCGGCACGCCGGCCTTGATCATGCTCTGCCGCGCGCGCGTCTTCTCGCCCATCGCGTCCATCGCGCTCGCCGGCGGGCCGATGAAGGTGAGGCCGGCCTTCTCGCACGCGCGCACGAACGAGGCGTTCTCGGACAGAAAGCCGTAGCCCGGGTGAATCGCGTCGGCGCCCGCCTTCTTCGCGACCTCGAGGATGCGCGCCTGGTTCAAGTAGCTCTCGCGCGACGGCGGCGGCCCGACGCAGAACGCCTGGTCGGCCACGCGCACGTGCAGCGCCGAGCGGTCCGCCTCGGAGTAGATGGCGACGGTGGAAATCCCCAAATCCTGGCAGGTGCGCATCACGCGGATGGCGATCTCCCCGCGGTTGGCGACCAACACCTTGCGAATCTTGGCCATGCGCGGGCTTTAGCACAGAGGCGTGCCGTGAAAGGTCCCGAGCGCCGGCCCGGCGCTCAAGTCCTCGAATCAAGATAAACATGGATAAGATTATTTTCCGACATTAACCGGATGGCTGAGTACGTGCTTTGTCGCCCCGCTTTTCGAAAGCGGGGAGCATGAGAAGCGTATTCCTGAGCGTCGTCGTGGCCGTCCTCATGGGGGGCTGCGGTCTTTCCTCGAGCGATGAGTCGCCGCCCGCGCAGGCGTCGCGCGTCGCCTTCTCGGAGCCCAAGTTCAAACCGAACGGCTCGCCGCCGTTGGACCTTGGCGAGGACTGCAGCCCGACCGGACAGCATGGCTGTCGAAGCGGCATCTGCCTGCATCATCGCGCTGAAGCCAAGAACGGCTTCGTCTGCTCTCGACAGTGCTCGACGGATCGCGACTGCCCAACCGAATGGTCGTGTCGCGCCATTCATCCAGACGGCGCGTCCGGCTTCTGCATGCCTCCCCAAGACTGGAAGCCGAAGAAAGCCAAGCTTCGCTGAGAGAGAGCTCGATGCTGCGCAACAGGACCAAATAATAAATCCGCTCTATCGAGAGCATCCGGACATCATGCCGCCGCAGCTGCTCCCGACTGACAAGAAGTAGCTCTCAACCCGCTGGCCCGTGAGATCGCCGAGGAGCAGGAGCAGATCACGCAGGCTCCGGCGTTCGCATACATCGGCATGCACGACGAGAAGACCGAACTGAGTCGCTAGGCCCCGGGGCTTGCCCCGGGGAGTTGCGTCACCAAAGAATAGACGGAATGACCTCCAACGACTTGGTCCTTTCCCTCCTCGGCGGTGCGGTGATTGGCCTCAGCGCGACCTGGCTCTTCGGCGTCAACGGCCGGGTGGCGGGTGTCAGCGGCATCGTCGCGGGCTTGCTCTCACCCACGCGCGGAGAAACCCCGTGGCGCTTCGCCTTCGCCGCGGGGCTGGTCGCTGGCGGCGTGGTGCTGCGCTTCTCATTCACCGACGCGTTCGGCGACGTGCCGGGCGACAGCCGCTCGCTGATAGGGCTCGCGGTCGCGGGCTTGCTGGTCGGCTTCGGCACGCGCATGGGCAGCGGCTGCACGAGCGGGCACGGCATCTGCGGCGTCAGCCGGTTGTCGCCGCGCTCCATCGTCGCGACGGTGACCTTCATCGCCACGGGTGCGCTCGCGCTCTTCGTCGCGCGCCATGGGCTCGGGGTGGCGCCATGAAGTCGGCGCTCTCTGCCTTCGGCGCAGGCTTGTTGTTCGCGGCGGGCTTGGGGATGGGCGGCATGACCGACCCGGCCAACGTGCTCGGCTTTCTCGACTTTACGGGCGCGTGGAACCCGCGGCTGCTGTTCGTGATGGTGGGCGCGCTCGCGGTGCACGCGCCGCTGCGGCTCGTCTTTGCGCGCAAGCGGGCGGCCCCGTTGTTGGGGGGCACCTTCGCGGCGCCGCCCAAGACGCCGGTGGACGCGCGGCTCGTGGTCGGAGCGGGCATCTTCGGCGTCGGCTGGGGGCTGTCGGGCTATTGCCCCGGGCCCGCGGTCGTCTCGGTCGCGTCGGCGTTGCCGGGTCCGCTGGTCTTCATGCTGGCGATGGCCCTGGGGCTTTGGCTGTTCGACCGGTTGTCCGCGGGCGCCAAGATGTCCAAACCCGTCGCACCGGCGCGCGTCGATGGCTAACGGGGAGGGAAGCAACGGATGTGGTCTGCCAGGACTACCGGGAGACCTTGTCCCGCGAGGGCAACGACTCTGCGAAGCTCAGGCGCGGCAATAAGAAGGCAAAGAGCGCGCTGGCCATTGCGATGCCAACCACAGACGCGGCGATGTCGTAGGGGTCAAAGACCTTTGACGCGCTCACCACGGGGTGAAGCTCCTCCAGCACAAGCCACGCCAGCACGAGGGAGGTTAGTACGGCGAACTGCCGAACCACCTTGCGGCGCTGAACGCGTGAAGGCCAAAGGAGCAGCGCGGACGGCAAGGTCACCGCCGCGAAGAAGTTGGGAGCGACCCCGAGCAAAAAGCTGATCATCTCTGGAAGGCCATCCATCTTCCGCCACACCACGCGCGTCAGAAGATGGGCGGTGACAAATATCGCGACGACTCCCGCTGGCACTGCGTTGAACGGGTTGAGGCCGCGCGGCGTGTTCGGCATTTTTTCTACCGCAACGAATCGGTCTGCAGGCTTCGGTACCACTGCAGCATGAGCGCCACCGCGCGCGCGGAGAGCGGCTCGACGAGCTCTGCCTCTTCGTCGATGCGCACCAGGCCGTGCGTGGTGTTGGGGAGGAGCTGAAACATCGCGCTCATCTTGCCGGCCTCTTGCGCCCAGGCCTCGAAGCGGCCGAGCTGGTCGGTGCTGGTGTCGAAGTCGTGCTCGCCCTGCAAAAGGAGCATCGGCTTGTCGACCGCGAGGAAGCGCTGGCGGACCTGGTCGGTGCTCTGCAACCAGTCCTCCCACTGCGCGGTGGTCATCGACATCCCGGCGCAGCGAAACGTGGGCTCGCCCCAGCGGCCGGCGCGCAGCGCGCGAAAGCCTTTCTCGCAGAGCACGGCCTCGGCCCGCACCTCTTCGGCGAGCGGTTGCACTTTTCGCGCTTCGAGCGCCGCGGCGTAGGCGCGCAGGCGCGCCACGGTGCCCTGGTCGAGCGGCTCGGCGGCGGCGGCGAGCATCACGCCCGCGACCACCTCGGGCTCTTGGCCCAGCAGCCACGGGACCAGCCCGCCGCCCTCGCCGTGGCCGATGACGAGCAGCTCGCGCCCGCGCACGCCCGGCGCCGCCTGCAGCGCCCGCACCGCGCCGCGCGCGTCCTCGAGCAGGTCTTGGTGGCGGAGCGCGTCGAGCGCGCCTGGGTACTTCGACGCCAGCTGCGCGCAGCGCCCCTCGCTGTTCTCGCGGAAGCAGGTGCGCTTGTCGAAGCGGTAGACGGCGAAGCCTTCTTGCGCGAGCGCCTCGGCCAGCAGGCGGTAGGTCGGAATGCGCTTGGGATAGGTGAAGCCCAGGTGGCCGGTGGTGCTGCCGTCGCGGTCTTGCGGGCCGGCGTCGTGCAGCAGCACCACGCCCGGGGCGCGGTACACGCCGCGGGTCACCGGCTTGAGCAGCGTCCCATCGAACGCGTGGCCGTCGCGCGCGAAGGACAGCGGCGACTCCGCCACGCCGAGCACGGTCACCTTCACGCACGCGCCGCCCAGCCACTCCTCGAAGCGCGCGCAGTTGCCGGAGCGGCCGCGCGCCTCGGCGGCCTCGAGCTTGCGGGGCGAGAGCGGGGCGCGCTCGCTGCGCGTGGCGCAGGCGGTCAGCAGGGCGAAGAGCGCGGCGGCGAGGGCTCGGGTGGTCATGTGGATCAGAGCGGGATGTTGCCGTGCTTGCGCGGCAGGTTCTCTTGCCGCTTGTCCTTGAGCATCTCGAGCGCGCGGATCAGCTTGAACCGCGTGTGCTCGGGGCGGATGACTTCGTCGATGTACCCGAGCTCCGCCGCCTTGAAGGGGTTGGCGAACTTCTCGCGGTAGTCGCTCACCAGCCTGGCGCGCTCGGCCACGGGGTCCTTCGACTTGGCGAGCTCGTTGCGGAAGATGATGTTGACCGCGCCTTCGGGGCCCATCACCGCGATCTCCGCGGTGGGGTAGGCGTAGTTGACGTCGGCGCGGATGTGCTTCGACGCCATGACGTCGTACGCGCCGCCGTACGCCTTGCGGGTGATGACGGTGATTTTCGGCACCGTCGCCTCGGCGAACGCGTAGAGCAGCTTGGCCCCGTGCTTGATGATGCCGCCCCACTCCTGGCTCGTCCCGGGGAGGAAGCCGGGCACGTCGACGAAGGTGACGAGGGGGATGTTGAAGCAGTCGCAGAACCGCACGAAGCGCGCCGCCTTCACCGAGGCGTCGATGTCGAGGCAGCCGGCGAGCACCGCGGGCTGGTTGGCCACGATGCCCACCGAGCGGCCGTTCAGCCGCGCGAAGCCGATGACCATGTTCTTGGCGAAGTGCTCCTGCACTTCGAAGAAGTGCTTGTGGTCGACGACCGCGCGGATGATCTCCTTGATGTCGTACGGCTTGTTCGGGTTCGACGGGACGATGCCCTTGAGCGACTCCTCGGCGCGCGCGGGGTCGTCGTCGTTGGAGACGGCGGGCGGATCCTCGGCGTTGTTCGACGGCATGTACGAGAGCAGCTCGCGGGTGAGCAGGAGCGCCGCTTGCTCGGTGTCGGACGCGAAGTGCGCGACGCCCGACTTCTGGTTGTGCGCCACCGCCCCGCCCAGGGCCTCCTTCGTCACCTCTTCGTGCGTGACGGTCTTGATGACCTCGGGGCCGGTGATGAACATGTACGAGCTGTTCTTCGCCATCACGATGAAGTCGGTGATCGCCGGCGAGTAGACCGCGCCGCCCGCGCACGGTCCCAAGATGAGCGAGATCTGCGGCACCACGCCCGACGCGAGCGTGTTGCGCAGGAAGATGTCGGCGTAGCCGGCCAAGCTCTCGACGCCTTCCTGAATGCGCGCGCCGCCCGAGTCGTTGAGGCCGATCACCGGCGCTCCCACGCGCGTCGCCATGTCCATGATCTTGCAAATCTTCTGCGCGTACGCGCCCGACAGCGAGCCGCCGAACACGGTGAAGTCCTGCGCGAAGACGAAGACCTGCCGCCCGTCGATGGTGCCGTAGCCGGTCACCACGCCGTCGCCTGGAATCTTCTTGTTCGCCATGTCGAAGTCGATGGCGCGGTGGGTGACGAACTTGTCGAGCTCGGTGAAGCTGCCCGGGTCGAGCAGCAGGTCGATGCGCTCGCGCGCGGTCAACTTGCCGGCTTCATGCTGCTTGTCGATGCGCTCCTGGCCGCCGCCCAGCTCCGCCACCTTCTCGAGCTGTTGCAGGCGCGCGCGCAGGGGGTCTCGTTCCACGGTGTCGGACATGGGGGCTCTATAGCCAGAGTCGCCCTGTGATGTCGCGTGGATGCGACGCGTGGGGACCCGGCCGCCTTCGGCCGCCGGAGCGCTTCCTCTATTCTGCCTTTGGCGCGAGAAACCCATTCGCACCCTCGGGCGTAGTGGCGGGCGTGGTATCCCCTTCGCGGAGAACTTGATGGCCAGCCGAGTCGGACCTTCCAGCGCAGCGGCCGCCGCTGCCGCCGCCCGGGCGGAAGCGGCGCGGCGCGCGGCGGAGGCGAGGCGTCGGGCCGAAGCGGCGGCGCGGGCGCTCCGCCAGGCGCAGCAGGCCCAACGCCGGGCCGAGGCGCAGCGGGCCGCCGTCGCGCGCGCCCAGACGAAGGCGCGGCTGGCGTTCGGAGGTGGCGCGCCCGCGCGCGCGGCGCAGCAGGCGGTGGCGCAGGCCCAGGCGGATCACCGAAAGCTCCAGACCCAGGCCGACCAGCTCGTTCAGACGGCGTTCGAGAAGATCCGCGCCTTCGAAGAGAGCGCGCGCCTCCCCCCAGCGCAGCGCACCTCGCTCGAGAAGCTGCAGCAGATGGTGCGCGCCGGCGTCGACACCGGGAGCCACGCCGCCACGGTCGAGAGCCTGTTCGAAGGCGTCACCGCGCCTCGTCGCGCTTCGCCTGGCCAGCCAGCCCCCGGCTTCGACGCGGTCCAGGTGGCCAACACGCTCTACGACGCGATGAAGGGCGGCCTGGGCTTGGGCACGAACGAAGGGCAGATCTTCGAAGCGTTCCGCGGCCTGACGCCGGAGCAGGTCCGCGCGGTGCGGTCGGAGTACCGCGCGCACTTCAACCAGGACCTGGACCGCGACCTGACCGAGGAGCTGACCGGCAACGACGACCAGCGCGTTCGCCTCCTGTTGGGCGTGAGCGACAGCGGCAGCGGGCCGAGCGACGGCAACGAAGCGGCGGCGGACGCGGTCGCGCTGGAGCGCTTCTTGATGCCGCTGGGCGCGAAGGGCGGCGAGGTGGTGGAGGTGTTGAGCCGCCGCACGCCCGAGTACCTGAACGCGCTCCGCTTGGCGTGGACCGAGCGCCACCCGGGCACGACGCTCGAAGGCGTCATCTCCCAGCGGCTGGCGGGAGACGACCGGGCGTACGCGCTGGCGGTGCTGGGGCTTCAAGAGGGCGACCTGGCGCCGCGCGGCGCGGGTGCGTCGGCGCGCGAGCTGACCGCGACCGAGCAGCGCTTCCTCGCCGCGTCGCTGCGGCGCGCGGTGCACCGGGACGGCACCGACGAAGAGGCGATTTGGGCGGTGCTGCACGGGCCGGAGCCGCTGAGCGCGAGGGACCTCGAGGCGCTGCGCCGGACGTACAGCGCGATGTTCGACGGCGCGAGCCTCGACACCGAGGTGCTCGACGACCTGGACGGCGTGGACCGCGCGCGGGCCGAGGCGCTCTTGCAGGTCGACCGCCCGCAGGCCGACGCGCACCTGCTGCGCCATGCGCTCGAGAAGCACGAGGCGCCGGAGGAGAAGCTGGGCGTGCTCCTGCAGACGTTCGCGAACCGGCCGGCGGCCGAGCGCGAGGTCATGTCGGAGACCTACCGCCGCGCGTACGGCACCTCGCTCGAGGCCGACGTCGCGCGGGCGCTCCCCGAGCCGGTCGAGCCGGGCGCCACGGTGCGGACGACGTTGGCGGGCGAGCTGCTCCGCACCGGCGAGCCGCCCTCGCCCGAGGCGCTCCTGCACTGGGCGAGCGCCGGCCCCCGCGTGTCGAAGTCGACCGTGCTTCAGGTATTGGGCCGGGTGAGCGCGGCGCAGCCCAACGACAAGCCGGGCGACGCCGAGCGCCGGCTCCGGGCGCTGCAAGACGCCTACGCCGCGCGGTACGGGCAGCCGCTCGAGACGCACCTGCGCTCGGGCTCGAGCACGCTCCCTCCCATCGTGGCGATGGGACGGGCGCGGTTGGACGGCCAGGACGGCAAGCTCATCGAGCTGGCGCTGCGCGGACCGCCGAAGACGCCGGCGGAGCAGCTGGAGCGGCTCGAGGCGCTGGCGGGCGTGCAAGGCGATGGGCTGCTCGACGGGCTGCACGGCAAGGACGACACGCGGGACCGGAATTTGGGCTTTGCCCGCGCGCTCGTCTCGTTGCAGGCGCTCGATCCGAAGCAGGCGGCGCCCGACGCCGTTCGCGACGCGCTGGTGGAGGTGTACCGCCACGCGCCGGATCCTTTCCGCGAGAAGCACCGCGCGCTGTTCGAGCGTCTGGGCTTGCGGCCCCAGCCCCTCTTGGGCGCGCCGCCCATCGTCCGCGCGGTCAGCCGCGGGGACGTGCAGGGTTGGCTCGACCTGCGCAGCGAGGCCAAGGGCGAGCTGCCCGCGGTGCTCTCGCGCATCTCGGCGGACATGCAGAACTACGAGAAGGCGCGCGGCTCGTGGAACGCGCTGGGCCGGGAGGCGCTCATCACTTTGGGCTCGTTCGCCATCGGCGGGTTCGCGCTCCCGCTGGCGGCCGGCTCGCTGCTGGCGAAGACGGCGCGCGGCGCGGCGTTCCTGGCGCGCCGGGGCGTGGCCGCGCAGCGCTTCGGCTTCTCGGCGACGAGCAACTTCGGCGACCTGACGGTCAACAGCGCGCTGCACGGACGGTTGCCTCTTCCGCACGAGTACCTGGCGGCGGCGATCTTCTCCGCGCCGCTGGGGCAAGTGGCGCGCCGCGCGAGCGGGGCGTCGCGGGCGACGCGCCGGAGCCCTCCCGAAACGCCCTTGCCGCCGCGGGACGCGCTGGCGCCGCCACACGGCACGCTGGCGCATCCGCCCGGCGTTCGGTCCGCCACTCCCCCCGCGCAGGGCACGGGCAGCCCCACGCGGCCGCCGTCGGTGCGGGAGCTGAGCGCGCAGGTCGGCACCGACGTGCGCGACCTGCGCGCGCCCGAGCTCGAGCGGCTCGGCCAATCGTTCGAAGCGCTGCAGACCGCGCGCTGGCGGCTCGACCGCGCCCAGACCGACGGTGACCCGGCGCGGTTGACCGCGGCCCGCCAGGCCTTCGACGACGCGAAGGCGCGCTTCGACGCGCAGCGCGCCACGGCGCGAGAGCTGGCGCCCCTCGACGCGCGGGCGGCGAGTGAGCTCGATCCCCGGAACGCGAGAATCGGGCTCGTTCCCCCCGAGGGCATGCTCGCGCAGCACCGGCGGATTCAGTATTTCCAGGACATCGCCCAGGCGCCGCCCGCGCAGCGCGCGCCGATGCTGCAGCACATTCTCCCGTACGCGCCCGTCGAGGAGCGCGCGGCCGTTCTCCAAGCGCTCGAGCCGGAGGTGTGGCGTCGGATCGGCGGCGTCGGTCCCCGCACCCAACAGCGGTTGCTCTCGCTCTGGGCGGGGTCGAGCAACCCGGTGTCGAGGCGCGCGCGCGAAGGGCTGGCTCGCGAGGTCCAGGCCGCGGACTGGGCGCGCCTGCCCCCCGAGGTGAAGGCGGCGCGCATCCTCGACGCGTCGAGCTCGCGCCGGGTGCACAGCGACTTCGTGCTGAGCGACCTCCGCCAGGTGCCCGCCGCCGCTCCGTTTCGCGTCGTGCGCCCCGAGCGCGTGGGCGAGCACCCGTTCGCCGGCGCGGCCGGGCCCGCGCACGCGTGGCGCATGCGCATCGATGATCGCGACATCGTCATCTACGCGCCGGCGACGCGCTTGCGGCGCTCTGGTCGAAAGGCCCCCAGCAGCGACCCCGCGGCGCCGCACCACCTCTCGGTCGACGAGGTGATGGACGCGATCGCGCGCATGCCGCCCGAGGTGCGGCGGCTCATCTCCAGCGTCCACTTGAACCCGACGCGCTCGCCGCACGACGCGTTCTGGGCCGAGCGGTTCAAGGTGTCCGGCTTCCGC
Source organism: uncultured Myxococcaceae bacterium (assembly GCA_964511185.1). Lineage (GTDB taxonomy): Bacteria > Myxococcota > Myxococcia > Myxococcales > Myxococcaceae > CAZEDU01. Next base: position 17,021 of record CAZEDU010000033.1, on the reverse strand, counting down.
GCCTCGATGACCCAGGGGGCCGACGGGCGCGTCGACGTGTTTCCTTCGACCCACCCTCGGGACGTGGCGCAGCTGCGCGGCTCGTTCACCCATGAGGCGGGCCACATCGCCACGCGCGGCGCGTGGGGCAACGACGCCCAAGGTCCCTATTGGGACGCGTGGCGGGACGCGATGCGGCGCGATGGTCTCGACCCCTCGCGGTACGCCGGCCACAACCTGCTCGAGGACGCGGCCGAGGCGTTCGAGCTCTTCGCCCTCACGCGCGGCACGCCTCTGTTCGACGAGCTGAGCTTCATCTACGGCGCGCGCTTCGAGCGCCTGTCGGACGAGTACGCGCGCAGGCTGCTCTGAGCGCTTGGGCTATTTGAGCTGCCAGCCCACCTGAAACCGCTGCGCGTTGGGCCCCGCGGGGTCCGCCCAGCCGGTGATGCGCTCGCTGGCGTGGAGCAGCGGCCCCAGCTCGGTACCGACGGCGAAGAGGCCCGCGAGCTCCTTGGCGTTCATCACGTCGAGCAGGCTGACCTGCGACAGCCCGCGCGCGACGAGCGAGGGGTCGACGCTCAGCTCCAGTCCGTGCGCCTGACGGCCAGGCTTCTGGCTCCCCAGGGCGTCGAAGGCGCTGAACACCGCGTCTTGATCATTTCCGAAGTACAGGTGTCCGCTCCGCACGCCCACGTGCACCTCGCCGCCCTTGCCTTGCAGCGAGAAGCCGTGGTCGGTGCGCCGCGCGATGCGCCAGTCTTTCAACGCGTCGAGGGCGGCCTTCACGGCGGCGGCGTCGGAGACCTCGGCGATGAAGGCGTGCTTGAGCGCGAAGTAGCGGCCGCTCTCGGTCTTGAGCGAGTCCTTCACGCCGGCGCGGTCGATGCGCAAGAGCACGTTGCCGGTGAGCCTCTTCGCCAGCGGCTGGGCGATGGCGCGCATGTTCTCGCTCATGCAGTCGGGGCAGGCGGCGCGCAGCTGCTGCTCGACGGCGGCTACCAGAAGGTCGGTCTGGCTCGGGTCCACGCGCACGCGCGCGAAGAGCAGCCCCGACGGCGCGGCGTTGGCGAAGGGGGACACGCCCGCGCCGCGCATGGCCGGCACCGGCAGCTGGCTCGTCTGCCCTTCCGCGGTGAGCGAGCGCTCGGTGCCGCTGAGCGCGGTCGCGCCTTTGCCGGTGACCACCACGGCCTGCCCCGGGAGCGCCGCGGCCGTCTTCCACAGCGGCGAGAGCTTCGGTGTGTCGAGCAGCCGCGCCACCGGCGCCAGCGCCGCCTGCGGCTTGTCTCCCGGCGTCACCACCGCGCACGCCTCGGTGCCCTTCAGCGCGTACCCGGCGACGACCTGATCCGCCGTGACCACCGCGGCGACCCGCGCGCCTTGCAGCTTGGCGCTCCACACCTTGCCGAGCGGCGCCATGCGCTCGGCGGCGCGCGCCTCGAAGCGCTTGACGTCCTTGAGCTGCGTGCAGCTGACCTTCAGGTCCGCGCCGAGGCTGACCGTCGCCGCGCCGGCGGGGTCCATCCCCGCGTCGGTGAGCGAGTCGACCTGCGTGAAGTCGACCGAGAGCAGCGGGTGAAACTCGCTGCGCAGTCCTTCTGGGCGCAAGAGCGCGGAATGCTTGCCCGCGGAGCGCAGGAACGCGCCGAGGCCGGTCGCCTTGTCCATGCGCGGCACGAACACGGCGAAGGTCGCGTCGGGGTGGGGGCGGGGTGTGGCGGAGAGGGCGGCGGCGGCGACGAGGGCGAGCATGCCCCTCGGGTTATGCCTTCAATCGCGTCGGAGTGGGAGCGTCGCGTAGCGCGGCCTCGCGGTCGGTTCCCCGCTTTCGAATCGCGCGCTGCATGTAGCCGTACCCGACGAGCAGCGCGCCGGCGAGCGGCGAGGTCGCGGCGACGATGGCCCAGACCGGCTGCTTGAACATGAAGTCGGAGACGGCGGCGAACGCGTTGGTCATCCAGTCGCCGTGCAGCACCGCCACGAAGATGAGCGCGCAGAACACGCCGGCGATGGCGGTGGCGACGACCAGCATCACCGCGGCGCGCCGGCGGGCATGGCCCAGGCTCTTGGCCGGTGCGTACGTCTTGATTTCCAGGTCGTGGTCCATGGCGCCTCCTGCGCGGACTGTTAACAGCCGATCTGTCGTTGGCACAAGCACGCTCGATCGGCTGCTCTGATCGATCCCATCAGGATCAACTCTGGTGTTGGCCTCGGGTTGGATCCAGGCCGGATCCGCAGGGTTGGGGCGGCGGATCCGAAATCGGCGATCAGGCCGATTTTTCGGCTTCGCAGCGGCCTTGCCTACCAGGTATGGTACCCGGCCCATTAGGTGGCCACCACTGATTGTGAGGAGGAAAGCATGGCTGGTTTCAAGGCGCGGAAGATGAAGAAGGGCTTTTTCGAGATCCTCGGCCTCGAGGATTTCATCGAGCAGAAGATTTCGGAGCTCAAGCGCTCGCTGCACGCGCCGACCCCGGTGAGCGGCAAGAAGGCGACGAAGGCCGCGAAGGCGACCAAGCGGGCGCCGATGAAGGCGGCGGCGAAGAAGACCATGGCGCCGACCGGGCTGGACCGGCTGGTCGCGGTGCTCGAGCGTCACCCGCGCCGCGCCGAGCTGGTGCGCGCCGGCAAGGAGAAGGATCAGCTCCTGCGCTCGTTGGTGCCGCTGTACCTGGCGCGCTCGGAGAGCTTCGAGGTCACCAGCGGGATGATCTCCAAGTTCTGGGCGATGCACGGCGTGAAGTACGCGGCGCCCAACGCGGCGAAGGCGCTGCGTGAGCACGTCGGCTACGCGCGCGCCACCAAGAACGGCCGTCAGATCACCCCGAACGGCGTGAAGTACGTCGAAGCCGCGATGCAGCGCCGCGCGGCCTAGACTTAGACTCAGAAGCCACACAACTGGGGACTGTCCTGAAAGGGACTGTCCCCTTTTTTTCGAGGACCATTACCTCTCTACAAGGTCATCACCGGCTCGCTGGGCCTCTCGAAGGGCCTGTCCCTCCTGGCCCAGAGCTCGTAGCGCGCCAGCAGATCCGCCGGGTCCTCGAACACCGCCACCGCGCCGACGGCGAGCAGGTCTTGGGCGGGCCACCCGCCACAGAGAACGCCAATCGCCTGCAGGTGGCTGCGCCGCGCCGCGGCCACGTCGTACGGCGTATCGCCGATCACCACGACGGAGTTCGGTGTCGGGTGTCCGAGCCGCTCGAGCGCCGCCTCGAAGACGTCCGGGTGGGGCTTGCTGCGGTCGACGTCGTCCTTCGAGGTCTCCTCGTCGACCAAGTCGTCGATGCGCGCGAGCCGCTTGTAAATCGAAAGCTCCTCGCCCTGGGCCGACGACGCGAGCGCGATGTCGGCGCCGTCCTGGCGGAGCCGCAGGAACAGCTCGCGCACGCGCGGGAAGGCCTTCACCTTGGGCAGGTACTGCTGCTGGTACAGGGTGCTGCGAAGCGCATCGAGCTCGTCGCCAAAGCGGTCCAGCTCGTCGCTCGAGAAGAAGACCGGGAGCAGCTGATCCGCGCCCTTGCCAATCTGCGCGCGCACCTGCTCGAAGGGGACGTCCTTGCCGTAGTGCTGGAACGCCTCCTGCCAGGCCTGGGCGTGCAGGTCGACCGAGTCGACCAACGTCCCGTCGATGTCGAAGATGACCGCCTTGAACACGCGCACCTCGAGACGGAGTGGCTGTTCAAAAGCTCTTCATCGCGGCGGCTGACCGCAAGGGCTCGCGTCGGCGGTTCACCAAGGCCTGATCTGGGACCTGGCTGGCCTGGATGGGAGGCGTGGACTGGTCACCGGTTCGCCTGCGCTTCAATGGCTCGAGCGACTGCCAAGACGCGACCGCTTCACGGCACGCGGTTGCCGGCTTCGACGTCGTCGGTCATCCGAACTGCGGAGCTCTAGGTACCGCCAAGGGTACCCAGGACTCCGCGGTTCGAGGCGTCGGCCATGAGAGCGTTCTACAAGGCGTTCAGGCGCGGCGTTCCGCCCCGGGACAGGAGCGCTTCCCACCGCTTGATCGCCGCGGCGCGGTCGGTGGGCGGCGCGTCGGCGAAGTACCCCAGGTTGTCGTTCGTCGCGGCCGACAGCTCCTCGATGCAGGCGAGCCGGATGTCGAGCTCCTTGTGGTGGAGCCCGGCCACCAGCCACTCCACCCGCTTGCGCGAGCGGTTCTCGGCCCACCACATGGTCCAGCTGCGCGCGTGCGTGCCGAAGGTGGCCTTGGTGATTTCCTTGAGCGCCTCGCCCGCGGCCTGCGCGCAGAGTTGATCCTCCGACGCGGTGAGCCCGATGAGCCCGTCGATGCTCTGCCGGTCATGCAGCACGCCGAGCGCGCGGGCGGCGAGGGAACGGCGCAGCGTATCGGTGGCGGTCAGCTCTTGCCGGAGCTGCCGCATCGCCGCGTCGAAGCGCGGCAGCCTGCGCAGCGTCGTCGCGGCGACGCGCGCGGCGGACGAGATGTCCGGCTCCAAATCGAACAGCCCGCGCAGCACGCCGTCGACGAGCTCGGGGTAGAGCAGGTTCCCGGCGGTGAGCAGCGCGAAGTAGCGCGTCTCGGCGTCGTTGGCATCGAGCAGCGGCGCCAGCGCCTGCGCGCCGGGTCGGCCGAGCCGGGAGAGGGCGGCGGGAATCGGGCCCAGCTCGTCCGCCTCGGGCAGCTCGGTGACCGGCAGCCGCGTCCAGGCGGTCGGCCCCGGGAAGTGCTGCGCGAGCACGCGCGACGAGGCCTCGGGCGTTCGCTGGAGGTCCGCCATCGCGTGCGCCCGCTGCGCGGCGTCGGGCCCGGTGAGCCGGCGCAGCAGCGGCGTGAAGTCCGGCGGCGGCCGCTCCTCCTCCGACGCCGGCAGCGCGGGGCTGCCCGCCGAGCGGCCGCGCCCGACGATGGGGCTGTACGACGACTGCGCGCTCTGGCCCCAGCCGCTGGTGCCCAGCTCGGCCCTCGGGACGAGGCCGCCCTGAATCGGCGCGAGCGGCTCGATGCCTTTCTTCTCTTGTCGCTCGAAGCTGGTCCCCAGCCCCTGCTGCTTGCGGTGGGCGATGAGGTCGTGGAACGTGCTCGGCAGGTCCTGGCAGAAGAGCAGGAACTCCGAGAGCCGCCGCTGGCTCGTCGGCTTGGCGCCGTTGTCGCCGTAGAGCATCGCGAACACCTCGAGCGGGAAGATGACCATCGTGCGCGGCGTGCGGCCCAGGCTCTCCAGATAGCGCCGCGACAGGTGGTCGGTCGGCACCGGCCCCAGGTAGCTGCCGCGCGTGACCGCGACGGTGCGGAAGACGGAGCCGGCGTCGAGCGGAATGGACACCTTCGTGTGCTGCTGCGTCTGCGCGCCCTCGCCGCGCGCGTCCCACCCGAGCGCGGCGCCGCGCACCACCGCGAACGCCGCGACGTACTCGAACGTCTGCAGCCCGAAGCGGAGCGCCACGTCGAGAATCTTGTCGCGGTCGAAGCGCGCCTCCTGGAGCGCCGCGCGCGCCTGCGCCAGCGTCCAGTTGGGCGGCTGGTGGCGCGTGGGGTCCGGCGCGCGCCGAAGCTCGATGGGCGGCTGGTCGAGCGGAACGGGCGGCACCTCGGGAACGCCGGTGGGCTCGCCCCGCAGCGCGGCGGGAATCTTGAGCTCCCCGCGCGGGGGGGGCGGCGTCGCGAGCGGCGCAGGCGACTTCACCGCCCACGGCTCGCCTTTCTTGCGCTCGAGCAGAATCGGCTCTTCGTCGCCCGCGGCGGGCTCGTAGATGACCTCGTCCCCCGGCGCGGGCGCGCTCGGCGCGGCGCCTTGGGGCGAGAGCGACGCGAGCAGCGCCGCGTACCGGGGGGGCAGCTCGACTTTATAGAGGACCGAAATCCACTCGCGGATGCGGCACTCGATGCCCACCCAGAGCACCAGCGGCTTGCCGAGGAGCAGCCCCACCTCGCGCAGCGACTGGTCGGGGACCGGGTAGCTGCAGGCCACGTGCAGGGTGTCGCCGTCGACCGAGAGCGGCGTGAGGGTGAGCCGCTCGGCGATCATCCGCGGCATGTACGCCACGATGTCGGCGTTCGGCTCGAAGTCGGCCAAGTGCACCGGCCGGGCGTCCGAGACGTCGGCGAGCGCCTGCAGCATGCCGGCTTCGGAGATGACGCCGAGCTCGAGCAGGTTGGTGTCGAGCGTTCCGCCTTCGGCCGCTTGCCGGCGCTTGGCCTCGTCGAGCTGCTCGGCCGAGACGAGGCCCCGTTCGACGAGGTGCTGTGCCAACCGGTCGGGCATGGGCGAACCGACAGTGTATAGCGGTTCCACGCTGCGTCGACTTGCGGCGTTGGGTCAGAGGAGCTGCACGACGACGGTGCGGGTCAGCTTGTCGTGCAACGTCTGACCTCGCCGGTCGAAGAGCGCGAGCCAAAAGCCGCCCAAGCAGATGGCGGCGGAGACGAGGCTCAACAGCGCGCGGATGACGGCGCGCGCGGGCCGGGGCGCTTGCCCGGTCATGTCGACCAGCTGGATGCCCACGAGCCGCCGGCCCGGGGTGGCGCCGTTCCAGACGATGACGAAGGTGACTGAGTAGGCCACCGCGAGCACCGCCGCCAGGAGCGCGCCGGGGAGCAGGATGCCCTGCCACGCGTGCAGGTGGACCATGACGTCGTCGAGCAGCGAGACGCTGGGCGACAGCGGCTTGTTTCCACCCACCACCATCGAGGCGATGACGAAGTAGAGCCCGACCACCGCGCCGACCAGCACGAGGTCGATGCTCCCGGCGATGGCGCGGCGCCAGAGCGCGGCGGGGCGCGCGACCACATCGCCGCCTTTCGGCACGTCCGACACGTCGTCGAAGTCTCCTGGCGCCGAGGCCTCGTCGAGCGCGGGGCCTCGAACGTCGTCGACGCTGGGCTGACCGAAGCGCGCTGGCTTCAGGGCGGGGAGCTCCTTGGTGGGCCGCTCCTCGGAGGAAGGAAAGGTCTCGATGGCGCCCAGGCCGGCGTCGAACAGCATCGTCGGCTCGTTGTCCTCTGCGTCATCGTCGGGGCGCCGCGCTTCGTCGGGGATGACCGCGTGCAGGACCGGCACCGTGGGCGCTTGATGCAGCGGGTTCGGCGCCGGCGCGGGCGGGACGGCCGGCGCGCGCTGGGCGGGCGTGGGGGCTGGCGCGGTCGGCCGCGCGCCGACCGGCGTCATGGGCGTCTGCGTCTGCGTCTGCGGCGGTGGCGCCACGCGAGGCGGAGGCGCAGCAGCGGCAGGCGGCCGCGCCGAGGGCGGTGGGGCCTGCGGGGCCGCGCGGGGTGGAGGAGGAACTGCGGCCGCCGCGGGTGGCCGCGCGAGGGGCGGCGGCTGCGCGGGCGGCGGTGCGACTTGCGCCGGCGGACGGCCGAGCGGGGGCGGCTGCGCCGGGGGCGGCTTCGGGGCGGGGGGCACGAGCGGCGCGCCCAACGCCGGCGCCACGGGAGGCGCCGGCACGCGAAGCGGCGGCGGCTGTGCGGGTGGGGCGGGGCTTCCAGGGGCTGGGTCCTTCAGGCCGACGCGCGCCGGAGCAGCCGGCGGCGGCTTCGGCGGAGGCCGCTGCTGAAAGGGCGGCGAATGCTGTGCGGGGGCGGCCGGCGCGGGGGGCGGGGGCTGGCGGCGATCCAGGTCGAGCGGCTTCTGCAGCACGCTGGGCGGCTGACCCAGGCCAGGCTCCTTGCGGACAGCGCAGCGCGGGCAATCACCGACCGGCGGGAGCTCGGCGCCGCATTGAATGCACTTGGTCATGGGCGAGGAGAATCAAACGGCCTTCCCCCGCTCGAAATCAAGAGAAGCGACGGGCGAGCGCCGCATACACAGCACTCGCCCGTCTTCAGCACACCCAGACCGACGTCAGGCGCGAATTCGGCGGCGTCCTGCGAAGCCGACCAGCAACAGCACGATGATCGCGCCGACCACCGACATGATGATGCCGCTCGGGTGGAGGTCGAAGAGTCGACCGTCGGCGCGGAACAGCGAGCCGATGAGGCCGCCCACGAACGAGCCCACGATGCCGAGCAGCGTCGTCGCCAACAACCCCATGCTCTGGTTCCCCGGCAGAATGGCGCGGGCGATGAGGCCCGCGAGCAGACCGATGAGGATGAAAGCAATCACACCCATTTTCCTTCTCCTTGGTTCCGGTGACCCACGGACGAAAGGTCCCTGCGCCAAACGGTGTGGCGGCATTCCCGTGAACGGTAGGGATGGGCGAGAGAAGGGCAGGCAGGCGCGGCGAGCGGCCGGCCGGAAGTCAGCCGAGCTCTCCGCTCAGATGCAAGAGCACCGCGAGCGCCGCCAGCGCCGCGGTCTCGGTCCTGAGGATCCGCGCCCCCAAGGTGACCGAGCGGGCGCCCAAGCGCTCGAGCTGGGCGACTTCGTCGCGCGTCAGCCCGCCCTCGGGGCCAATGACGAGCGCGAGCGGCGCCTGGGCGCCGACGGAGGCGAGCGCGCGCGACAGGGAGAGGGCCTTCTCCTCTTCGTCCAGGACCAGCAGGGTGGACGACGCGGCGAGCGCGCGGGCGGCGTCGAGGAGCGCGCGCGGCTCTGTCACCTCGGGCACGTCCGACCGGCCGCACTGGCGCGCGGCCTCGGTGGCGATCTTGCTCCAGCGCTCCTGCTTCTTCTTCGCGCCCTTCGCGTCGAGCTTGGGCACGCTGCGCGCGGTGACGACAGGGACGATGGCCGCGGCGCCGAGCTCGGTGGCCTTCTGCACCACCAGCTCCAGCTTGTCGCCCTTGGGCAGCCCCTGCACCACGGTGATGCGCCGGGTGGGCGCGCGCGCGGTCACCGGCGCGCCGAGCTCGAGCGTCGCCTCTTCTTTGCCCAGCGCCACCACGCGCGCCGCGAACGCGCGCCCGGCGCCGTCGAACACCTCGAGCGCGTCACCGGTTTCCAGACGCAACACGCGCGAGAGGTAGTGGAACGACTCGCCGCGCACCTCGAGCCGCTGGGGCGGGGCGGCGGGAATCTCGGCGTGCAGGCGAACGGGCACCTTACGCCCGCACGAAGTCGAGCCGCACCCACTCGCCTTGGCTGGCGCCCGGCAGCGGCCTCAAGCCGTGTTTCACGAACGCCGCCTCGACCTCGCCCTTCTGATGCTGGAGCACGCCGGCGAGCACCAGCCTGTTCTTCACGTGAGCGCAAAGCGCGGGCGCGAGCTCGATGAGCGTGTTGGCCAGGATGTTCGCCACCACCAAGTCGAACGGCCCTTGAAGCTGGCTCAGCGTCTTGGCCGACAGGTCGATGTCGAGCACGTGGTTGACCTGCGCGTTCTCCTTCGCGAGCGCCACCGACATCAGGTCGTTGTCGATGCCGACCACCCGGCCGGCGTTCAGCTTCTTGGCGGCGATGGCCAAGACGCCGGTGCCGGTGCCGACGTCGAGCACGCTGGCGTTCGGGTGGGCCTGGAGGAAGTCGTCGACCGCCGCGAGGCACAGCGAGGTGGTCGGGTGGTCGCCGGTGCCGAACGCCATCTTCGGCTCGACGACGATGACCACCTTGTCGCTCGGCGCCTGCTCGCGCTCCCAAGGCGGGCCGACCCAGAGCCGCCCGACCTGCACCGAGCGGATGAGCGACTTCCACTGGTTCGACCAGTCCTGCGCCGGCACCGCCTCGAGCTGCACGCGCGCCTCGGGCCACCCGGCCTGCACCTCGCTCACCGCCGACTCGGCGTCGGCGCGCGCCTCGAAGAACGCGACGATGATGGCCTCGCCGGGGTTGGGGCCGCGGACGCCGGGCATCGGCGGCGCTTCTCGGTCGCGCACCTCGAGGCCCAGCGCGCCCAGGTCGTGCAGCGCCTGCGACACCAGCTCGGCGGAGCCTTCGGGCAAGTCGACGGTGACGGAGTGGTATTGGCTCTGCTGGGACATGGCGTCAGGGCACGGCCTCTTCGGGGAAGCGCTCGGGCTGCGTGAGCGCGGCCTCGAGCAGGCGGCGCGCTTCGAACGCGGTGCCGGAGAGCTCGCGCTGCGAGCGGCGGAAGAACTCGGCCAGCCTCTCATCGCCTTGCGCCACGGCGTCGGCCCAGCCCTGGCCGGCGCGCGCGGCCGCGTCGTCGGCGCTGCGCATGAGCAGCATCAGGTGGAGCCAGCCTTCGCGTGCTGGTGCTTCGTCGGACATCGCGCGCGTGGTGTGGCGCAAAGCGCGCCGTTGCGTCAAGGCCCCACGATGGCGAGCGCGCTCCGCTCGAACTGAAACAGGCGCTCCGCGACGTCCTTCACGTCATCGCGGGTGACGCTCCAGACCTCGTCGGCGTAGTGGCGGTACTTCTCGGCGCCCAAGCCGTAGCAGGCGTCGAGCGCCATCACCGCGGCGCGCGCGCCGTTGCGCTGCAGGCCAATCTCGTGCGTGCCGACCAGGTGCTGCTGCGCGCGCTCGAGCTCGGCGGGGCTCACCCGCTCCTCCTTCATTCGCTCCAGCTCGTGGCGGATGCCCTCCAGCGCCGCGTCCACCTTCTCGGGGCTGGTGCCCATGTAGACGGCGAAGTAGCCCGGGTCGACGCCTTCGATGGAGTAGCTCGACACGCTGTAGGCCATCGACCGCTTGTCGCGCAGCTCGACGAAGAGCCGCCCGCCTTGGCCGGACAGCACCGTCGACATCACCTCGAGCGCGCGGCGCCAGGGGTCGGTCATGCGCGCGCCGATGAAGCCCAAGACCAGGTGCGTCTGCGCCTTGGCGAGCGACCGGGTGCGTTTCTTCGGCGCGGTGAGCGGCGGCTCGGGCGCGACGGTCGGCGCCGGCGCCGCCTGGCCCTTCGATTGGCCGAACCGCTCGTGCGCGAGCTTCAGCACGCGGTCGACGTCCACGTCGCCGACCACGCAGTAGATGAGCTGCGAAGGGTCCATGTGCTGCGCGTGGTAGCGGCGCAGGTCGTCGGGCGTGAGCCGCTCCACCACCGGACCTTCGCCGAGCGCGCTCAGCCGGTAGGGGTGCTGCTGAAACAGCGTCTTCGCGAACAGGTCGAAGGCGACGCCCGATGGTTTGTCTTCCCGGGTGACGATGTCCTGCAGGAGCAGCAGCCGCTCGCGGTCCACCTCGGCGGGGTGAAACGCCGGCTCGAGCAGGCACTCGGCGAAGACGTGGAAGCCGCGCTCGAAGTGGCGCGAGAGCAGCTCGGCGCGCAGCGACATCGAGTTGCGGCCGCCCGCGCCGGAGAGCGCGCCCGCGCAGTCGTCCATCGTGTGCGAGATGTCCTCGGCCGACATCGTCGCGGTGCCCTTGGCGAGCGTGCGCGAGAGCAAGGTGGTGAGCCCGTTGGTGTCGGCCGACTCGTAGCGGAGCCCGCCTTGGAACACCGCGCGCATCGCCACCAGCGGCACCGCGCGCTCGGGCCGCACGACGACGGTCGCGCCGCTGGGCAGCTTCTCTACGACGAGCGGGCTCGACTCGGCGCGCGACCGACCGGTCACCTGCATCGGCGGCGAGTCGACCTTCGCCTTGCGCTTGGTCGCGAACGGCCCGGTCTTGCGCGCGCGCGCGTCGTCGATCAGCGCCCAGCCTTGCTTCGCGTCGAAGCCGCTCCCCTCCGGCATCAGGCCGGTGAGCACGCCGCGGTCGAAGTCGAAGTACTTGCGCGCGACCTCGAGCAGGTGCTCGGGCGTGAGCGCCGCCACGCGCTGGTAGTACCGCGCCTCCTCTTCGATGCCGCCGACCGCGGCCTGGTAGTAGCCGAGCTTGCGCGCCACGCCCTGCACCGTCTCGCGCTGGTAGACGGCCTCCGACTCGATGAGCGCCTTCACCGTGGCGAGCTCCTCGGCGGTCACCGGGTGGCGCGTCAGGTCGGCGAGCACCTCGATGGTGGCGCTCAGCGCGGGCCCGACCTTCTCGGGCGGGGCGGTGAGCGAGGTGGTCCACAGCCCGGGGTCCCTCGGCGTGTACGCGTAGGCGTGCACGTCGTTGACGAGCGAGCGCTTGCGCTTGACCTCCAACACCAGCCGCGAGGTGTCGCCTTGGCCGGTGAGCATCGCCAGGACGTCCAGCGTGGGCGTGTCGTCGTGGTCGACGGAAGGAATCGCGAACGCCAGGTTCAGGTAGGCCTCGCGCACGTCGTCGTCGCGCACCAGGTCCTGACGGCCGGCGTGCTTCGGCTCGCGGGGGCGCGTCGCCTGCTTCTCGCGCGGGGCGCCCCACGCGCCGCCCAGGTGTTTATCGGCCCAGGCGCGCAGCTCCTTCTCGGTCATGTCGCCGGCGGCGGCGAGCACCATGTTCTGGGGGTGGTAGTGCTGGCCGTAGAACTCGAGCACCTTCTCGCGCGTGAAGCTCTTGACCGACTGCTCCCAGCCGATGACCGGACGCCGGTAAGGGTGGGTCTGGTACGCGGTGGTGAAGAGGTCCTTCGACGCGCGGCGGCTGGGGCTGTCTTCGCTGCGCTTGATCTCCTCGCAGACCACCTCGATTTCGCGCGCGAGCTCCTCGGCGTCGAAGGTGGAGCGGCGCACCGCGTCGGCCAGCACGTCGAGGCCGGCCTCCGCGAACGGGCTGGCGAGCACCACGTGGTAGACGGTCTGATCAAACGACGTCCAGGCGTTGATCTCCCCGCCGCGCGCCTCGATGGCGTGGGCGATTTCTCCTGGGCCGCGCCGCTCGGTCCCCTTGAAGAGCATGTGCTCGTGGAGGTGGGCCAGCCCCGCCTGGTCCTCCTGTTCATCCGCGCTGCCTGCCTTCACCCACACCTGGAAGGCGGCGACCTTCGCCGCGTGTTGCTCCTCGAAGACGACGGTGAGCCCGTTGTCGAGCTGAAAGCGCAGCGCCATATCCCACCGACCCTGCCCTCAAAGCGCGCGTTTGCCAAGCCGAACCCCATGTCGGCTTAAAGGGGCGCGACAAAAGGGGTAGTGTTCCTACCTACGTCATGCCGCCGGATGACCTGAACCCATTCGAGGACCTGAGGGCGAGCCTCAACGACGAGCCCGGCGCACCCGGTTCTGGCGGCGGCGCGGCGGCCAAGGCGGTGCCTCCTCCGTTGCCCGCCCCTCCGCCGCTGCCGAAGCGCTCGAACGCCACCCTGCCGTCGATGCCGAGCGTGGCGAGCGGGCCGCCGGCGAGCACGCCGAGCGCGGTGCCGGGGCTGCCGCCCCAGGTGGTTCGCCCCGCGGGCCCGGATCCGTTCCAAGAGCCTCCCGAGCCCAGGCCGCCCCGCGGCGGGCCGGAGGAGAAGCTGGAGTTCTTCCGCCAGGTCATCAAGCAGAAGGAAGAGACGCTCGGGCGGGCGCGCTCGCTCTACACCGCGGTCGACAACGAAGCGCAGCAGCTGCGCCTGGTCGCCACCGACTGGAAGGCCAAGCTGGACGCCGCGCTCGAGGAGCTCTCGCGGCTGCGCGAGCTGCCGGAGAAGGTGACGCAGCTCAAGGACATGCTCGAGAAGGACACCGTCCGCGCCGAAGCGGCGGACGCGAAGATCCTCGAGCTGACCAAGGCCCTGGAGCAGAGCGAGGCCGAGCGCAAGGACTTGAGCCGCGCGCTCGCCGAGGTGGAAGCGCAGGTGCCCGAGCTGTCGCAGGAGCTGCAGAACGAGCGCACCGCGCGGGCGCAGGTGGCCGAGGAGCTGATCGGCGCCAAGGAGGCGCTGACGCTCGCGCAGGACCGCGTCTCGGAGCTCGTGACCCAGAAGTCCGAGGTGGAAGGGAACCTCGAGGCGGTGAACGAGCAGTACTCGCACGTCACCGCCGAGAACCAGGGCTTCGCGGCGGAGGTGGAGCGGCTCACCGAGGAGGTGCGCACGCTCACCGCCGAGCGCGACGCGGCGCAGGCCGAGGTGCAGCTCGGCAAGCAGGAGCGCGAGGAGATCGAAGGCCAGCTCACCGCGCTGGTGAGCGCGCGCGACCAGGCGGCGCAGGGCGCGCAGGCCACGCAGGGCGAGCTCGGCAAGCTGCAGAAGCAGCTCGACAAGCTCAAGGCGGACGCCGAGGCCGCGTTGCGGGACGAGCGGACCAAGGCCGCCGGCATCCAGGCCGAGCTCGACCGGGCGCGCGCCGAGCTGGGCGCGCTCGAAGCGGAGCGGGCGCGGCTGGAGGACGAGGCGGCGCGCGTGCGGGGCGAGGCGGAGACCGCGAACACCAAGAAGCTGCGCGACGAGCTCAACGTCGCCAACCGCAAGGCGATGGAGGCGCAGGCCGCCCTGCAGAAGGAACGAAAAGAGCGCGAGCAGGTCGAGTGGAAGATCATCGAGAGCGACCGCAAGGAGCGCGAGCTGCTCGTGAAGGTCGAGAAGCTCGAGAAGTCCATGGCCAGCGCGCCCAAGGCCGCGCCGGCCGCGGACCCCGCGGTGGTGGCCGAGCGAGATCAGCTCAAGACCGACCTGGCGAACATGAAGCGCAAGCTCGTCGCCGCCGAAGCGGCGATGGAGGCCGCGGCGTCGCTGCGGGCCAAGGTCGCCCGCCTGGAGGCGCAGCTGCAGGGGAAGGCGAAGAAGTGACGCAGGCCAGCCCGCGCGCTCCGCTCGACGCGTGGACCGGCGTCGAGGCCGCCCGCTTTGGCGTCTACGTGCACTTCCCTTACTGCTTGTCGAAGTGCCCGTACTGCGACTTCGCCTCGACGGTGGCGAAGGAGGTGCCTCAAGCGCGCTACGCCCAGGCGGTGCTGCGGGAGCTGAAGGCGCGCGCGGGCCAATTCTCCGGGCGCGAGGTCGACTCCATCTACTTCGGCGGCGGCACGCCGTCCCTCTGGAGCGCGCGCTGGGTGGGCGCGGTGCTCGACGGCATCGCGTCGCATTGGAAGGTGAACGCGCGCGCCGAGGTGACGCTGGAGGCGAACCCGGGCGCGGCGGACGCCAGCCGCTTCGCCGACTACCGCGCGGCGGGCATTGGGCGGCTGTCGATGGGCGTGCAGTCGTTTCAGCCCGCGACGCTGAAGGCGCTGGGCCGCGAGCACGACGGCGAGACGGCGGTGCGCGCGTACGAGGCGGCGCGCGCGGCGGGCTTTCAGAACGTCTCGCTGGACTTCATCTACGGCGTGCACGGGCAGTCGCTCGCCCAGGCCGAAGACGACGCGCGGCGCGCGGCGGCGTTGGGGCCGGAGCACTTGTCGGCCTACGCGCTGACGCTCGACGCGGAGGCGCTGGCCGAGGAGGTCCCGCTCGCCAAGCAGCTCAAGCGCGGCGAGGTGTCGTTGCCGCCGGACGAGCAGGTCACCGCGATGGGGCACGCCGTGCGCGGGGTGTACGCGGCCGCCGGCTACGCGCGGTACGAGATTTCCAACTACGCGCGCGCGGGCTTCCACTCGCGGCACAACACGCTCTACTGGACCGGCGGGGAGTACCTGGCGCTCGGCGTCGGCGCGACGGGTTTTTTCCGCACCGGCGCGCACCAAGGCACGCGCTACTCGAACGCGCGCAGCGCCGAGCGGTACCTGGCGCAGGTGGAGCAAGGCGTGTCGCCGGACGCGACGGCGGAGCCGCTTGGGCCGCGCGAGCTGTTCTTCGAGCGGCTGGCGATGGGGTTGAGGTTGACGAGCGGCGTCGACCTCTCGGCCGTCTGCGACTCGTTCGGAGAGGCGCGCGCGCCGCGCGAGCGGGAGGTCGCGCGGCTCGTCGACGGTGGGCTCGCGCGGCGAAGCGGGCCGCGCGTCGCGCTCACCGAGGCCGGGCTGGACGTGCACAGCGCCATTTGCGCGCGGCTGATGTAGACGGGCGGCGTGACGAACTGGATTTACTGGCTCCTCCTCACCGCGCTGACGGGCAACCCGATTCTCGCCGCGGTGCTGGTGTTGGTGGGCTGGTGGGTGTTCGACCGCTTCACCTTTCGCGTGCTGCCGAGCCCCTGGCGGCGCGTCCGAAAGTTCCTGCGCGTGGGCACGCTGGAGCGGATGCTCGAGCACAACCCGCATGACCGCCGCGCCCGGCTCGAGCTGGCCGAGGCCCGCATCGAGCGCGGGCAGTACGCGCGGGCGCTCGAGCTGCTCAAGCCGAACCTCGAGGCGGGCGAGGACGACGCGCAGCACCTGGTGGCGATGGGCATCGCCTGCTTGGGCGCCGGCCACGTCGACCAGGGCGAGGCGTTCCTCACCCATGCGCAGGAGGCGGACCCGAACTATCGGATGGGCGAGATTGAGCTCGAGCGCGGGCGTTGGCGGCTCAGGCGGGGGGATGTGAAGGGCGCGCAGGAGGCGTTGGCCAAGTTCGTCGCCGCGCGGCCAGGAACGGTGGAGGGCAGGGTGCTGTGGGCGCAGGCGCTCGAGAAGGCGGGCGACGATGCGTCGGGCGCGCTCAAGCGCGAAGAGGCCTGGCACGAGTATCGGCTCGCGCCGGCGTTTCAGCGGCGCATCGAGCGGTTCTGGGCGTGGCGGGCGAGGCCGGCGCGGCCGATTTTGTACGCCGCGCTCGTTGCGCTCGCGGCGCTTGGCTTCGCGCGCCTGGTGGCGCCGAGCGTGAAACAGTGGGCGGAGTCACGGCAGGGCTCGTCTTATGTCCTGCCTGAGGAGTGAGGTTGAGGCGAAGGCCGTCGCCGTCGCCGTTCACGTCAACGTCAACGTCAACGACTACGTCGACGACCACGACGTAGACGTAGACGTGGTCGTTGACGTTGACGGCGTCGGCGACGTGAACGGCCTTTGACGCCGCTATCTCTTCTCCGCCGTCAGCTCACGGTTCTGAATCAAATCGATTTCCCCCGCGAACTGAGTAAACGCATCGTAGGCCTTCGGCGCGATGCGGGCCTGGTCGAGCCGGTAGCGCTCCTCGATGTGGAGCTTGTTCCCCTCTTGCCGCTCGGCGCGGCGGTACAAACCGAACGGCGTCTTCAGCGCGTGGCTCGAAATCAGCGAAGCCACGCGAAAGCCCTTGGGCAGCTCGAGCGAGACCTGCGTGAAGTTCGCTTCCGTGTCGTCGATGAAGAGCGGCGTCTGCCGCGCGCCGAGCTGCACGTACCGCCGCCCGACCTGCGACGGGAAGGTGAGCGGCTGCAGCACCAGCCGTCCGTTTCCTTCTTGGCGCGCGAAGCGGGAAGCTCTGAACGCGTAGCGAACCAACAGCGGCGCGCCGACCTCGCGCCGGATGTCGAGCTCCAGCTTCGACAGCTCCGCGCCGCCGAAGTAGCGCGACAGCGCCCCCTCCAGCGCCTGGCGCGCCTGCCCGGCCTCGCCGTTGAT
>CAZEDU010000032.1:36207-43358 GCA_964511185.1 uncultured Myxococcaceae bacterium | reverse complement strand
CGTGCAGTCGAAGGTGGGGCAGGGCACCGCGTTCGAGCTGACGGTGCCGGTGTCGCTCACGGTGGCGCCGCTGCTCTTCGTGCAGGTCGGTGACGAGCAGCTGTGCCTCACCGCCGCCCACGTGGTGAGCGCGCTCAAGCTCCAGGCGCAGCAGCTCACCGAGCTGGCCGGCCGCCCGGCGGTGAAGGTCGAAGACGAGGTGCTGCCCTTCGCCTCCATCTCGTCGATCCTCGGGCTCGCCCCCGAGCGGCCCGCGAGCGAAGGCGAGCTGGTGCTCTTGGTGCGCGCGCAGGGCAACACCGCGGCCATCTCGGTCGACCGGGTGCTCGAGGAGCGCGTGCAGGCGGTGCTGCCGCTCAAGGGCATGCTGGGGCGGTACAGGTACCTCTCCGGCGCCACCACGCTCGCCGACGGCTCGCTGGCGATGGTGCTCTCCGCCGGTCACCTGATCGCGACCGCGAGCGGGGTGTCGCAGGTGCGGCTGTCCGCGCCCAGCGCCGACACCGAGGCGAAGCGCCGCCGCATCCTGGTGGTCGACGACTCGCCGCTCACCCGCGAGCTCATCGCCTCGCTCCTCGAGGCGGTGGGCTACGAGATCGTCAGCGCGGTCGACGGCCAGGACGGCTTCGAGCAGCTGCTCAAGGAGCCGGTCGACATGGTCGTCACCGACCTCGAGATGCCCAAGGTCGACGGGCTCGAGCTCACGCGGCGCGTGAAGACGCACCCCACCTTGAGGTCGTTGCCGGTCGTCATCGTGACCACTCGCGGCTCCGACGCGGATCGCCGCCGCGGCATGGAGGCGGGGGCGGACGGCTACATCGCCAAGGGCGACCTGGTGCGACAAGACCTGGTCGACGTGGTGTCGCGTCTTTTGGGCTAGGCTGCCAGCGCATATGGGCAAGAAAGTCGGAGTGCTGGTCGTCGACGACTCGCCGATTTGCCGTCAGCTGATCTCGGACGCGCTCACCAAGGATCCCGAGCTGGAGATCATCGCCACCTGCGCCGACGGCCAGGAGGCGGTCAAGCGCACCGCGGAGCTTCGGCCCAACGTCATCACCATGGACGTCGACATGCCGGTGATGGACGGGCTCACCGCGGTCGAGCACATCATGGCCGAGTCGCCGACGCCGATTCTGGTGCTCACCGCCGACCCGCGGAACCAGGCGCCCGAGCTCACCTGCCGCGCGCTCGAGCTCGGCGCGTTGGCGCTGCAGGTCAAGCCGGCCATCGACGCCGGGCCCGAGGCGTGGAACTTGGCGCGCGAGGTGAAGCTGCTCTCGTCGGTGAAGGTGATTCGCCACCTGCGCGCGACGGTGAAGAAGGCCGCCGCCCGTCCCGCGCCGGCCGTCTCCAGCGCCGCCGACGTGGCGGCGTTCTCCAACTCGCCGATCGGGCTGGTGGCCATCGCCGCCTCGACCGGCGGGCCGCAGGTGCTGCACAAGATGCTCTCCGAGCTGCCCGGTGATTTCCCCACGCCGATCGTCATCGTGCAGCACATCAACGCCGCGTTCGCCGACTCGCTCGCGGGCTGGCTCGGCTCGAGCAGCAAGCTCAAGGTGCGCGTGGCGAAAGACGGCGATCCGCTGGTGCCCGGCGAGGTGCTCATCGCGCCGCCCAACCAGCACATGCTGATCCCCTCGCGCGGCCGGGTGCAGCTCAAGTCGGGCGAGCCGCGCGACGGCCACATCCCGTCCGGCACCACCCTGCTCGAGTCGGCGGCGAAGACGTACGGCCGGCGCACGGTCGGCCTGATCCTCACCGGCATGGGCTCCGACGGGGCGGACGGCATCGCGGCGATCAACGCCGCCGGCGGCCGCACCATCGCGCAGAACCGCGACTCGTCGGTCGTCTTCGGAATGCCGGGCGCCGCGATCGCGAAGAACGTCGTCGACAAGGTGGTGCACGGCGACGAGCTGTCCGTGGTGCTCTTGCGCCTGGCCCGCGGGGAGCCCGTCGCCTAGCCGGCGCTGGGGGCAAGACCGATGCGCGGCCTGGCGCAACCCGGCGAGCTGTCGCCCATCTGCGCGTACGTGGCGCAGCGCACCGGTACTTCGCTGAGCCCGCAGCAACTTCAGCGCCTGCAGACCGCGCTGTATCGGCAGCTCGAGGGGCGCAGCGAAGAAGAGCACCTGGCCTTCCTGCAATCGCCCGCCGGCACCATCGCGCTGGCCGAGCTGATGTCGTCGGTCTGCGTCCACAAGACCGACCTGTTCCGCGACGAGGTGCAGCTCGACGCGTTCTTCCGCCACGTGCTTCGGCCGCTGGTCGAGCGGGAGCGGCGGCCGCTGCGCCTGTGGAGCGCCGGCTGCGCGACCGGCGAAGAGGTGGCGACGCTGCTCATCTTGCTGCGCGAGGCCGGCGCGCACCCCGACAGCACCGTGCTTGGCACCGACATCTCCGCGGCCGCGTTGAAGGAGGCGATGTCGCTTCGCTTTCACGCCGACCTGGTGCGCCGGGTGCCGGCGGCGCTGTGCCGGCAGTACTTCGAGCAAAAGGACGCGCACCATTCGCTCAAGCCCGAGCTCAAGGCCAAGGCGACGTTCGTCCGCCATAACTTGATGGACCTGCCGTACCCGTTCACCCCCGAGGGCAAAGGGTTCGACGTCATCTTCTGCCGCAACGTGCTCATCTACTTCACCGAGGACGCGTGCGAGCGCGTGGTGGACGCGTTCGGCGAGCGGCTCGCCGACGGCGGGACGCTGGTGTTGTCGGTCGCCGAGCCGATCTTGCGCCCGCGCCCGCGGCTCAAGAAGGTCCGCTTCGATCAGGCGTTCTTCTACGTGCGCCGGCCGGGGAGCGATCCGCGTCCATCGCCTGCCTTGCCCCCGAGCCCCAGGCCACGTCCCCCCGCGCCGCCCAAGGTCGTCGCGCCGCCGCCCGCGGCCCCCAAGGCCGAAGTCCAACCGACAGAGCCCGAGCCGGGGGAAGAGGCGTCTGCCTTGTTCGCGACCGTGCTCGAGTGGGCCGCCGCCGGCGTCGCCGACGCTCAGACCGAGACCGGCCTTCGACGCTGCCTCTACCTCGACCCCCACTTCGCGCAGGCGCGCTACCTGCTCGGCATGCTGCTCGAGCAGCAAGGCGCGCGCGCGGACGCCGCCGCGGAGTACCGACGCGCCTTGGCCGCGCTGAAGGAGAACCGCGCGCGGCCCGCGAGCTTTTTCCTGAACAACGAGCGGCTGATGAAGGCGTGTGAGGCTGCGCTCAAGCGCTTGGGGTACCGGAGGTAGCAGCTCGGGCGCCGAACGCGAGCAACGGGGTCTGCCAAAGCCGTGCGGGACGGCCTAGAAAGTCACGTCCCGCTCCACCTGGCCGCCCGCGGGAACGACGACCTCCAGCTCGACGCGCTTCGAGCCGTCCGCGGACTCCACGGTGAAGCGATGCGTGCCGGCGGCCAAGGTCTGCGTGAGCGGCGTCATCCCCAGCACGCGCCCGCGGTCCTTCACCCAAGCGGCGGCGTTGCTGCGGACGATGAGCTTCCCGCGCGCCCGCTTGGGCCGGCGCACCGGCTCGATCTGCGTGGGGTCGACCGGCAGCGTCGCGGCGGGAGCAGGAGAAGCGCGCTCCACGTCGCCTCGGCGCAAATCACCTCCGAACAGCACGGCGCCCGCCAGCGCGACGAGCCCGAGCACCCCCCACGCCCACCGCGGCACCCGCCACGCGGTTCGGCGGGAGCGCTCCGGCGCGCGAGGCGTCCGGGTCCTTCGGCGCCGAGGCGCTTCGACCACCGGCGCTTGCGGATCGGTCCGCGCCGCGCGCTCGGGAGGCGGCGCCGGCGGCTCGTCGGGCTCGGCGGCCTCGCGCGCCGTCTTGGGCAACGGCGCGAAGTGCGCGCGCACCAGCTCGGCCAGCCTCGCTTCGTGGTCTGGCGTCACCCAGGGCTTCAGCGCCGACGCCAGCTCCGCCGCGTTCGCGTACCGGCGCAAGCGCTCCCGCGCGGTGGCGCGCTCGAGCACCTCGGCCAGCCGATCGGACAGCGTGGGGTCGACGGCGCGCGGCGTCGGCGGCGGCAGAAAGAGCGCCTGTTGGAAGATCTCCGCCTCGGTGTTGCCTGGGTGCAGCCGCTCGCCCAAGACCAGCTCCCACAGCACCGCGCCGAGCGCGAACACGTCGGCCTGCGCGTCGATCGGCTCGGACTTGAGCTGCTCGGGCGCGAGGTACGGGAGCTTCCCCTTCACGCCCGACTGGGGCGTCACCGTCGCCGCGTCGTTCATGCGCGCCAGCCCGAAGTCGACCAGCTTCACCACGCCGGCCTGCGAGACGATGAGGTTCTGCGGCGAGATGTCCCGGTGCAGCACCCCGAGCAGCCGACCGTCGGGGCCCCGCGCCTGGTGCGCGTAGTGGAGCCCCTGCGCCGCCTGCTGCACCACCGCGCACGCGTCCTCCGCGCGCCACCGCTCGCCCGCGGCTTGGGTCTTCTTGAGCAGCGCGCTCACCGGCCAGCCGTCGATGAACTCCATCGCGATGAAGGGCCGCTCTTCGTGCTCGCCGACCTCGTACACCTCGACCACGTTCGGGTGCGACAGCTGCGCGAGCACCCGGGCCTCCCGGAGCACGCCTTCCCGCCGCGCGGGCTCGCTCGCCAGGTGGCGGAGGATGATCTTCAGCGCCAACAGCTCGGCGCCGCGCGGGTTGGGGCCCGCCGCCAAGAACACCTCGGCGGTGGCGCCCACTCCCATTCGGCGCAAGAGCTGGTAGGGACCGAAGCGCTTCAACGCTTGGGGAGTGTAGTGCGCGCGCTCGCTCGGGCGAAAAGCGGGTATGTTCTCTGCCCATGCGCACGTCTTTGTTCGCGGCAGGACTGTTCTTTTTCGTGGGCTGCTTCTACCCGGCCGAACGCGGCAAGGCGCTCGAGGCGAAGGTCGACGAGCTCTCCCAACGCAACGCCCAGCTCCAGCACAAGCTCGACTCGACCGTGCCGAAGGTCGACGAGAAGATCGCCGAGGTCGAGAAGGCGCTCGACGGGCTCGACAAGGCCTCGCGCAGCACCGACGCCGACATCGGTGTGCAGCTGCAGCGAACGGTGGAAGACCTCGCGCAGCTGCGCGGACAGGTGGAGACGTACCTGCACAAGATCAACGAGCTGGAGACCAAGCTCCAGGCGAGCGAGAGCGCGGTCGCGACCGCGAAGGGCGGCGACGGCGCGCGCGAGGCCGACGCCAAGCGGAAGGCGGAGGAGCTCAAGCGGCCCGAAGACAAACGGGAGTTCTTGCTGCTCGCCGACGGCAAGGCGAAGGGCGGCGAGATCGCGGTCGCCCGCCAGCTCTACGCCGAGTTCATGAAGAAGTGGCCCAAGGACGCGCTGATCGGCGAGGCGCACTTCGGTCTGGGCGAGACCTACTTCGGCGAAGACAAGTGCCGCGAGGCGCTGTTCGAGTACGGCAA
The DNA here is from genome assembly GCA_964511185.1 of uncultured Myxococcaceae bacterium. Classification (GTDB taxonomy): domain Bacteria; phylum Myxococcota; class Myxococcia; order Myxococcales; family Myxococcaceae; genus CAZEDU01. Next base: position 37,976 of record CAZEDU010000032.1, on the reverse strand, counting down.
GGTGATTCAAGAGCACCCCAAGACCAAGGCCGCGCCCGTCGCCTATCTGCGCTCGGCCGACTGCTTCAAGAAGCTCAAGATGCTCGATGAGTCGCGGCTGGCGCTGGAAGAGCTGAGCAAGCAGTACCCGAAGTCCGACGCCGCCCGGCAGGCCAAGACGCGCCTGGTCGAGCTCGACAAGGACAAGCGCAAGGTACCGGCGCCCGCCCCCAAGAAGAAGGGCGCGCCGTGACACAGCTGTCCCGCGCCGCGGTGCTGCTCCTGTTGAGCGGCGGCGGCGCGCTGGCTTCCGACAAGCCGCTGACGCTCCTCTTCACTGGAGACAACGCGGGTGAGATCGCCACGTGCGGTTGCCGGCATGCGCCGTCGGGCGGTCTGGCCAGGAGAAAGACGGTCATCGAGCAGGCGCGCGCGTCCGGGCCGGTGCTGGTCCTCGACGCTGGCAACACGCTGTTCCGCGCCGCGGGCCAGGACGACGCGCCGTCGCAGGAGCGCGCGCGGTTCATCTTGGAGGCCATGGGCGAGCTCGGCACCTTCGCGATGGCCGTCGGCGCTCGAGATCAGGGGTTGCCGGTCGACGTGCTGCGAGAGCAGGCGGGCCAGGCGAAGGTCCGGCTCCTGTCGGCCAACCTCGTCGGTGCCGACGGAAAGCCGCTGTTTCCGGGCGCCGCGGTGGCCGAGCTGTCGGGCACCAAGGTCGGCGTGATCGGCGTCTCGCCTCCCGGCCCGAGCGGCTGGCCCGGGGTGGCAGGTCAGCCGGTGGTCGAGCGCGTGCTCGCGGAGGCGCGCAAACTCAAAGGGAAGGTCGCCGTGGTCGTCGTGCTCGCGGCGGTGCCCTACGCCGACGCGCTCCAGCTCTCGACCCAGGCGAAGGACGCGGTCGACTTCATTCTGCAGTCGCACGAAGGCCGCGGCGTCGGCACCGCGCAGCGCTCCGAAGGCAACCACGTGCTGCCCAGCGGAGAGCGCGGGCGGCAGGTGGCCAAGCTCCAGCTCGGCGGGAAAGGGAAGGGCGCCTTCGTCGATCTCGACGAGCGCAAGCGCGCCCAGCAGATGATCGAGCTCTTGGAGAACCAGCAGAAGACGTTGAAGGAGCGGCTGGCCAAGGCGCAGGACCCCCACGGCAAGCAGGAGCTCGAGAAGGCGCTCGCGTCCATCTCGGCCAGCCGGGCCCGCCATGAGAAGGTGGTGAAGGGCACGGCCGTTGGGCGGACGTTCAGCCTCGAGTGGATGACCCTGGGGCCGGAAGTGGCGGATGATCCAGGGCTCAAGGCGCGGGTCGACCGGCTCGAGCCCCCCGGATCGGCCTCCCACTGATCAACCCGCGGCCGCCCGCTTGAGTTCGTCGGGTGCCGCCGCTATAAGCCCCCGTCTTTCCACTCGCGCCAGCCCTCCGGTCCTCAAAGCCGGGGTAAGGCGAAAAGAGGTCGAACGTCATGAAGCCCGATTTGCACCCCGTCTACCCGCCCGCCCGTATCGTCTGCGCGTGCGGCAGCACCATCGAGACCCGCAGCACCCGCGGCTCGTTCCACGTCGAAATCTGCTCGAACTGCCACCCGTTCTTCACCGGCAAGTACAAGCTGATCGACACCGCGGGCCGCGTCGAGCGCTTCCGCAAGAAGTACGACGCCACGGCCAAGAAGGCCGACGACAAGGCCAAGGCCTAGCCTTCGCCCCGCCTTCCGCTCCACCGCGAGAGGTGGAGCTGAGGCTCCCATTCCGCGAAGGTCTTCCGCAGCGTGCGCAGCGTTTCGTCGGGTGCGTGCTTG
>CAZEDU010000032.1:34313-36176 GCA_964511185.1 uncultured Myxococcaceae bacterium | reverse complement strand
TTCGCGTGGTCCAACGCGAACGCCGCGCGCCGCGCATGGGTCGAGCGGCCGTCGAGCTCGACACCGAGTTTGCGATCCGGGAACGCGAAGTCGAGCCGCGCGACGCAGCGGCACCCGCACGCCGAAGGAGGCGAAGGCCGCGAACTTCGAGCGGGCTCTCGGTGGCGTTCGGGCCGTGGAGGACGAGGATTCGTCTGAGCACGCTCGACCCTGGCCGTTGCGGTTGCGCTGCGAGAAGTCGTTGGACGCGCTCGAGAGAAACCCAACCCCGCCGCAGTGCGTAGTCGAGCGCGAGCTCGACGCGCTCTTCCGTTTCGATTGCTCCGAGATCGACGAGCGTCTGTCGGACCGACGTGACAGGTATTCGCAAGTGCTGCGTGCGTTCTGTGCTCGCGAGCCGATGCACCTCTTCGAGCCGGAAGTCTTCGATCCCCCAGAGCGCGGCGGCCGCTCCGTGCGAGACACAAGCCCCTTCACCCGCTCGAAGGGTGGCGGAGAGCAGGCGCTGGTGCCAGGTCACCGGGACGACCCGCGCGGCATAGAGGCGGTGGCCTAGGGCTTTCCATTCGCCGCTTCGCAGCTTCCAGTCGATCGCGCTTCGAGACAGGCCGAACCGCTCCGCCTGTGCCCGGGTGATGAGGCCGTACTGCCGTCCAATGAGTTGAGAAAGGTCCCCGCTCGCCATCGCCGCCCACCTCCGTCCGTGGCGATTCAAGCGTGGTGCTCAGACATTGGCGCAGCCGGCCCTGAGGAAGGGGTCCATCGCGTGGGTGGACGCAGCGGCACAGCCCACCGAGCATTTGCCGGCTCGACCGTCCTTCGCGCAGTGCCCGAAAAGGCCGACTTTGAAGCATCGGACGTGGCAGGCAACGTCGGATGCTTCAAAGTCGCCGGTTTGCCCTCCGGCGCGTGGCTTCGAAGTCAGCACAGCACGGTGGTCCGGGCGCAGCCGACGCACGACCCCGACAAGGCCCGCCCTCAGTGCCTTTGCCGGAGCAAGTTTTTGTCTCCGCGCTCGTGGCGCGCGCCTCGTCAAGAAAACCATCCTCTCATCTGAATTTTTGCCGCTCGATCCGAACGCTCCTACCGTCCGTCGCACGCAATCGACGGAGGCAACGCGTGGCCCTAGCGGTTCAAAGAAACGTTCGCGACGAGAAGCAATCGCTCAAAGAGGCGGAGTACGCGCGTGGGCGCGATTACATCCTCTACCGCGGCGACAGCCTCGAGCTGCTCGACTCGTTCGAGCCGCAGACCTTCGACCTCATCTTCGCCGACCCGCCGTACTTCCTCTCCAACGGCGGCTTCACCTGCAAGGGCGGCAAGCGCGCCCCGGTCGGCAAGGGCGCGTGGGACGCCTCGCGCGGCGTGGAGGAAGATCACCAATTCACCACCGCGTGGCTGCGCGCCTGCAAGCGCGTGCTCAAGCCCTCCGGCACGCTCTGGGTCTCTGGCACGCAGCACGTCATCTTCTCGGTGGGCTTCGCGATGCAGCAGCTCGGCTACAAGCTGCTCAACACCGTCACCTGGTACAAGCCCAACGCCAGCCCCAACCTCTCGTGCCGCTACTTCACGCACTCCACCGAGCTGCTCATCTGGGCCTCGCCGAACAACAAGGGCAAGCTGCTCCACACCTTCCAGTACGCGCAGATGAAGGCCGAGAACGGCGGCAAGCAGATGCGCGACGTGTGGAGCCTGCCGCGCGCGGGTGAAGAGGAGCTCTCGGCGGACGGCAACGGCCGGCTGTGGACGCAGCTCACCCCGCGCAAGAGCGAGAAGGCGCTGGGCGGTCACCCCACGCAGAAGCCCATCACCTTGCTCGAGCGCATCGTCGAAGCGTCGACCGACGAGGACGCGCTCGTGCTC
>CAZEDU010000032.1:12586-34296 GCA_964511185.1 uncultured Myxococcaceae bacterium | reverse complement strand
GTCGCCGCGCTCAAGCACAAGCGCCGCTACGTCGGCATCGAGCTCGACCCGAAGTACCTGGAGCTCTCGCGCCGCCGGTTCGACGCCGCGGGCCGCTAAGGGTCGATTTTCCGCCGCTGAATAAACGGGCCACCTCGGCCGGTCGATGTCCAGAGCTGTCGGCCGTCTTTCCCGAGGTTGCCCACATGAACGTCTCCAGACTCCTCACGGTCAGCACCTGCGTGCTCGGTTTCGCGACCGCGGCGCAGGCCAACCCTTACGTCTCGGTCGAGGCCGGCGTCGTCTTCGCGCCCCCTTCGGGCGTGGCCATCTCCATCGACTCCGACGGCGTCGAGATCACCGCCACCACGGCGCCGCCGGCACCGCGCTACGAGTACGTTCCCGCCGCGCCCGCGCCGGGCTACGTGTGGACGCCCGGCTATTGGTTCTGGACCGGCGCCAGCTGGATGTGGGTCGAAGGCGCGTGGGCGGCGCCGCCCAGCCCGACCTACGTCTACGTCTCGCCCCGATGGGTGCGCCGCGGCGTGCACTGGCACTTCGTGCACGGCGGCTGGGCCGACCGGCACACGCACCAGGTGCACGTTCCCGTCTACCGGCACCGCCACCACCGCTACGGTTGGCACCCGCCGCAGCGCCCGCCCGTCCGCCACCAGGCGCACGCGCACCGCCGCCCGCACCAGGTCGAGCGCCACGAGGCCCGGCGTCACCGCAACGATGACCGCCCGCGGCACGGCCGTCGCCACTAACGCTTCAAGCGCCTGAGTCCTTCAGCACCGACTCGACCATCTGCCGCGCGATGGGGTGGTAACCGGCGCGGTTCTTCTCGAAGCACGCGCGCGCACCCGCTCGCGTGCCTTCGTTTTTCGCGAGCGCCTGGTACAGCGGCCGCAGGTACTTCATGCGGCCGACGCGTCCCAAGACCTCCTCCGTCTTGGCGATCGCCGGCGCGTGGCCCGACGTCACCGCCACCGCCAGCCAGCTCACCAGCACCTCGAAGTTGCCGCGCTGGGTGAGCGCGAACGCCTCGTCGAGAGCGCGGCACTGCGCCAACGGCAGCGGCCTGGGCAAGAGCTCCAGGTAGAGCTGCCATTCCGCCGCGCTCCACTGGCTCGCCTGCGCCGCGCCCGGCAAGCCCTTCACCTCGCGCACCGCGTCGAGCCGCTTCGAGCGAGGCTTCGGCGCGTGGGCCGGGATGCCGGGCGCGTCGAGCCAGGCCGCCACGTCGACCTTCTCGAAAGCTTGCGGCATCAGCTCGCGCCCGAGCGCGAGGAAGTCGTCGGTGGTGATGGACTGAAACCGGAACCGCTCGAGGTACTTCGCGAGGAACGCATCGAAGGCGGCGCGGCCCGCGGCGTCCTCCAGCGCCCGCAGGAAGAGGTAGCCCTTCTCGTACGGCACCTGCGAGAACGCGTCGTCCGGGTCGATGCCCTCGAGCTGGGGGCGCAGCTTGGTCAGCTCCGGCGTCTTGTGAAACCGCGCCACCGCTTCCTCCAGCGAGCGGCGGCCGATCGCCGCGTGGAGCGCCGCCATCTCGGGCCCCTCGAGCGCCTCCAGGATTCTCCGCTCGGCGAAGACGGTGAAGCCCTCGTTCAACCAGAAGTGCTCGGCGTTCGCGTTGGTCACCAGGTTCCCGGTCCACGAGTGCGCCAGCTCGTGGGCGACCACGTTCACCAGGCTTCGGTCGCCCGCGATGAGCGTGGGCGTCAAGAACGTGAGCCGCGGGTTCTCCATCCCTCCGTAGGGAAAAGACGGCGGCATGGTGAGCAGGTCGAACCGCTCCCACGGGTACGGCCCGAACAGCTTCTCCGCCGCCTCGATCATCGACTCCACGGTGGAGAACTCGTGCGCCGCGGCCTCGAGCTGTTGGGCCTCGGCCCAGACGGTCGAACGCGGCGAGAGCGGCTCGGACGCGAGCGCGCCGACCGCCAGCGCGAACAGGTACGGCGGAATCGCCTGAGGCATCTCGAACGAGAACGTCTCGACATCGCCCGACGGCCGGCGCCCGGTCGCGGCCGCCGCCATCACGGCGACCAGCGGCCGCGGCACGGTGAGCTCGGCGCGGTAGGTGATGCGGACCGCGGGCGTGTCCTGCAGCGGCACCAACGAGCGCGCGTGGATCGCCTGACACTGGCTGAACAGGAACGGGTGCTCCCCGCCGGCGGTCTGCGCGGGCGCGAGCCACTGCAGCGCGGAGGCGGTCGGCGCGGTCTTGTAGCGAATCCGCACCTCGTGGGTGGGGCGCTCGAGCGTCAACGCCAGCCGCGCGCCGAGAACGGGAGCGGGCGGGTGTAACTGAAAGGAGACAGGGTCACCGGATTCGTTCACAACCGAGGAAATCGAGAGCTCCCGGGTGTCGAGGTCGACCGGGCCTGACGCGGGCCGGGAAAATCGGAGGGTTGCCTCGGCGTCGAGCACGCAGCGTTCGAAGTCCACCTGCGCGGTCCAGCGCAGCGCCGTGACGCGGGGTTGGCGGTCGTCGTGGTACGAGTGGGGGTCGGTTCGGGCCATGCGTGGCTTCTACCTCCAGCCGTGACGGCTGGCGTGAACTTCGGCGATACTGTCGGTGAGCTGAAGACTTTTCCCAACCGGGTGACGGCCGAAGATGAGCAAGCTCCGCGACCCCAAGCAGCCCCGGGTAGCGAACGACGACGTCGCCCGCGCGCGCCGCGCCGCCAGCGCCGAGCCGCCGCCGGGCATGCGCCGGGTGATGGTGTACGACGCGGCGAAGAGCAAGGCCCTCATCGACACCCTGCAGAAGCTGACCGGCGACGAGCGCAAGCGGTGGATGCTCGAGATCGCCCGCGGGCTGCGCGACGGCACGATGGAGATCTCCGACGAGGCGCGCCGCCGCTTCAGCGAGATCCTCGGGGTCACGGTGGAGCAGGCCCGGCGCGCCGCGGCGGTGCCGAGCGCCCCGCGCAGCGCCACGCCCACCCGCCTCACCAACCCGTTCCGCTCGAGCCAGTTCGACGGCGCGCCGACGCTCCGGGTCGGCCGGGACGAGGCGAGCGAGGCGCAGACGCTGAAGATGTCGCATTCGCCCGAGCAGACGTTGCCGGGCGAAGACGACTGATCAGGTCTCGACGATGGGCACGCCGGCCTGCTGGAGCACCCGCAGCGCGTTGGTGCTCGTCGCCACGCCCTCGCGCATGCGGTAGTCGAACCGCATCTGCCCGTCGACGAGCTGGTCGGTGAAGTGGACGGGGCGAATCGGGTAGTCGGACCCGCTGAGCTCGGCGAGCTTCAGGTCGTGCGTGGTGACCGCGCCGATCGCGCCCAAAGACAGGAGCAGCCGCAGCACCTCGCGCGAGGCGATCTGCCGCTCCGCCGCGTTGGTCCCCAAGAGGAGCTCGTCGACGAGGAACAGCGCGCGGCCGTTCGCGTTCTTCGCCGCGTCGAGCACCGCTTTGATCCGCTGCACCTCGGCGTAGAAGTACGACACGCCGCGCTCGAGCGAGTCCTTCACCCGCATGCTGGTGATGACGCGCAGGTCCGACAGCCGCATCGCCTCGGCGGACACCGGCAGGCCCGCCTGCGCCATCACCGTGTTGAGCCCGACCGCGCGCAAGAGCGTCGTCTTGCCCGACATGTTCGACCCGGTGATGACGTACGCGCGCGGAGCGCCAGGGCCCAAGGCGACGTCGTTGCGCACCGGCGCGTCGAGCAGCGGGTGGCCGAGCGCGCGGGCCCAGACGAACGGCGGGCCGTCGGTCGAGAGCTCGGGCCAGGCGTGGGTGGGGTGGTCGTGCGCGTAGCCCGCGAGCGACGAGAGCGCCTCCAGCTCGGCGAGCGCGTCGAACCAGCCGCGCACCTGGCGCCCGTGCACGCTTCGCCACCTCTCGAGCCGGAAGAGCCAGAGCAGGTCCCACAGCAAGAGCAGGTTGATGAGCGCGTGCAGCTGGCCCGCCTGCTTGAGCTCGGCGAACGAGTAGAGCAGGCCGAAGCGGCGAAACCGGCTCGACACCCGCTCCGCGCCGCGCTCGAGCCCCGATTGCAGCGCGGTGAGGAGCCCGTGGTGAAACGGCTCCTGCTCCAGCGCGCGAAAGCTCGCCGCGAAGCGGGAGAAGCCCGCCTCCCCCAAGGACATGCGCTCGTACGCGCCGGCGGTCGCCTTGCGCGTGAGCCCCAAGACGCCGAGCTGCGCGAGGAGCCCCAACCAGAAGAGCGACGGGTGCAGCGCGCCGGCCTCGCCCAGCAGGTACACGGCGAGCGTCAGGGGCGGAAGCACGAAGGGGAGCGGCTTGGCCCACGCGACGGGCGCGAGCGCGCTCGGACCCTCCGCCCAGTCGATGAAGCGCGCCGCGTCGGCCTTCTCGCTCACCGCCACGCGAACGTGGGCGACGAGCGTCTGGCGGAAGTCGAGCTTGTTCGACAGCTCGCGCACCGCGCCCTGGCGCTCGCGGACCACGTCGGCCGGGGCCGGCGCCGCGAGGTACGACGCGAGGTGGGCCTCCCCCTGCCGGGTGGCGGTCTCGTCGAGCAGCTGAAAGAGCGAGCCCTGGCCGAACACGTCCAGGTCGGCCGCGTAGAGGTGCTCCGCGCTCAGGTGGCCATCGCCGCGCTGGGCGAAGGCGCGCCAGGTGCCGGCCAGCCGCTGCTCGCCGCGCAGGTTGAGCTCCAGCCGGGCGCCTGTCACCCGCTCGGCGCGCACCACCCGGTCGTGCCAGGTGGCGAGCGCGAAGAAGACGAGCAGCGAGAAGGCCGCGGCGCCCCAGCCCCAGCTCGGCAGCTTCGAGAAGGCGGTGAAGCCCGCGAACCCGGCGGCGGCCGCGAAGGCCACCACGCGCAGGTTCGCGATGCGGGACGAGACTTGGTCCAGCGCGACGAGCCGGGCACGGAGCGCGCGCACGCGCTCCGCGTAGGCCCGGGCAGGGTCGATTACTTCTCCTTCGAGGCGATCTTCCGGAGGGCTTTCTGGTCGCGGATGCACAGGGTGCGACCCACGTTACCCAGCACGCCGTCGCGCTTCATCTCATTGATGAGGGTCGACACGAATGAACGCGACGCGCCGACCAGGTCGGCCAGGTCCTGCTGGGTGATGCCGCGCAGGTCGGTCTCGCCGCCGTGGGGGCAGCGCTCGCCGTGCGCCTCGGCCAGCGTGAGCAGCGTGTCGGCCAGGCGGGCCGGCACTTCCTTGAAGGTCAGCCCCAAGACGCGCTGGCGCAGGCCCCGCACGCGGTCGGCGTACGCGCGGATGACGTCGATGGCGAGCGACGGGCGGGCCTCGAGCTGGGCGCGGAAGTCACGGCCTTCGATCGACCAGACCTCGGCCTCGCCGGCGGCGACCGCCATCTCGTCGATCGGCGTGCCCTCGGCGCGGAACAGATCACCGAACAGGTCGCCGGGGCGCAGAATCGACACCACCGAGCGCTGGCTGTTCTTCCCGAGCCGCATCAGGCGAATGCGCCCGCTCTTGAGCAGGTACACCCGGTCCGCCGTGTCGCCCGGGCGGTACACCACCGAGTTGTGCGGGAAGGTCTCGACCTTGAAATAGCCTTTGAAGTCGAGAACTTCGTTGCCCGGAACGACCTTGTTCGCGGTGACCAGCATTCCAGAAGAGGTGGGTTGCATCGGGGGCACCAGATTCGAGCCAATGGGACCTAGCGGACGCGAGTATCCAACCATGGTGAGCGTGCTCCTAAGAGAGGGGTAGGTTCAACAATCGGGCAGCCGACCGTTTCCAACATTCGTGCCGCCACGCACCCGACATTGCCCCCTTCGTAACAACTTGAAATCTGGTGACGGCCCTACATCAGGGGACACCTTCAGGGGTATTCCGGGCGGCTTTTGGAACGAAACGTTTCAACGAATCGACGAGGGTTGAACGATTCGTGCAATTTGGCGCGCGGTTGTCCGCCGCCGGACATTGTTCAGGAAAGGTCTTCCTGGATCCGGGTTTGGGCGCTCGCGTATTTCTGCAGCTTCCGCTCGAGTGTGGGGCGGCTGATGCCGAGAACCTCACACGCCTTGCCCTTGTGGCCGCGGGTGGCCGCGAGCGCGCGTTGGATGAGCACGCGCTCGGCTTCTTCGAGGGTGGGGATGGCCTCCGGCGTATCGACACCGCCGTCGCCGAAGAGCCAGCGGTTGTCGCCGGCCGCCTTGGGCTCGTCGCGCGCCGCCGACTCGAGCTTGGGCAAGTCATCGGGGACCAGCACCTCGCCGGGCGAGCGCACCACGGCGTTGGTGAGCACGTTCTCCAGCTCGCGCACGTTGCCGCGCCAGGGCAGCCGCACCAGGTGCTCCATCACCTCGGCCGGCACGCGGGTCACGCGCTTGTGCACCTTCTCGTTGATGCGCTCGAGCAGGTGGTAGACGAGCGCGGGGATGTCTTCGCGCCGCTCGCGCAAGGGCGGGATCTCGAGCCGCACGACCTTGAGCCGCTGGTAGAGGTCTTCGCGGAAGCGGCCCGCCTCGACCTCTTGCGCCAGGTCCCGGTGCGTGGCGGCGATGATGCGCGCGCGCAGCTTGAGCCGCTTGATGCCGCCCACCCGCTCGAACTCGCGCTCTTGCAGGACGCGCAGGAGCTTGGCTTGCAGCATGAGCGACATGTCGCCGATCTCGTCGAGGAAGACGGTGCCCTGCTCGGCGAGCTCGAACTTGCCCTGCTTGACCGAGACGGCGCCGGTGAAGGCGCCCTTCTCGTGGCCGAACAGCTCGCTCTCGAGCAGCGTGTCGACGATGGCCGAGCAGTTGATGCCGATGAAGGGCTGCGGCTCGTCGTTCGAGTAGTTGTGAATGACGCGGGCGATGAGCTCCTTGCCGGTGCCCGACTCGCCGTACAGCAGCACCGAGGCGCGCGGCGCGGCCGAGACCTTGCCGATCTCCTTGACCAGCTGCTGCATCAGCGGGCTGTTGCCGACGATGTCGCCCAAGCGGACGACGCTGCCTTCCTGGGCGGCGTGCTCGGCGCGGCGCGAGAGCTGGCGGACCTGGAGCGCGCGGGTGACGACCAGGTCGAGCGCGGCGGGGTCGGCGAACGGCTTGTGCAGGTAGTCGAACGCGCCCAGCTTCATCGCGCGAATCGTCGTCTCCATGTCGTGGAAGGCGGTGACGATGACGATGGGGGAGTCGCCCAAGATGCCCTTGAGCTCTTCGATGATCTCCAGGCCCGTGCGGTCGGGCAGCATCATGTCGAGGATGACGAGGGAGGGCTGCGCCTCGGACGCGGTCCGGAGCGCCTCGCTCGCGGTGCTCGCCGTCACCACTTGGAAGCGGGGCTCGCCGGACGCGTCCTCCACGTCCTCGAAGTGCATCTTCAAGGACTCGAGGAGCGAGTGGTCGTCGTCGACGAGGAGCAGGGTCTCCATGCGCGGGCCAGAGCCCTAGACCAGGAAGCAGAGCGTGTAAACCGTGCCCCCGCCGGGAAGCGCGCTCGCCTCCACCTCGCCCCCGTGGCTCTTCATCACCCGGTAGAGCGTGGCGAGCGACAGCCCCGCGCCGCGCGCGAGCATCGACGCGAAGGGCTCGAACACCGTCGCGCGCTCCTCGTCGGGCAGGTGGGCCGAAGGGTCCTCCAGCACGATGCGCGGCTTGCCGTCGGCGGCGAGGAGGCGGACCGGCAGGCCGCTCCCTTCGCCCTGGCCCACCGCCACGTTGAGCAAGAGCTGCGCGAGCACCGGGCGAAGCCGGGCCAGGTCGACGTTCACGCGCGCCTTCTGCGCCGCCTCGTCGGCGTGGAGCTGCAGCTGCATTCGCCGCTCCTGCAGCTCGGGCTGCACCAGCGCGGCCGCCTCGTCGACCAGCTGCCGCAAGAGCACCTCTTCCTTGTGCGGCGGCGTGTCGCGGCCGTACTCGGAGAAGAGCCAGAGCATGCGCTCCATGGTGCGGACCTCGCGGTTGGCGATCACCAGGCGGCGCTGGTCGCGCTCGGACAGGCCCGCGTTCCGCGCGAGCGTCTGGACCGCCATCTTCACCGACGAGAGCGGGTTGCGCAGCTCGTGGCAGAGCGACGACGACAGCCGGGAGATCTGCAAGGGCGGCGCGCCTTCGAGCAGCCGCTCCAGGTTCATCACCAGCGCCTGGACCTGGTCGCCCACGCGCTGGGCCACCACGCGCAGCCAGGTGCGCTCGTCGTCTCCCTTGAGGCGGACGAACTGGGCGCGGGCCTCCCCGTCCGGCGCGGCGGCGCCCGCGGCGAGCCGCTTCGCGTCCTCCGGCCGGATTTGCAGCGCCACCTCGAGCGGCTTGCCGACGAGGCCCGCCGGCGCGTTGCCGAGCACGCGGGCGGTGGCCCCGGTCGCGGAGGTGACGATGAGGTCGTTCGACCAGGAGAGGAGGGCGAGGTCGTGTTGCAGCGGATCCATGGATGCGTCTGGGGGTGCGCCTGGCGGAACCCTCTAGCGCATCTTTCGCCTTCGCGGGGCCCGGGTGGGCGCCGGCGAAGCCGCCGTGTTCATCGGACGACGGCCGGCTCGACGCTCAGCGCACCTGCTGGAAGCCGCTGCCGCCCAGCCCTTCCTGCGCGGGGCGCGCCTGGTCGGAAGTCGACTCGAGCTCGACGAGCTGCTGCGGCGGGTACTCGGCCGACCAGAGCAGGCCAGGGAGGAAGAAGAGGATCGACAGGACGGTCTTGCCGTTGCCCCACTGGTCCCGCTTCACCACCACCTGGCGCGACTCGTAGCCTTCCATTTCCACGCTGAAGTTCTTGGCGGTGCCCGAGAACTCGGTGTCGCTGTGCACGTACGGCGTGCGCCCGACGGTCGCGCCGTTCAGTCGAACCTTGGCGCCCGACGGGCGCGACTCGATGACGGTGGTGCTCGCGCAGCCGGTGGCGGCGAGGAGCGTGAGGGCGATCAGGTGCTTGCGCATGAACGGTTTCCTTTCTGCGCGTGGATTGGGAGCACCCGGGGACTTCCGTCACGCCCGTCGAGGATCAGTCGGCGAACAGCTGCGCGAGCGCCTGGAGGTACTCGGCCGGCGGATCGATGAGCTGCAGCCCCAGCTCCGCGGGGACGAAGCCGCGGTGGTCGGGCGGCGAGGTCCAGATGACCGTGCCCTTGAGCGGGATCTGCCGGCTCTCATCGATGATGAGCTTGCCCTCGATGAGCAGGTTGGGCTGCAGCACCGCGACGGTCTGCAGGCGCAGGCCGGTGGCGGACAAGTCGACCACGTCGCCGCGCCAGCCGTCGGGCAGGATGAAGACGAGCGGGCGCTTGAGCCGAGGCAGGGCGCGCGTGAAGTCCACGGATGCTTCATGCCATGGCGGCGGCGCGAATGGGAGCCTCGCGCGCAAGTTGCGGATAGACGGCGCCGCGAGATGTGTTCTTCTTCGTCACCGACATGCGTTCACAGACCTCCAGCGCTCCCTTGCCTGCCGAGCTGGTGCTCGGCTTCGACGACTTCACCTTCGAAGACCTCTATCGCCCCTCGGGCCTCCAGCGGCTGGCCGAGCGGTTCAATCGAGAGCTGGCGGCCGCCGAGCCCGCGCTCGCGCAGGCGTTCGAGGCCTACCGCCGCAACAAGGGCCAGGGGCTGGCGCCGCCGGCCGAGTCGGAGCTGCTGGTCCGCGTCGGCGCCCAGCTGTCGCGCTTTCTGGTGGCGCTGTTCGGCGTCGACGCGCAGGCGAAGGCGCTCGGGGCCGCGCTTCAGGCGCACAAGCCGCTCTTCGACTTCAAGCGCGAGTTCATCACCCGGCGCGTGTTCAAGAAGGGCGCGGCCGACCGGCCCACCGCCGACGAGCTGGACGCGCTCGCCGCGCGCATGCAGCTGCTGCTTCAGCTCGCGTTCCCCGAAGGCAAGGAAGATCCGGAGTCCCAGGTCGCGCACGCGGTGCTGACGCTCTTGCAGCTCGAGCGGTGCTTCTCGGGGCAGCTCGCGAAGACGCCGGAGGGCGAGGCGCAAGGGCAGGCGCTCCGCGAAAGGTGGCAGTCGATTCGCGCGGCGGCGCTCTCGACCCAGGCCGGCAAGGACGCGTTCGGCTCGAGCCTGCTCCCCAAGGGGACCGACGCCGAGGAGCTGCAGGCGGTGCGCAACCTCCTGTCGCTCGCCGACCGGTGGACCTACGCGCGCACGCTGCACCCGCGCGGCAAGCAGGCGCTGAAGAGCTGGGCGACGCACGCCGTGCCCAAGCCGCTGCAGTTCGACGCGCTGGTCGAGCTCAAGCACCCCGACCCGAAGCTGCCCGAGGCGGTGGAGGGGCCCGACGCGCACCTTCGGCGGCGGGACGGCTTCGAGCTGACCGACCGGCGCATGACGCAGCGCCAGGTGATGGGCGAGGTCGACTACTGCGTGATCTGCCACGAGCGCGAGAAGGACTCGTGCTCCAAGGGCTTCCCCGCGAAGGACCCCGCCGCGGAGGGGAACACCTTCAAGAAGAACCCGCTGGGCATCCCGCTCACCGGCTGTCCGCTCGACGAGCGGATCTCCGAGGCGCACCTGCTCAAGTCGCAGGGCGATGCGATCGGCGCGCTGGCGATGGTGGCGCTCGACAACCCCATGTGCCCCGGCACCGGCCACCGCATCTGCAACGACTGCATGAAGGCCTGCATCTTTCAGAAGCAGGAGCCGGTCAACATCCCGCAGATCGAAACGTCCATCCTCACCGACGTGCTCGCGCTGCCGTACGGGTTCGAGATCTACGGCCTGCTCACGCGCTGGAACCCGCTCAACGTGCGCCGCCCCTACGCCCTGCCGTACCTGGGCAAGAACGTGCTGGTGGTGGGCCTGGGGCCGGCCGGCTACACGCTCTCGCACTACCTCTTGAACGAGGGCTTCGCGGTCGCGGGCATCGACGGCCTGAAGATCGAGCCGTTCCCCGACGCGCTCACGGGAAAGAACGGCCACCCGCTCGAGCCGATCCGCGACTTCTCGGCGCTCACCCGCGAGCTCGACGAGCGCGTGCTGGCGGGGTTCGGCGGCGTCTCGGAGTACGGCATCACCGTTCGCTGGGACAAGAACTTCCTCACCCTCATCCACCTGACGCTCGCGCGCCGGGAGGGCTTTTCGATCTACGGCGGCGTGCGCTTCGGCGGCACGCTCACGGTCGAGGACGCGTGGAAGCTCGGCTTCGACCACGTCGCCATCGCCGCGGGCGCCGGCAAGCCGACCATCATCCACATCAAGAACAACCTGATCCGCGGCATCCGCAAGGCCTCCGACTTCTTGATGGCGCTGCAGCTCACCGGCGCGTTCAAGGAAGACTCGATGGCCAACCTGCAGGTGCAGCTGCCGGCGGTGGTGATCGGCGGCGGCTTGACCGCCATCGACACCGCGACCGAGCTGGCCGCCTACTACCCGCTGCAGGTCGAGAAGGTGCTCGCGCGCCACGAGAAGCTCGTCGCCGAGCGCGGCGAGGCGGCGGTGACGGAGCGGCTCGACCACGAGGAGAAGCAGATCCTCGCCACCTTCCTCGCGCACGGCCGGGCGGTCCGCGCCGAGCGCGCGCGGGCGAAGGCGGCGGGCGAGCTGCCCGACTTCACCCAGCTGGTGCGCGGCTGGGGCGGGGTGTCGATCTGCTACCGCCGCACGCTGAACGACTCGCCGGCGTACCGGCTCAACCACGAAGAGGTGGCCAAGGCGCTGGAGGAGGGGATTCGCTTCATCGAGCGCATGAGCCCGGTCGAGGCGCACGCCGACGAGTACGGCGCCGTGCGCGCGATGACCTTCGAGCGCATGGCGGTCATCGACGGCAAGCTCAAAGGCACCGGCGAGAAGCTGGAGATCCCCGCCAAGACGGTCTGCGTCGCCGCGGGCACCTCGCCGAACATCACGTACGAGAAGGAGCACGGCGGCACCTTCCAGCTCGACGAGGACGGGTCGTTCTTCCAGGGGCACGTCGTCGAGCGCGGGCCGAACGGCCTTCAGCTCCGGCGCGCCGAGGCGCACGAGGACCTGGGCAAGCCGGCCGGCTTCTTCACCTCGTACCAGAAGGACGGCCGCTTCATCTCGTTCTACGGCGACAACCACCCGACCTACGCCGGCAACGTGGTGAAGGCGATGGCGTCGGCCAAGGACGGCTACCCGCACGTCGTCGCGCTGTTCGAGCAGGACTTCGCCGCGCTCGACTTGAGCGACGAGCCCGCCCAGCGCGAGCGCGACAAGCGGCGCGGCGCGCTGTTCGCGCGGCTCGACGACGCGCTGAAGGCCGCGGTGGTGGCGGTCAACCGGCTGACGCCGACGATCGTCGAAGTGGTGGTGCGCGCGCCGTTCGCCGCCGAGCACTTCCACCCGGGGCAGTTCTACCGCCTGCAGAACTACGAGACGCTCGCGCCGAAGATCGACGGCACCCGCATGACGATGGAGGGGCTGGCGCTCACCGGCGCGTGGGTCGACAAGCCCAAGGGCCTGCTCTCGGTCATCGTGCTCGAGATGGGCTCGTCGTCGCGGCTGTGCGCGACGCTCAAGCCCAACGAGCCGGTGGTGCTGATGGGGCCGACCGGCGCGCCCACCGAGATTCCGCAAGGAGAGACGGTGCTGCTCGCCGGCGGTGGCCTGGGCAACGCGGTGCTCTTCTCCATCGGCCAGGCGCTCAAGGCCGCCGGCTGCCGCGTCCTGTACTTCGCCGCGTACCGTCAGAAGGGCGACTGCTACAAGATGGACGAGGTCGAGGCCGGCACGGACCAGGTCATCTGGTCGGTCGATACGGGCGACCTGATCCCGGCGCGACGGCCGCAGGACGCGAGCTTCCGCGGCAACGTGGTGCAGGCGATGGTCGCCTACGCGGAGGGCAAGCTCGGCATCCAGCCCGTCACCACGCTCGCCCAAGTCGACCGGATCATCGCCATTGGCTCCGACCGCATGATGCGCGCGGTGAAGGAGGCGCGGCACACCGTGCTCGCGCCGCACTTGAAGCAGGAGCACGAGGCGCTCGGAAGCATCAACTCGCCGATGCAGTGCATGATGAAAGAGATCTGCGCGCAGTGCCTGCAGAAGCACGTGGACCCAGCGACCGGCAAAGAGACGGTCGTCTTCTCGTGCTTCAACCAGGACCAGAAGCTCGACCACGTCGACTGGGCACACCTCAATACGCGGCTTCGGGCCAACAGCCTGACCGAGAAGCTCTCGAACCTGTGGCTCGACCACCTGCTGCAGCAGGCTCCGGAGCTCAAGCGCGTTTAGCCGGGAGCTCCTTCACGTCGCTGGCGTACTCAGGCGCTTCCCTCAATGGATTTCTTGATGTCGTCGAGATCCTTCTGGATTGCTTTCTGGGTCGCGCCTCGGAACATCCATCCAAGCAGCCCGGTCATGACTTTGGCGCCGAAGGTTCGGGCTTTGCCGGAGAATTCCATGCTCAGCAACGCAGTTCCCTGCTGCTCCTGCACCGACAAGCGGCTGGTGTAGATCGCGCCGTGGCTTTCAGCGCGGGTTTGGTAGTAGCTGTTGCTGACCGCTTCGGTGATCCACATCACTTCAGTGGCCACTTTTCCGAACATCGTTCGGGTTTCCCGCCATTTCAATCCCACCAGGCCGCCCGCCGGCTTTTCGAGGATCTCGACCTTTTGTATTCCTGTGATGCGGTTCGGTGCATTCTCGATATCGGTGATCGCGTTCCAGACGGCTTCCTTGGAGGCCCGGATGCTGATTTGCGCTTTCGCGTTCATGGTTGCTCCTGTTAGTCGGTTTCTGAGTGAGCCTCCAGCCTCACGTTGGCGCTGCATGCGGGCACGCTATCGGTTTGGGGTGAGTCGCTCGCGCGACGCTGCCCTGAAACGCTCGAGTGACGTCGCGCTCTCGGTCACCGGCTGACCGAAACTCGACCGAGTCGTCGTGTAAACCGCTCTGGCGCGGGTCGGATTATCTCGAGTCATTTCCGCCCGATGCATGGTTGGTACGGCGCGCGCTTTGGGGCTCCGCGGACCCTTCAGGAGATCGCCCTTGCGCCTGCCCCTTCGACTCGCGTTGCTCGCGTTGCCCGCGCTGTTCGCCTGCGGCCCCGGTGAGGCCGAGCTGTTCGGCCTGGAGGAGGACGACGAGTTCGGACCGATTCAGTCGGCGCTCGGGGCGGCCGGGCTTCCGCCGCATGGCTTTCACACCGTGGTGCGCGACGAGCCGTACGCGTGGGACTCCATCCTCGCGCTGGCCCAAGGGGGCGCCGGGCCGATCATCGCCTCGCAGAACCGCCCCGACTCGGTGCCGCACACCCGGTGGACGCGGCACATTCACGACGGCCACTTCCCGGATGGCGTCGCGCTCGCCGAGGCGATTCACCAGGCGTTCAGCGATGTCGAGCCGCCCTTGCGCGTGATGATCGACGAGCTGTCGAGCGACTCGATCGGCAAGGTGGCGCAGGCCGCCAAGCACCTCCGGAAGAATTATCCGCAGTACCGCGGGCGCTGGGGCGCGTACGTCGTGTACGGGACCGCCGTGTCCTACGCGCGCCTCAACCCCGCCATCGACGCGCTGCTCGACGCGGGCGCGGCGATCTCCGTGGAGATGTACCCGCATCAGTCCGCCTACTGCGCGTCGGGCCGCACGTCCGCCGAGCGCGATCGCTGGCTCGCGGCGTACTTCCGCGGCGGCGAAGGCGCGTTCCCGCAGGCGCGCTTCAAGTGGCTCGCCGAGCGGCGCCGCGTGCTGGGCAGCGACAGCCACCTGTCGGTGCTGTTCGGCGTGACCGACCGCTTCGCGGATGGCCGCTACCCGTCGGTCTTCATCGACCGCATGTTCTACGTCTGGGCGAACTTGAGCCGGCACCGCGGGGCGCTCCTGATCGAGAACGGCGGCCCGGGCGCGTGGAAGTGGGACCTGCCGTTCATGTCGAACACGTCGCGCGATCTCGCGTTCGCCGAGTCGCTCCGGCACTACTCGATCCAGGGCAAGCTGAGCTCGCGGCTGGGTGCGGTGCGGTGCGATTGAGCCGCGTGCGCGCGCACACTGTCGGCAGTTGGCGCCGTGGGAATTTCGTCGGGGGCTTTCGAGCGGATCAGTACAATGCCTGCTCATTCGAGCCCCCAGCGTGTCACTCACTTACTGCGAGATGCTCGACTTCGACGCGCGGGGCAGGGCCCAGCGCCTCGCCTTGCTCGAGCTGAGTGACCGCGACCAGGCGCTCGCCCAAGCGCTGCACCAGAAGGTGCTGGCGCCCGCGCTCGAGCGGGTGAGGACGGAGATCGTCGAGAAGGTCCGGCTCTTCCCGGAGTACCGCGCGATCGAGGCGGGCCTGCTCGAGCGGACGATCCATTCCCAGCTTGCGACCTGGGGCGTGGGCGTCGCCGAGGAGCGCTACTTCGAAGAGCGCCTGCAGCTGGGCCTCACGCACGCGCGCTGGGGCGTCCCGTTCGGCGTCTATCAATGCGCGATGCGCGTGGCGCAGCAGTCGCTCCTCCGCCGCTTGCCCGCGCTCACCGCCGAGCACCTGGAGGCGGCGCTCAAGGTGTTCACGCTCGATCTGTCGCTCGCCGCCGAGACGTTCCAGCTGATCCAGGCCGAGGACTTCAGAGAGACGGTCGACGCGATTCAGGAGCAGATCACCGCGGACAAGCTCACGGGCGTGCTCAACCGCGATCACGTGATGGCGGTGCTCAAGCTGAAGCTGCGGGCGGCGCAGCGCGACGGCGTGCCGTTCTGCCTGGTGATGGCCGACGTCGATCTGTTCAAGACGGTCAACGACCGCTGGGGCCACCTGGCCGGCGACGCGGTGCTGCGCGACGTGGCGCAAAGGCTCAAGGCCGCGACGCGGGACCTGGACGTGATCGGCCGCTTCGGCGGCGAGGAGTTCGCCATCCTGCTGGAGAGCACGCGCATGAGCGTCGCGCAGCAGGTCGCCGAGCGCGTGCGCGAGCGCGTCGCCAGCGAGGCCAGCCACTACGACGGCCACGCCATCTACGTGACCGTCAGCCAGGGCATCGCCGAGGCGACCGGCGAGGACACGGTCGAGTCGCTCATCGCGCGGGCCGACCAGGCGCTCTACGAAGCCAAACGCGCCGGCCGCGATCGCGTGGTGCTGTCTGGCAGGGGACTGTCCCCAGAGGGGACTGTCCCCCCCGCCTTCATTCCCTAGAAGCAGGACTCGAGGAAGCCGAGGTCGGTCCCGTCGCCGCACGCCCAGTCGCCGGTGGGAATCGCCACGTCGCGCGCCGGCGAGCCGGGCCGGGTGAAGTAGTCGTTGTAGCGCGGGTTGTCGATGAAGAGCGGGTTGGCCACGATCGACGTCTGGTCCTGGCCGGTGCGCGAGCGCCACTGCGACAGCGGCACCAGCTCGCCGGTCATGCGCACCACCGTGGGCCGGACCTCGTTGAACAGGAGGTTCTTCTCGCTCACCAGCCCGGTCGTGCCCGGCAGCCAGACGTCGAGCGCGCGGCCGGTGTCGAAGAAGATGTTGTTGAAGACCTCGGTGCTCGCCGAAGGCCCGCGGTCGCCGTCGCCGACCTTGATGCCGAAGTGGGGGATGTTGGCGAACGTGTTGTTGTACAGCTTCACGCCCCGGGACGTGCCGATGCGGAAGCCGTCTCCCGCGCTGTTGCGCTCGGTCGTCTGGTCGAACACCAGGTTGCGCCGGATGACGACGTTGGTGACCGGCGTGTTCCACACCATCACGCCGCCGAGCGAGAGCGCGCGGCCACTGTTCCAGATGCGGTTGCCTTCGATGAGGATGTCGCTCGCCGAGTAGTGCACCACCATCACCGTGCCCTGGGGCGCGGTGGGCGAGGCGCGGTAGCTGAAGAACTTGTTGTTGCGCACCGTCACGCGGCTGCACGACTTGATGTCGATCGCGTTCTCGTGATCCTCGTGGTACCGGTTCTTCTCGACCGTGATGTCGATGGGCGTCGCCCCTGGGCCGCCGGTGTCCGGGCCCTGGCACTGAAACGAGTCGCCCGCGTTGCCCCACGAGTGGTTGCCCTGGATCAACACCCGCTGGCTGCCAGGCAGGACCAACACGCCGTGGCTGTCTTGCCCGGGGCCGAAGCGGTAGTCGTGAATCGTGTTGTTGCGAATCACGATGTCGGTCGACGCCGAGAGCACCACCGCGTTGGGCGCCACGCCGCCCGTCACGTCGCAGTTCTCGAGCACCGCGTTGCGCGCGTTCTCGAAGTGCACGCCCAGCGCGCTCGAGCCGGCGGCGTCGATGCGAAACCCGCTCACCACCCAGTACGCGCGGCTCCAGCGCAGCATCGGGCCGCCTTTGCCGTCGCCGCCGCGCAGATACACCGTCTCGCCCGGCGCGGCCTGCAGCCGAATCGGCGCGCTCGCCGTGCCGTCGCGCGACGCGCTCTGAATCGACAGGCGCTCCTGGTACGTGCCCCCGTGGACGTACGCGGCCTGACCCGGCCCCAACGTCCGCACCGCCTTGCCGATGGTGCGCCACGGCTGCGCCTGGGTGCCGGGGTTGGCGTCGTTGCCGCTCACGGCGACGTGGAAGACCTGCTGGGGGGCCACGTTCGCGAACGCCGCCGAGGGCACCTGGCGCGCGCCCACCTGTGTGGCGGCCGACAGCCCTTGGCGAATCGCCAGCACGGCGGCGTTCTCCTCCAGCGGCCCGTCGAGCGGACCCACGCCGCAACCCAGCACGAGCAGACAACCCACGATGACGCTCCCACGCAGCATGCACGCTCCCTGAGGTAGTTGACTGTTGAGCGGGCGACGCTAGCGGTGGCGCAGCGCTTATTCCGAGAGCCGGACGGCGAGGGGCTCCGACGCCCGCCCCTTCCCCAGCCGGGCGATGCGGGTGAAACGCACGGGTGACGCTCTGAAAAAATACATCTGTGTCTGAAATGCGGGCTGGATGCGGCGAGTCGAAAGCGCCGGCGCGCCCGGCGTTCCAGCCACTTAGGGGTTGGTACACAAAACGCTTTGTCTGTCGCTTCTCCAGCAAGGGGACGACCGATGAAGCACGTTGCGCTCACCCTCAGCCTCGTCGCCGGCCTGACCGGTTGCGGCCCGCTCGAAGTCTCCGTCGAGGGACTGACGGACGAAGAGGCCGAGCTCGACGCGTCGCTCCAGTCTTTGGGCGCGCTGGTGCCCAACGGCTTCCACACCGTCGTGCGCGACGACATCTACGCGTGGGACGCCATTCTCGGCGCCGCCTCGGACGGCCCGGGCCCCATCATCGCGTCGCAGAACCGGCCCGACTCGGTGCCCCCCAGCCGCTGGGCGCGCCACGTGAGCGTCACCTGGTTCGAGTCGGGCACGCACCTCGCCGACACCATTCACCAGATCTTCAGCGCGCCCGACGCGCCCAAGCGCGTGATGATCGACGAGCTCCGCGTCGACTCCATCCAGCTCGTCGCCGACGCCGCGTACCGGCTGCGCACGCTCTACCCGCAGTGGCGAGGCCGCTGGGGCGCGTACCTGGTGAACGGCCAGGCCGTCTCGTATGCGCGGCTGAACCCCGCCATCGATCAGCTCTTGCTCGCTGGCGCGCCCATCGGCGCGGAGATGTACATCCGCCAGAGCGCCTACTGCGCTTCGGGCAGCACCGCCGCCGCGCGCGACCAGTGGCTCGCCGACTTCTTCCGCGGCACCCAGGGCAAGTTCCCGCAGGCGCGCTTCAAGTGGCTGGTGGAGCGCCGCGCCCATTTGGGCAGCGAGAGCCACCTGTCGGTTCTGTTCGGCGTGACCGACGACTTCCTGGACGGCAAAAGCCCAGGGGTGTTCCTCGACCGGCTCTTCTACGTCTGGGCGAACTTGAGCAAGTTCCCCAGCACGCTGCTCATCGCCAACGGCGGCCCCGGCGCGTGGAAGTGGGACCAGCCGTACATGTCGAACACCTCGCGCGACCTCGCGTTCGTCCAGTCGCTGCAGCACTACGCGATCTCCGGAAAGAAGACCTCGCGGCTGGGGGCCGTGCCCTGCCCGTGAGTCACCTCACCGGGTGGAGCGCGATCGGGAGCGTGCTCGGCGCCGGGAGAATCCAATCCTTGGGCGCCAGCCCATCGGGCGCGTGCGACAGGTCCACGGTCGGATCGACGAGCGGCACGGCAGGGCGGCCGTTGAGCGAGACCTTCACGTCCGCGTGCACGGCGACGTCGGGGTGTCCCTGCGCCTTGAAGTCGCTCGCGATGCGGCGCGCCAGCTGAGCCACCAGGTCGGGTTGGACCGCCATCTCCCGCTCCTGCAGGCCGGTCAGGTAACGCCGGGGCGAGACGTGCCACTCGCGCCCGCTCGCGCGGTCGACGACGATGAACGTGACCGCGCCGTTCTTCTCGCGCGCCATCACCCGCCACGAGAAGCGCAGGCCCTGCTCGTGCCACAGCACGTTTCCGCCGTACAGGTGCGTGCGCAGCGGCATCGCGAGCTGGAACGCGCCGTAGCACACCGCGACCGCCAGGAAGGCCCAGCCCCAGCGCGACGGCGCGCTCGACGGCGGCGGCGCCTCCACCGGCGCGGTCCGCTTCAGCCCGAGCCGCTGGGCGAGCGCGCGCGGCCAGGACGGGTCGAAGAAGACCAACGCCGCCGTCACCATGATGACGGGGAACATGCCGATGGGAAAGAGCACCCAGGTCGCGGCGTGGAAGCCCAGCACCACGACGTACGCGAACGGCCGCGTGTGCCGCAGGGAGAGGAACAACACGATGGTGGTGTCGAACAGAAAGCCCGCCCACGCCGCGGTGTAGGCCACCCACCGCTCGGCGAGGAGCGGCCCGACGAGCGGCAAGTGCGTGCGCGACGACAGCCAGATGTTGAGCGGCTGCGCGTGCAGGAGCCAGTCCGAGGTGAGCTTGGCGAGGCCGGCGAAGAAGTAGACGACGCCGACCTGGAAGCGCAGCAGGTCGGTGCACCAGCGCGGCAGCGTCGACGCGCGCAAGGCGGGGCTTCGCCACGCGTCGAGCGAGAAGGCGCGGTGCGCGGGGATGAAGAAGAGCAGCCCCGCGAGCAAGCTCACCAGGTAGTAGTGGTTCAGGTAGTTCGCGACGTCGACGAGCTGCACGTAGGTGAACGCGACGAACAGCGTCAGCACCGACGCGCGGTAGAAGAGCCCCAGCGCGACGCACAGCCCCAGCACCGCCAGCAAGACGAAGAGCAGGTGGATCCACGGCGCGCCCAGGACCGGCAGCCACTCGAAGCCCCAGTACGCGAAGCGGAAGGTGGGACGGACGAAGAGCGGGTCGATCCACCCGTACGCCAGGAAGCGGAGCGCCGAGACGGTGACGAGCAGGCCGAACGCGACGCGAAAGGCGGCGAGCGCGGCGATGTCGGTGGGGCGCAAGAGCCGCGCCCACAGCCGCGCGGCCCAACCCCGCTCAGTCATTGTCTCCCTCGAGCGACTCGGGCAGCTCCAGGTCGAGCACGGTGGTGAAGTCGGTCTTCAACAGATCGGTGATGCCCTTGAGCGCGTCGTAGACCGCGCGGACCGAGGTCAGATCCTGCGCGAGCGCCGTCTGCAGCTCCGGCTCTTCGAGCGCCTCCACCGCCTGGCCCGTCTGGTCGGCCGCGCCGCGCATGGCGTTCCACGTCTCCTCCGCGCCGATGTGCACCAGCAGGTCGTCGAACCCCAGGCCCTCGTGGCCGGCCTGGCAGCCCTGCATGATGCGGCGAAAGCCCTCCAGGTTCGCGAGCAGGTTCGCCTTGCTTCGTCCCGAGAACGGCGACTCGACCCACTCGGGGCACGTCGCCGAGGCGCAGTCGCGCAGCCCCAAGGGCCGCGCCAGCTTCAAGTCCTTCACTTCGCGCTCGATATAGAAGAGGGCGTCGCTCACCTGATTGAGCGCGAGCTGCGTGGAGGGGTAGACGGTGTTCTCCGGGCCGGCGGACGAGAAGGTGGCGAGGAAGTTCCCCCCGCTCTCGTCCCAAGCGTTCACCAGCGCGGCGGCGCGCGCGCTCAGGTCGTTGGTCACCGCGACGGCGTAGGCGCGCTTCCGCGCGGCGCGCTCCGGGCCGCCGAGCGCCGCCCAGCTCCCGCTCGACACGATGGACGAGCTGGCCGGACAGGCGGTGTCCTCGCCCGCGTAGAAGAGCAGGTACTCGAGCGCGGCGAGCCCGCGCCGGTTGATGAGCGAGTTGCCGAAGTCGGGCGACTCGTACGCCTTCGACACCAGCTGCTCTTCGACCGCGCATCGGCTGATCAGCGGGAAGGAATAGATGTGGTCGCGCAGATCCTCGCCGCCGGGCGTGGTCCGCGAGGCGGCGGGCCCGAAGCGCATCACCTCGGCCACCTGCCACGCGTCGAGCGCATCAAGGAACGCCGCGCGCGCCGCCTCCGCGCTCGCCGAGTCGGGTTGGCTGTGGAGCTGCGCGACCGCGGGCGCGAGCACCTGCAGCTGCTGCTGGAAACCGCGGGCGGAGTCGAGCGCGCACGCGCCGAACGCCCCGAGGAGCTCTTGGCGCGAGAGCGCGTCCACGGGCTCGGGCCGCTTGCCGCGCGGGCGGCACGCGGTGGCCGCGAGCACCAGGGCGAGCAGGAAGAAGAACGACGCTGACCGGGCACGGTTCATGGGCGCTCCATGACAGGAAGCTGAAATTGGAATCAATGGCTCGACCGCTTGACCCTCCGCCGACGCACGGCTAGAAGGCGCGGCGCATAGTGTTGATTTTGATAATCAATGTCAACTTGAGGGAGGTACGGTCGTGAAGACGCGAGAGCAACGAACGGGTTGGCTGGGGCTTTTGCTGGGAGCCGTTCTGATGGGCGGCTGGATGGGAGTGGGCTGCGCGGAGTCCGGCGAGCCGCCGGACGATACCGGCACCGACGCAGGCGTGGATGGTGGCACCGACGGCGGACCCGACGGTGGGCCGACCGATGCGGGTCCTTCCGACACGGACATCGCGCTCGTTCGGTTCAACACCGACGGGACGCTCGACACGACGTTCGGTTCCGGCGGCGTGGCGCGGGTGGA
>CAZEDU010000032.1:0-12576 GCA_964511185.1 uncultured Myxococcaceae bacterium | reverse complement strand
GGGCACTGGTGCCGGCACCGTGCGCGATCAGGTCTGGAGCGCGGCGGCGGGCGGTCAGGACCGCATCGTGCTGTTCGGCTCGAAGAAGGGCGACGGGCGCTCTGACGCGGACCGCGTGGTGGTTCGCCTGACGTCCAGCGGTCAGCTCGACTCGACCTTCGCCACCGGCGGCATCCACACGCTGAACCTCTCGAACAACCCCGACAACGCGCGCCACGGCTTCGTCCAAGGCGACGGCAAGATCGTCACCGCGGGTTACACCCCGCAGCCGACGGGCGTGGGCTCGCAGACGGCCAACCGCATCGTGTTGCTGCGGCTGCTCGACAATGGATTGCCCGACAGCAGCTTCGGCACCAGCGGCGTCGTCAACTCGGCGCTCTTCGTCCCGCAAGATCCCACCGCGGAGTGGGGCATGGCCGAGGCGTACACGGCCGTCCCGCAGGGCAGCAAGTACGTCACCACCGGCTACGGCCGCGCCGCGCCGTCTGGCAAGGTCGACGTCGTGTCGGCGCGCTACAACGCCGACGGCACGCTCGACACCACCTGGGGTGACAACGGCGTGTCCGTCTTCGACCTGGTCGGCGAAGACGACCGCGGCCGCAACATGGTCGCGCTGCCCGACAACCGGATGCTCATCGTCGGCAGTGGCGTGCCCACCGCGGGCAACCTGCAGGCGATGGCGCTGATGCTGACGGCCGACGGAGAGGTGGACACCTCGTTCAACACCACCGGCTACAAGCTCTACGACTTCGGCCGTCCCGACGAGGCCTTCTTCGGCGCCGCGCTCAACCCGAGCGGGGACACGGTCGCCGCGGTCGGCTACCGCGCCGGCGGCTCGGGGGCGAACGACGACGGCGTGCTGCTCCTGCTGCCGATCAGCGGTGGCGGCACCGAGGTGGCGAAGGAGATCCCCATCTCGAACACGAACCACGACCGGCTCTGGTCGGTGGCGTACGAGCCAGGCGGCAAGTTCTACGTCGCGGGCTTCGTGACCGAGAGCGGCGACAGCAGCATGGTCGTGGCCCGCTACAACAGCGACGGCAGCATCGACACGACCTTCGGCACCAACGGCGTGGCGAAGCACAACGTCGTCGCCAAGGGCACCGATGAGGCGGCGCGCGCCATCGTCGTCCAGTCCGACGGCAAGGTGGTGCTCGTCGGAAACGTCGAAGTCCCGTAGCGCCCAAGTTCGGGTGCAAGGCCGCGCGGCGCCTCTGTCAGGGGCTCGCCGCGCGGCTTTCGTTCAGCGCGAAGGGTCGTTCATGTCCTCCAGGTGGGTTCGCTCGTGGGTCGTCGTCGCGGCGCTGCTGCCGCTGGCAGGGCGCGCGCAGCCCACCGAGTCGCCAGACGCCGGCGAGGGGGAGCTCTTGGTCGAGGCGGACGCGGGTGTGCCGTTGCCCGACGCGCCGACGGCGGAAGCGCCTCCGACCGAAGCTCCGGCAGAGAGCGTCGACGCGGGCGTCGTCCTCGAGCCGGTGGTCGAAGCGGTCCCCGAGACGGTCCCTGAAGCAGTCCCCGAAACAGTCGCGAAGGGCTTCTCCACCGTCGTGGTGGGGACGGCCGAGACCAAGACGAGCGGCTCGATTCACATCATCAAGTCGGCGAAGCTCGAGCGCAGCGAGCTCGACGACCCGCAAGCGGTCTTGCAGTCGGTGCCTGGCGTGTACGGGCGCGGCGAAGACGGCTTCGGCTTGAGGCCGAACGTCGGGCTCCGCGGCGCCAACTCGGATCGCAGCAAGAAGGTGACCCTGCTCGAGGACGGCGTGCTGTTCGGCCCCGCTCCGTACTCGGCGCCGGCCGCCTATTACTTCCCGCTGATGACGCGCATGAAGAGCGTGCGTGTGCTCAAGGGGCCGTCGGCCATCATTCACGGACCTCAGACCATCGGCGGCTCGGTCGAGCTCATCACCCGAAGCATCACGCAAGGCGAGTCGTACGGCATCGACCTGTCGGGAGGGGAGTACTTCTACGGCAAGGCGCACGGCTTCTACGGCGCGGGGAACGAGCGCTCGGGCTTCCTCGTCGAAGGCATCCACCTGCGCAGCAGCGGCTTCAAGGAGCTCGACGGCGGCGGCGACACGGGCTTTCGCCGCAACGAGTGGATGGTGAAGGCGCGCCACGCGCTCGATCTCGAAGGCCCGTCGCGTCAATCGCTGCAGCTGAAGGTCGGCTACTCGGACGAGCTGTCGAACGAGACGTACCTGGGGCTGAGCGACGCGGACTTCCGCGCGAACCCGCTGCGCCGCTACCTCGCGAGCACGCTCGATCAGATGACGTGGAAGCGCACGCAGATCGTCGCCAGCCACGAGCTGAAGCACGGCAGCTTCGCGCTCACCACCACCGCTTACCGGCACGACTTGAACCGGAGCTGGAACAAGGTGAACCGCTTCCGCGGCGCGAGCGTCGCGAACGTGCTCGCGGACCCGGACAGCGCGCGAAACGCCATCTACTACGGCGTGCTCACCGGCGCGCTCGACGCGCAGACCGCGGACGAGACGCTGCTCATCGGCCCCAACCAGCGCGTGTTCGTCTCGCAGGGCGTTCAGTCGGTCGCCCGCTGGTCGATGGCCACCGGGCCTGTTCACCACGACGTCGAGGTCGGCGCCCGCTACCACTACGACAGCATCGACCGGCTCCACACCGAGCGCGGTTTCGTGATGACGCAGGGTGTGCTCGTCCACGACGGGCGGCAGACGACGACCACCGCCGACAACTTCGACTCCACGCACGCCGTCGCGCTGCACGCCCTGGACGCGCTGGTGTGGAAGCGGCTCACGCTCACCCCTGGCGTGCGCGTGGAGATCATCCGCTCGCGGTCGGTCGATCGGCTGTTGAGCGAGTCGAATGAAGGCGGCGTCACCTTCGCGATGCCCGGCCTGGGCGCGCACGTCTCGCTCGCCGAGCCGCTCGGGGTGTTCGCCGGCGTCTACCGCGGCTTCTCGCCCCCCGCGCCGGGCCAGGCGGGGACGGTGCTCCCGGAGGAGAGCATCAACTACGAGGCGGGCGCGCGCTGGACGCGGGGCGGCAGCGAGCGGATCGAGCTCATCGGGTTCTTCAACGACTACATGAACCTGACCGACATCTGCACTTTCTCGAACGGGTGCTTGGCGGCGAACCTCGACCGGCAGATCGACGCGGGCCAGGCCAACATCTGGGGGTTGGAGGCGTACGTCGAGAAGACCTTCCGGCTGGGGCGCTACGCCTTCCCGCTCTCGGCGGCGTACACGCTGACGCGCACGCGCCTGCTCGAGAGCTTTCTGTCGGCGGACCCTCAGTTCGGCGCGGTGCGCGCGGGGGACGAGCTGCCGTACGTGCCGCGCCACCAGGCCGTCGGCACGCTGGCGATCGAGGCGCCGCGCTGGGGCGCCTACGTGAGCGGCACGTACTTGGGGGTGATGCGCGAGACCGCGGGGCAAGGGCCGGCGTTGCCGGGCGAGCACACGGACGCGCAGCTCACGTTCGACTTGGGCGCGAGCTTTCACCCGACCCCGCGGTCGAAGCTGTACCTGAACGTGCGCAACGTGCTCGACGAGCACGTCATCGTCTCGCGAAGGCCGTATGGTGCGCGCCCCAATGCGCCCCGCACCCTCCTCGCCGGCTTCAAGTACGGCTTCTGACGAACGGTGGTGGCGAGGCCCGCGGCGCGCCCTCCTGCTCGCATTCACCATCACCGCTTGCGTCGCCTCGAAGCCCAGCCCCACGCGCGGGGTCGAGCCCATCGCCCTGCGCGCCGGCGGCTCCCACCAGACGACCTTGTCCCTGGCGAGCCCGGGTGAAGCCGAGCTCGTCCTCGAGGCGCGCTCTCCCGGCGCGTTCTGGGGCGACGCCGGAGCCGAGTCGGTGACGCTCGCGATCGAGCTCGACGGGGTGCCCGTTCGCCACACCGTCTGGGCGATGGGAGACACGCCCGTGCGGCAAGCCGTCCAGCTGGGCGCGCTCTCCGCCGGTCCGCACGTCGTCGCGCTGCGCTGGGACGCCGCCTCGAGCCGCGCCCGGAACGCGCGCGTCGAGCTCCACGCGCTGACGCTTCGTCCACACCCCGAGCCGCTGCTCGCGCGCCACGCGCCGATCTTCTTGGGCCGTGAGGACTCGAGCACCAACGACCTGCCCGTGCTCACCTACGCGGTCCGCACCTCGCCCAGGCAGCTCAAGTACTTCGTCATCTACACGAACGAGGACGGCGGCTCGGGCAAGAACCCGCTGCACCTGATGCTGCAGTCGGGGCGCTTGGTCGACATCGAGTGGACCCTCGAGGTGGACCTCGACGACTCGGGCGCGGCGAGCGCCATCCGCTACCAGGGCGCTTCGCACCGCGTGCACCCGTTCCGCGGCAGCTTCGAGGGCACGCACCCCATTCTTCGGGTCGCGACGATCAACGGGCTGTTCTCCGACGACTCCGCGCCGAGCGCGTTTCGCTTTCAGCCGTCGGTGCGCGCCTTCGACGAGCGCGCTCCTCCCGAAGGGTGGCTCGACGCCGAGCCGTGGATCTACCAGCTGTGGGAGGCCGAAGGGCTGCGCGAGGGGAAGATCGATCCGACCTGCACGAACCCCGACCAGCCGTGGGCCATCGACTGCTACCTCTACGTCGACGTGGCCGTGACGGCCGAGCCGCTCATCTGGAAGCGGCGGCTGTGGGGGTTGGAGGCGAAGACGCAGGCCGGCGTGTTTCGCTCGGAGGGGAGCCTGGGGCTCACCGGCCGAATGGATCGCTCCGGGCAGGTGAGGGTGGCGATTCCGGTCGGGCGCGGCGCGGTGCTGGAGTCCGTGCGCGCCTACGCGGTCGCGGACGACCAAGGGCCTTTTCGATTGCGGTACGCCCACCCGCGCGGGAAGTGGGTGCGCCAAGGCAAGGTCGAGCCGGTCTTCGCGATCGAGAAAGATTGCGGCGCGCTCACCGAGGCGAACGCGTCCACGCCGCTCTGGCCGTGATCAGGCAACCCTCCGGCGACTGCGGGCGATAACCCCGCTGCGGTCTGCCATGACTCGGCCATTCGCTCGAACAATTCCAAAGGCTTGGCCGCGTTTTTCCCGGCCGCTTCGAAAAAGTTCCCGGGGGGTCGTGAAGTCTGGGTCGATGTCGGTGTAAGGAGGCCGCGGGCCGATTTGGCGCCGTTTGCCGTTTTCGTGAAAGCAGTTTCTCAAGGAGAGCACATGTCTCGAAGCACGTCCCTCACGGTGGCCGCATCGCTGGCGCTGGCCGCGTTGTTGATGGGGTGCCCTGGTCAGCAGGTCACCATCAGCATTACTCCGACGACCGCGAACGTCGAAGCGAAGAAGAATCTGCAGTTCACCGCGGAGGTGAAGGGTGCCTCCAACACCAGCGTGACCTGGAGCATTCAGGAAGCGAACGCTGGCGCGATCACCGCCGAAGGCGTGTACACGGCGCCGGCCGCCGCGGGCACCTACCACATCGTGGCGACGGCGAACGCCGACACCACCAAGACCGCGATCGCGACCATCACGGTCACGCCGGCCAACACAAACAATAACAACAATAACAACAACAATAATAACAATAACAATAACAACGGCACGGTCAGCATCACCCTCTCGCCGACCACGGCCAGCGTCATCGCGGGTGCGACCCGGCAGTTCTCGGCGACCGTCACCGGCACCACCAACACCGACGTGACCTGGGAAGCCACCGGCGGCACCATCAACGCGTCGGGTCTGTTCACCGCGCCGGCCTCGGTGGGCAGCGTCGAGGTGAAGGCGATCAGCGTCGCCGACCCGACCAAGAGCGCGACCGCGCAGGTCACCGTCACCGCGCCTCCCTCGAGCGTGCAGGTGTTCGTGCTCCCCGGCAGCTCGTCGATCGGCGCGGGTGAGACCCGTCAGCTGACCGCGATGGTCGTCGGCACCCCCAACACCGCCGTCACCTGGAGCGTCATCGAAGCGAACGGCGGCACCGTTGATCAGAACGGCCTCTACACGGCGCCGGCCACGGGCGGCACCTTCCGCGTCAAGGCGACCTCGGTTGCCGACGCGTCGAAGAGCGCGAACGCGACCCTCAACGTCTCGTACGCTCCGACCACCATCTCGGGCACCGTGACCTACGCGGGCACCAAGACCGGCCGCATCTACATCACCGCCACCCGGGGTCAGAACCAGGTCGTCTACGGCACCAGCATCGCGGCGCCGGGCCCGTTCACCATCCGCGGCATCCGCGAGCCGGGCAACTACCAGGTGAGCGCGTGGATGGACACCGTCGGCCACGCCACGCTCAAGTTCTTCGATCCGTTCGTGAACCCGGTGCAGGTGCCCTTCGCGGGCAACGCCGTGGCGAACGTCGCGCTGTCGATGGTGGAAGATCCCGTGGTCGCGCCCACGCCGCCGACCGGCCTGATGGCGATGCCGTTCAGCGGTGGCGTCGGCCTCTACTGGGCGCCGCCGACCGATCAGGACTACGACCTGGAGCTCGCCGACGCGTACCGCGTCTACTGGAGCACCACCGCGAACCCGGGTCCGTCGAACAACCAGGGCTCGAAGCTCATCACCGCGACCGGCTTCCCGTTCGCGGGCATCACCGGCCTGACCAACGGCGCGAGCCTGTACTTCTCGGTCGCGGCGATTCGCAGCGGCACCGAGACCGCGCCGTCGACCGGCGTCGGCCCGATCACCATCGGCGCGCTGGCGGGTAACTCGCTCACCGGCACGGTGCAGTTCGCCGGAGCCGCGGCGGGCTCGTTGTACGTCCTGGCCGCGAGCCAGACGGGTCTGTACGTGACCCGCGTGGCGTCGCCGACCAGCCCCGCGAGCTACACGCTGACCGGCCTGCCGAACGGCAGCTACAGCCTGTACGCGATCATGGACAACGGCAACGACGGCATCTTCGGCGCTACGGATCCGAGCACGCTGAACCTCAACGTGGCGAACAGCAGCGTCACCGTTGCGGGCGCCACCACGACCGCTCCGGCGCTGAAGCTCTACACCTCGGGCTCGGCGACCGCGCGCGCGGTCACCACGCAGTTCAAGTACCTCGCGGACAACAACAAGAACACCTGGCTGACCATCGAGGTCGCGAGCGGCACCCGGCTGCCGGCGAAGGTCGCGCTGATCAGCGGCCCGAACGTCACCGGTCCGTACGACCTGGGCAGCAACAGCGGCTACTTCCTGGCCGACGTCTCGTTGGGCAGCGCGGTTCCGACCGCGGGCGCGACCTACGTGCTCGAGGTCACCTACAGCGACAACACCACGGCGACGTTGAACCTCTCGCTGCCTGCGCCGATGCCGTCGGCCAGCATCGTCGGTCCCATCGCCGCCGGCGCGAAGGTGCCGACGTTCAACTGGAGCTGGGCGACCCCGCTGGCCGCCACCGCGCTCCAGTCGCTCGACGTGCAGGATCAGGCGAACGTGCGTTGGCAGATCGGCGGCATCGCGCCGACCGTGACCTCGCTCGTCTACAACTCGGATGGCCGCGCGACCAAGCCGCAGCTGACCGGCGGCCGCCTGGCCAACTGGACCGTGTTCGCCTCGGACAACGACGGCAACGTCTCGGGCGCGCAGTCCTTGTTCCTGGTCGAGTAAGTCGTCGACGCGCCTGAAGGGGCGCGCTGAAAGTCAAGGGCCGGAGCGGCATCGCGCTGCTCCGGCTTTTTTCATGCGCGAGCGCGGGCCCGGACCGTCTCCTCGCGCGTGCCGCCGAAGGACATTCTGTCTGGCCAAAGGCTCGAAACGGCGCGCCGTTTTCCCGGCTCGTCCAGGCAGGGCGGAAGCGTGTAGGGCGCTTGGAAACTCCTGTAAGATGGGAGGCGAGAATTGAAGTGGGAGTGGGGAGAAGGCTGATGGCAGGTCATGGACCACGGGACGGTGTTTGCGGCGAGCTCGCACTACTACGCGGGGCTCTTCGGTCTGACCGCCGGCGTCTGGTTCATCTACTTCCGCGTCAAACAGCGCGCGCCATCCCCGTTCGCGCACCGGCTGCTCGCGATGGTCGGCGGTTTTCTGTCGGCGCTCGTGGCGCTCAGCCTCTTCTACGCGCTCGACGCTTGGGGCGTGGGCGTCGAGTGGAGTGATCTCTCGTCGAGCTGGTCGCGCAGCACGCGCGCCTCGTTGATCATCGGCGTGGTCGAGGAGCTGGCGAAGATGCTCCCGGTGTTCGCGATCGCCGCGCTCGCGTCGTCCAAGCGGCGCCCCAAGGACATCCTCTTCCTCGCCACGCTGGCCGGCATCGGCTTCGCCGCGGCCGAGAACATGATCTTGAGCCAGAGCAACGAAGGGCTCACCTTCATCGAAGGGCTCGCCCGCGCCGCGGTCGCGCCGGTCACGCACGCGCTGTTCGCCGCGCCCTGGGGGCTGGGCATCGGCGGCTGGCTCTTGAAGAAGAAGCCGAGCGCGCTGGTGTTGGGGCTGGCCGCGTCGGTGGCGACCCACGGCATGTATGATCTCGTCCTCGCCCGGCCGCACGTCCCGCAAGCCTTGGCCGGGCTCATCGTGCTCTCGCTGTGGATCTGGCTGCTCGTCCGCACCGCCCCGAGCGTCAAGAAGCCGAGCCTGGGCCCAGGTCCCGTTCCGTCCCCCGCCCTGGCGCGCCGCACCACCAGCACCACGCACCTGCGCGTGACGGGCGCCTAGTAAGTTGCTGAAAAGACGTTGATGGGTAGCGGGAGCGTCACCCACAGGCGACACCTCTATCCCGACGTTTGCATACTTTTGCCTACATGGGTATGGAGCGCGGGCCATGCGCCCCCACCCCCCCCAGAAGTCGTTCCTCTCGTTGGTCCTCTCCACGCTGTTCGTCTTCGCCTGCGGACCGCAGTCGGCGGATCTGTTCGAGGTCGACGCCGCGGAAGGCAGCGAGTCGCAGCCGTTCTCGAGCGCGCACGCCACGCTGCTCACCTTCGAGTTCGACGGCGAGCTCCGCGCGGACGCGAAGGTGATCAACGTGCGGGCGCTGATCGACCAGCAGATGCTCTTCACCATCGGCCACCTGAACGGGAACAAGTCGGTCGGTCGGCTCGACAAGATCGAGATCAGCAACATCCAGATCGACCGCAACCACCCCGAAGGCGCGCGCGTGACCTACCACGTGAAGCTGCCGGTCGCGTGGGGCGCGAAGACGAACCTGCCCATCGACTACAACTTCGTGCTGCCGAAGCTGCTCGACATGCGCTCGGTCGAGGCGTTCACCGCGAAGTACAAAGACACCTGCGTCGACTTCAGCGCGCACGACGTCGACGCTGGCAGCATCTGGTACTACTACCGGCCGTTCCGCTCGGGCTGCCGGCTCGACGAGGCCGACGTGGTCCGCTTCAAGGCCAGCATCGCGCCGTCGACCGAGAACACCACCGGCAAGTACCCCGAGTACCACAAGCTCTGGGAAGACAACGCGCTGAACGTGGTGGCGATCTTCGGCAAGTACGAAGACAACGCGACCGACAACACCGACGCGGGCATCCGCGCGTACAACGACTTCCTGCGCCAGGTGAAGAGCGCGCTCGCGGCGTTGAGCCTGACCACCGTGCCGGCCGAGCTGCCGCTGAGCCCGGGCGTGACGATGCCGGACGTGGCGTTCACCGCGGTCATGCCCGATGGCCGCAAGGTGGTGGTCACCGCGCTGCTCGTCGACAACGTGCGCACCGCGGGCGTGACCTTCAACAACCGGTACGCCGAGCTGTCGACCCGCGCGGATCTGGTTCTCTACAACGGCCACGCCGGCCTCGGCGCCAACGTGCGCGCCTTGAGCCAAAAGGGCCGCTGGGTCGCTGGCCAGTACTTGATGCTGTTCATGAACGGCTGCGACACCTTCGCGTACGTCGACGGCTCGCTCGCGCAGGCCCGCGCCAAAGTCAACCCTGACGACCCGACGGGCACCAAGTACCTCGACATCATCACCAACGCGATGCCGGCTTACTTCCACTCGGGCACGCCGACCTCGGTCGGGCTGATCCGCGCGCTGATGCGCACCGAGGCGCCCTCGACGTACGAAGAGATCTTCAAGCGCATCGACCCGGTGCAGATCGTCGTGGTCACCGGCGAAGAGGACAACGTCTTCGTCCCCGAGAACGGCGGCAGCTCCGGCATCACCCAGCTCCCCTTCACCGTGAAGGGCATCGTGGCCAAGGGCCAGGAGTTCCGCCGCACCACGCCGGTGCTGAGCGCCGGGCGCTACATCGTCAC
Organism: uncultured Myxococcaceae bacterium; assembly: GCA_964511185.1. Taxonomy (GTDB): domain Bacteria; phylum Myxococcota; class Myxococcia; order Myxococcales; family Myxococcaceae; genus CAZEDU01. Next base: position 2,457 of record CAZEDU010000032.1, on the reverse strand, counting down.
GCTCAAGCACGACGCGCAGCGGCCGGGCGGTGACGCCGATCTCTACGTGCGCGTCGGCCAGGCTCCGACCTTGAGCCAGTACGACTGCCGCCCGTACCAGTCGGGCTCGAACGAGCAGTGCGTCATCGAGGTCACGACTCAGGCGCAGCTGCACATCAACGTCGTCGGGTATTCGAACGGCGACAGCGCCTTCGAGCTGTCGGCGGTGAAGGAGAACGCCACGACCCTCCCCGCGGGCTGGGCGGGCATGGACGAGAGCGGCGTGGTCGCCAAGGGCGAGGAGAAGCGCTTCATCACCCCGGCGCTCGAGGCGGGCCGCTACGTGTTCAACTTGACCGGCACCGGCGACGCGGACCTCTACGTGCGCGTCGGCAACGAGGCGACCACGACCGCCTACGATTGCCGCCCCTACAAGGCGGGCAGCACCGAGCAGTGCGTGGTCACCGTGGGCAGCGCGTCGGCGGTGCACGTGATGGTGCGCGGCTTCGCCACCACCTCGAATTTCCGGCTCGTCGGCCGGGCGCAGTAACCGATTTTCGCTCGCACCATACGACGCCTGCGCCGCTTCAAAGGGGACGGCGCAGGCGTTTTCGTTTTCCTTAGAAGGACCGCTCCACCGAAAGGAGCACGCCGGTGATGCGGTCGCTCGCGCCGCTCGCCACGTACGCCGCGGTGGCGGGTGGCTGAAAGCTGGCGCCGTATTCGGTGTAGCGAACGCTGGCGCGCGCCGCCCAGCGCTGCGCGAAGGAGAGGCTCAGGCCGCCGATGGCCTCGAACCCGCCGGCGCCGCCTTGTGGAAAGTAGGCCTCGCTCAGCATCTCTCCGCCCGAGAGCACCGGCAGGTAGCTGCCGCGCAGGAACAACCCGAGCACCTCGTCGGCTGCTTTGAGCTCGAGCGCGACGCCCAGCTTGAGCCCGGTGTACGTGACGTTCGGCGGGGTGAGCATGGGCTGCTGCTCGATCGGCGCGGCATAGACGCCGAACGTTCGAACGCCGACGAGCGGCGACACGCTGAAGCCGACCGACTCCCAAGGGCGAAGCGGAAGGACACCGGTCGCCTCGAGGTGCGTCATGCCAGCCAAATGCAGGGCGCCATCGGTTCGGCGCACGGTCTGCATCGGCGCGAGCGCGACATCGGCTTCGACGCCGAGCCTCGACAGCACGCCGCCGCGCCGTCGAAGCGGGTAGAGCTCGGCGTGCAGGCGCGGCATCAGGAGCGCGCGCACCCCGTGTGCGGGCAGGTTCGAGGTGCGCGGCTCGAGGAACGCCAGGCTGCGGCTGGCGATCTCCAGCCCGGCGGTCGCCACCAGCCAGGGCCCGCGCGGGTCGCCCATGTCCACGGCGGACGTCCGCTCCGCGTCGCGCCGCTGCTCGAGCTCGGCGTCGCTGGGCGCGTGGTCCGAGAAACCGGCGCCGCCGACGCCGGGGTCGGGCGACTGCGATGGCTCGAGCTGGGCGCGCAGCTCGGCGAGCGGCGCTTGGGCGCCGGAGTCGAGGTTTCCTCGCGCATCGACCGGGACGCGCGCCTTCCAGGCCTGCTCTCCGCGCGCCGACCAGAGGCTGAGCTCGAGCGCCTTCTCGCCGCGCGCGCGGACCACCGCGCCCATCAACACGTACTCGACGGCTTCGGTCCGCACCTTGCGCCAGCTCACCGCGCCGCGCTCGGTGACCTTCGACTGGGGCACGCAGTCGAGCGTGCGGCACAGCGCGGCGACCACCTGGTTCCGCGTGTGCGCGGCTTGCGGTCCCGCGAAGGGCAGCACGGTCAGCCTGGCCGGCGCGGCGTGCGCGGCGGCGGCGGCGAGGAGAGAGGCGGTGACGAGGGCGATCTTCACGACAGAGCTCTATTGAAGGGACTTAGGCCAGACCATCTTCAGGCCCCAAAGCCGCAGGCGCATCGACAGCGGGTCTTTGTGGTTGCGCCTCAGCCGTACGGTCGGGTTGCCGTCGACGTCGCGGAGGACGTCCTGGTCGAACGTGCGCCCGACCGCGTCGCGCGCGAACGCCGGGTCGTGGACGAACAGCATCAGCTCGCGGTTGCGGCTTAAGGACATCGCGTCCCAGTTGCTCGAGCCCAGCTCGAACAAGACGTGATCGGCCGCGAACCCCTTGGCGTGCAGCTTGCCCTGGTAGACGTAGACCTGAACGCCTGCGGCGAGCAGCCGGCCGAAGTGGCGGCGGGAGATGAGGCTGGTCTTGCCTTCCTTCGAGCCGGCGACGTAGCGGACGCGCAGGCCGCGCTCGGCCGCGTGCACCAGCGCGGTGGCGATCTTGTCGGTCAAGGGAAATGGGTTGATCAGATCGAACGTCTCGGTCGCCGCGTTGGCGACCGCGATGGTGGCCGTCTCGGTGTTCTTGCCTTTCTTCGGCACGAAGACGACCGCGCGCATGTCGATGCCGTTGGCGTGCGGCGGGACGGCCTGGTGGACGGCCTCGGTCCAGACGTTCGCCTTGCTC
>CAZEDU010000031.1:33808-44507 GCA_964511185.1 uncultured Myxococcaceae bacterium | reverse complement strand
CTGACGGGCGTACGCCGACAGCGACTCGACGTAGCGGCGCTGCCCCTCGGCGTACAGCGTGTCGAAGGCGAGCGAGCTCTTGCCCGACCCCGAGACCCCCGTGAACACGACCAGCTTCTTCTTGGGGATGTCGAGCGAGACGTTCTTGAGGTTGTGCTCCTTGGCGCCGCGGACCGAGATGACGTCGGGTTCTGACATGGCGCCCGTGCATAACAGAACGGCGGAAACACTGCTCGCCTGTTTAGGCCTTCACCGGCCGTACTTCGCCGGTCTCCTTCGTGTCATAACCGCCGAGGCTCTCCAGCTCCCGGCGGAACAGCGTGCTCTGCAGGAGCTCGACGACCCGGCGGAACGGCGCCTCCCCGAGGCGCTCGGCGGGCAGCACGAGATCGAAGCGCTCCTTCGCCAGCGGCACGAAGTCCATCCCGTGCGCGATGGCGGCGGCCTCGATGGCGATGCCCACGTCGGCCGCGCCCATCGCCACGGCCTGCGCCACCTCCATGTGGCCGGCGGCGACGCGCTCGAGCAGGTGGAGCCGCGACAGGGGGACCTTCGCCTGCCGGGCGACCTTCTGGAGCAGCGCGTGCGCGCCGGTGCCCACGTCGCGGTCGATGACGCGGAGCCTGGGCGTCAGGTCTCGCCCCGAGCGCAGCTTGAGCGGGTTGCCGGGGCGGACCACGAAGCCCTCTTCCCAATGCGCGAGCGTCACCAGCGCCATCGCCCGGTCGGGGAAGAGCGCCTTCACGCGGGCGGCGTTCGGCTCTCCGGTCCGCTCGTCGGTCAAGTGCGCGCCCGCGACGTGGACGTGGCCGCGCGCGACGGCCTCCAGCGCCCGCTCGCTCGAGGCGTCGAGCCAGAACATGCGCGTGTCATGGAACCGCTCGCTCGCCCTCGCCGCGAGCAGCCCGAGCGCGGGCGCGCAGCCGGCCACCAGCAGATTTCCGCGCGTGGAGTCCAGCCGGCGGAGCAGCTCGACCTTCGCGCTCTGCCCGGAGCCCCACCGGCCGGTCAGGAGCCCATCGGCGGCGGTGAAGGCGAGGCCCGGCTCGCTCGCCGGCAGCGCGTGCGCGACCCAGCGCTGCTCCAGGAAGCCGAGAATCACGCGCGGCGCCAGGCCGCGCTTCGCGGACACGCGCGCCTTGCGGTCCCGGCGCTGCGGCTGCAGCGAAAGCGCGAGCTCGGCGCTCACGGTGCCGAAGTCGCCCAGCCAGAACAGCGCCTCCACGGTGGTGCGCAGCGTCCGCGCGAGCTTGAGCGCCACCAGCGTCGACGGCACCGCGCCGCCGGACTCGAGGTTGTGCAGCGCTTGTCGCGTGAGCCCGGCCTCCGAGGCCAGCGCTTGCTGCGTGAGCCCCAGCTCTTGCCTGCGCTGCTTGAGGGCGTTGCGGACTCGTTCCATGGCCGCATCTTCAACACGAAACGGCGCGAGGGGTGAAAGCGTTCGTTCGCTTGCTCGTAAGCGAGCGCGGAAGGGCCTAGAGGAGAGGGGGGCTGGGCTGCCGGAGCGCTCGAGCGAGAGGCGCCGAGCGGTGCCGCGCTCGGGCCGGGGGTTTTGTCGCGTTCAATCACCGACTTTGAAGCGTTTGACGTGGCCAGACACGTCCGTTGCTTCAAAGTCGCCGTTTTCCAGCACAGCGCGCCGTTCAGCGGTCGTGTCTTGGCGTGCGCACGGGCCATCGAAGCGCAGGCGAATCAGTGACCAGTTCACGCTCCCCATCCAGGCTGTCTCGGGTAAGTTGCCGCGCCCGTATGGCCGTCCTGCACAACGACGCGAAGAACCTTCGACTTTTCCTCGAGCTGGTCGACCGTGAAGTCCCGCCGGTGGTCCCGGGGCAGCCGGCGCCGCCCGCCGAGAGCGTGCGGGTGCTCGCGACCGCGGGGGTCGAGTTCTTCGACTGGCGCGACAAGACGTTCTGGCCGTTCATCCGCCTGCCGGTCCTTTACCTGGCCGGCGGTGACGGCCACGCGCTCATCCACTCGCTCAAGGACCTGTGCAGCCTCAAGTCGCCGGGCTTCGTGTTCCGCACCGGCAACCAGAGCGAGCTCGCGGTGCAGATCGCCCGGCAAGAGGGCGGCGGCTTCATCGTCGAGGTCGGCATCGACCTCTCGACGTACCTCTACGAGACCTCGGGCCTGCAAGGGGAGCCCGGCCGCGAGCTGGCGATGTTCCGCTTCGGCGTGGGCACGAGCGATCTGGTGGTCTTCGCCGACCAGGTGAAGCAGGAGCTCGAGAAGCTCCCGCCCATCCGCGGCGCGGCTGCGGGCACGCGCTGACGATGTCCACCGACGCGACCGCCGCGCGTTGGAACGGCGCGGCCCTCATGGCGCTCTCCTCGCTGCTCTTCGCCGCGATGGCGGTGATGACCCGCACCGTCGCCGGCGTGGTGCCGATGGCGCAGCTGGTGGTGGTGCGCTTCGGGGTCGGGCTCGCCGGGGTGGCGCTGCTCTTGTTCGCCCGGCGCCAGCGGCTGTCGGTCCCTCGGCCGCTGCCGCTCGTGGCGCGCGGCGTGTTCGGCGGCGTGGCCGTGTACCTCTATTTCTGGGCCATCGAAGAGCTCGGCGTCGGGCCCGCCACGCTGCTCAACTACGCGTCGCCCGTGTACGCGGCGGTGTTCGCCTCGGCTTTCCTCAAGGAGAAGCCGACGCGCTACCTGATCGCCGGCCTCGTCTTCTCCACGCTCGGCGCGGGCATCGTCGCCTTCAGCACCGCGAGCCCGGACAAGCCGTTCTCCTTCGGGCCCGGCGCCTGGGCGGGGCTCGCCTCGGGGGTGCTGAGCGGCGCCGCGATGACCAGCATCCGCGACCTGCGGCGCGACACCGACGCGGCCAGCATCTTCCTGTCGTTCTGCCTCGTCGGCGCGCTGCTGTCGGCGCCCCTGGCGGTGCCGCGCTGGGTGCCGCTCCACGGAGAGGTGCTCGCGCGCGTGCTCGCGGTGGGCGTCTTGTCGCTCCTGGCGCAGCTCGTCTTCACGCACGCCTTCGGCTTCATCTCCGCCACCGCCGGCAGCGCGGCGACGCAGCTCACCCCCGCCATCGCGTGGGGGATGGCCATCGTCTTCCTCGACGAGCCGGTGCGCGCGCTCACCGCGCTGGGAGCGGTGCTCTGCGTGATCGGCGTCTTGTGGGGAACGTTGGCCGCGCGTCGGCCTCTCTTCGGCGTCAGCCCCTAGCGGCCCCGAGCGGACGCACGGAAAAATTTTCTCCACCTCCGGGAGCGCGAGTTCGGCTTTCCCAACAGAGCCGCCGGGCCGCGCAGCGCTCTCGCCGGTTTGCGCGATCGCTCGTCAGGGCACTTGGGTTGCACTGGCTCGTGCGCGGCGGGGAGGCGCGCAATGGCGAGTCGATGGGCGCGGGGGTGGGGGCTGTTGGTGCTGTGCGCGGTGGGGTGCGGTCGGCCGGGGCTGCGCGGCGCCGACGCGCAATTCGTCGCCGAGCCGAGCGTGCTCGAGTTCGGCGCGACGAGCCTGGGGTGGCCGCGCTCCATCGACGTCACGGTCCGCAACGAAGGACGCGCGACCTTCCAGGTGTTCGGCGCGGCCACGTCGGCCAACGAGGCGACGGTCGACGGCTTCGAGTCGTTCTCGCTCGGGCCCGGCGAGGAGCGGCGGCTCCGGGTCTCCTTCTCGCCGCAGCTCGAGGGGCCGTGGGAGGGCGCGCTCTACATCGACACCGACGCGTCGAGCGCGGGTGAAGACGGCAAGGCCAAGCTCCCGCTCTACGGCGCCGGGGTGCGACCCCAAGTGGCGGTCCACCCGGCCCGCATCGACTTCGGCAACGTGAACCTGGGCGACTCCAAGCTGGGCCAGCTCGACGTCACCAACACCACCGACACCGAGGCGCAGTTCGTCGTCGACTTGGAGGGAGACGATTCGGCGATGTTCTTGCCGGAAGGGTTGGGCCGGGTGGTGACCCTCGCCCCGCGCGAGACGCGCATCGTGCCGGTGCGCTTCACCCCGTCCCGGCTCTTCGCCGCCCAGGCGCGCGTGCGCGTCGACACCTGCGCGGTGTGCGCGCCCCACCACGTCGAGCTGTCGGGCTTCGGCGTGGCCGGCGCCGTCGACGTGCAGCCCAGCCGAATCGACTTCGGCTCGATCCCGCTCGGCGCCCGGGCGGAGCAGCACATCACCCTCACGAACCAGAGCTCCGAGCCGGTCGACTTCAGCGGCCTGGACTGGAAGGACGCGACCGCCTTCTTCGGCGTGGAGACGAAAGAGCCCGCGGTCCTCCACCCGGGCGACAGCCTGTCGGCGATGGTCTGGTTCGAGCCGAAGACCGCGGGGCCGGTGCCCGGCGCGTTCCTGCGGATCAAGGCGCGCCGCCGCGGTGACACGACGACCGGCGACTACCTGGTCCCGGTCACCGGGCAGGTCGGCTACGCCTGCCTCGCGGTGTGGCCGCGCAGCATCGACTTCGGCACCGTCCCCGAGGGGATGACGTCGCGCCGCTCGGTGCAGCTGCTCAACCGCTGCCCCGAGACGGTGCGGGTGGAAGGGCTCACCACCACCGTCGCCAGCGGCGGCTTCTTCGGCGCCGAGCCGCTGGGGCAGACCCTGGTGCTCGCCCCCAACGCCCAGGGCTCGGTGACCGCGTCGTTCACGCCCAAGCCCGCCAGCGGCACCAGCACCGGGAGCTTGAGCTTCCGCGTCCACGCCGGCGGCGCCCTCTCGACCGAGGCGGTCGCCCTCACCGGCGCCACGCGGGACTTCGCGCCTTGCCAGTACGCGATGACGCCGGGCCCGCTCGACTTCGGCCAGGTGCCGCCGCAGAGCGAGGCCATGCTGCCGGTGGTGCTCCGCAACACCGGCAGCGACATCTGCTTCCTGTCGAGCATGCAGCTCGCGACGGGCACCGACGCGGCGTTTCGCGCCAGCCCGCTCGGCTCGCGGCCGATCACGCCGGGGCAGTCGGTGGTCTTCCCGGTGCGCTTCAAGCCGCCCCAGAACGGCGCCTTCAGCGGCCTGGTCGAGGCGTGGGTGAACCACCCGACCCAGGGGCGCGCCACCACGCTCCTTCGAGGAGAGGGGCGGAGCGGGTGCCTCAAGGTCGAGCCCGGCGCCATCGAGCTCGGGGTGCGCAAGCTGACGTGCGGCCCCACCTCCGGCGCGGTCGACCTGACCAACACCTGCGCGCAGCCGATCACCGTCACGCAGCTGGCGCTCGACACCGCGTCGCCCGAGCTCACGCTCCAGGGCGCGCCGAGCGCGCCGTTCCCGCTCGCGGCGGGCGCGAAGCTCACCGTCTGGGTGGAGTACGCGCCGCTGTCGCAGGGCGACGACGTCGGGACCCTGCGCGTGGAGACGAGCGCCTCCGACCGGGCGGCGGTCGGCGTATCGGGGCGCGGCGAGGTGAACCCGCAGCAGACCGACCGGTTCGTGCAGGAAGGACAGTTCAAGGTCGACATGCTGCTGGTCATCGACAACTCGGGCTCGATGAGCGAGGAGCAGAACAACCTCGCGCAGAACTTCCAGTCGCTGCTCTCCGCCGCGCGCACGCTGAACGTCGACTATCACCTGGCGGTCACCACCACCGGCATCGACCCTTCGCCGGGCGGCTGGTCGCCGTGCCCCGGCGGCGCGGAAGGGGGCGAGCGCGGCCGCTTCTTCCCGGTCGACAACAGCTCGCCGCGGGTGCTCACGCCGACCACGCCCAACGCCCAGCAGGCGTTCGCGAAGAACGTGCAGGTCGGCATCTGCCACTGGAACGAGCAGGGGCTCGAGGCGGCGTACCGCGCGCTGTCGGCGCCGCTGGTGAACCAGAGCGACGACCCGACCTCGGCTCAACCGGCCGACGGCAACAGCGGCTTCTTGCGCGAGGACGCCAAGCTCGCCGTGGTGGTGGTGTCCGATGAGGAGGACTTCTCGCCGCGGACGCTCGACTTCTACACGGCGTTCTTCCGGCAGCTCAAAGGCGGAGATCCCACCAAGCTCAGCTTCTCCGCGGTGGTGGGGCCGAAGGACCTCTCCACCTGCACGACCGCGAGCAGCTCCGGCCAGCGCTACATGCAGCTCGCGCAGCAGACGGGCGGGGTGGTCGAGAGCATCTGCACCCCCGACTGGGCGAGCTCGCTGGGCAAGCTGTCGCTCAACGCGTTCGGTCCCCGCGGCACCTTCCCGCTCTCGCACACGCCGGAGGATCCGGCGCAGCTTCGCGTGACGGTGAACGGCCAACCGGTGACCGGCTGGTCCTACGACGGGGCCGCCAACGCCATCGTCTTCGACGCGGCCCAAGTGCCGCCGCCCGGGAGCGTGATCGAAGTCAGCTACCCCGTCGGCTGCTAACCCCCTCCACCGATTTCGAAATGGAACCCGCGCCTGGGTCCCAATTTCCCATCGATGCAGTTGGTCACCCCCACCTCGTCCGCGGTCACCTCGCGGTTTCCGCCCGGGCAGCCCCCGCTTGGGGTTTCCAGGCAGGCCGGGGTACAGGGGAAGCGCTCGATGGGGAATGCGCCACAGAGCCTGGCCATCGCGGCCCCGGCACCGGTCGACTTTCCGGCCCTTTACCAGGCCCATTTCGACTACGTGTGGAACTCGGTGCGCCGGCTCGGGGTGCCGCAGCGGGACATCGAGGACGTCGTCCACGACGTCTTCCTGACGGTGCACCGGTCGCTCTCGAGCTACGACCCCGAGCGCCCCATCAAGCCTTGGCTGTTCGGCGTGGCCTTTCGCGTGGTCTCGGATTTTCGGCGGAAGGCCCAGAACGTCCGCGAGGTCTTGGAGGACGAGCCGCAAGACACCGAAGACGAGAGCGCCTCGCTGGACGATCAAGTCACCCGGCGCGAAGCCCGCGAGCTGGTGGTCGAGGCGCTCCAGGGCGTGGAGCTCAGCCGGCGGGCGGTGTTCGTCATGCACGAGCTGGACGGCGAGGCGATTCCCCAGGTCGCCGAGGCCCTGGGCATTCCGCTCAACACGGCTTACTCTCGACTGCGACTGGCGCGTCAGGACTTCGCCGCCGCGGTGAAGCGCATTCGTGCACAGCGAGGTGGTGCATGACGCCGCGTGAGCTGTTCGAGCCGCTCGACTCAGAGCTCGACGCGCTCCTCGATGCGGAGCGCGACGCGCCGTCGCCTCCGCCGGGCGCGCGGGCGCGCGTGTCCAGCAAGCTCGCGGACTCGCTGGGCCTCGCGCTCGGCGCGACCGCCTCGGCGTTGGTGATTCAACAAACGGCCACGGCCACGACCGCGGCGGTCGCCCCAGCGGCCACGGGCGCGGGTATCGGCGGCGCGGGGGCTGCCGGTACCGCGGCGGCCGGAGCGACCACCGCGGCCGCCACGGGCACGGCCGTCGCTGGCACCACCGCCGGCGTCTTGTCCTCGCTCGGGGCAGCGAAGATCCCCATCGTCTTCGCGGTCGGCAGCGCGGTGGGCGTCGGCGTCACCACCGTCGCCACCCGCCCGGAGAGGCCGCCCGTCGTGCACCAGATGGAGGCGCCGCCCACGCCGCCGGAGAGCCCGGTGCTCGAAGTCGCGCCGCCGCCTCCGCAGATCATCGAAGCGCCTGCCGAGCCGGCGCCCAAGCCGGTCGCTCCCAAGGCGAAGGCGGTGCAGCCGGCGTCGCCGCCGCCACCGGTGCCAGCGCCGCCCAGCCGTGACGCGCGGCTCGCCACCGAGCGCGCGCTCATCGAACGCGCGCGCATGGCGCTCGGCCGCGACCGCCCGGTCGACGCGCTGGCCGCCCTCGCGGTGCACGTCCAGGACTTCCCCGCCGGCCAGCTGGAGGAAGAGCGCGAGGTGCTGTGGATTCAGGCCTTGCTCGCGAGCGGCCGGCGCGGCGAGGCCGAGCAGCGGGCCGACAAGTTCCGAAGAGAGCACAAGGACAGCCTGCTGCTCCCCGCGCTCGATGCCGCGTTCCGCGCGGTCTCGCCGTGACGGAGCGCTCCGAGCCGACGCTGCTCACCGTCGGCGTCGGTGACATCCACGGTCGTTTTCGGCGGGTGCAGAGCTGGCTGACCGCCTTGGAGCAGGCTCTCGGCCGCCGGCTCGATCTGGTCTTCGCGGTCGGCGACGTGGAGGCGTTTCGCTCGGCCGACGACCACCGGCGCAAGGCGGCCAAGCGGCAGATGCCGGCCGAGTTCGCCGAGTATGCCGACGGGCGCCAACAGCTCGAGCACCCGCTCTTCTTCATCGGCGGCAACAACGAGGACTTCGAGGCGTTGCACCCGCTCCCGCGCGGCGGAGAGATCGCCTCAGGCGTTCGGTACCTCGGCCGCGCCGGGGCGACCGAGCTCGAGGGGCTTCAGGTCGCCTTCTTGTCAGGCATCTACGCGCCCAAGCACTTTCAGACGCCGCTCGTCGAGCCGAAGACCCGAGACACGCGCAAGCAGGCCGGCTACTTCCGCGAAGGCGAGGTGCTCGCGGCCTTCCGCGGCGTGCAAGGCGTGCCGCTGATGCTCGCGCACGAGTGGCCCAAGGGCATCGTGCGGCGCGGGGCCAAGCTGAAGCCGCTGCGCGCGCACCGCATGCCGTGGATTGGAAACCCGGTGCTGCGCACGCTGCTCGAGACCGTCCGGCCCAGCTGGCTCTGGTGCGGCCACTCCCACGTGCCGTACGCGGCGACCGTTCGTCACGCCGACGGCACCGCCACGCACGTGGCCTGCCTCGACCAGGCGGCGCATCCGGAAGGGGCGATCTTCTGGGTCGAGTGGCGCGGTGGCGAAGCGCAGCGGGCGGGGTGGGGCGTCGACGGCAAGGTGGCGTGGACGAAGGGCGAGCGCTGGGAAGAAGACCGCACGCCCGACACGCCCCCGTCCGAGCCAATGATGGACGCGCCTTAGCTGGGGACAGTCCCCAAAGGGGGCTGTCCCCGCTTTCCCCAAGCTACGACGACACGATCTTCTGCTGCTCGAGCAGCTTCTGCTGCCGGTCGTGGATCCACCCGTGGATCATCAACACCGCGATGCCGGCCAGGATCGCCAAATCGGCGACGTTGAACACGCCCGTCCGCAACACCGGACCAATGCCCATGTTCATGAAATCCACCACCACGCCGCCCCGGGTGGCGCGGTCGACCCAGTTCGAGAGCCCGCCGCCCACGATGAGCGCGTATCCGACGACCTGCGCCGCGACCAGCTTCGCGTTCATCACCGTGTAGCCGAGGATGCCCACCAGCAGCACCCCGACGATCACCGTGAGCACCCAGAAGCGCATGCCGTCGGGGAGCGCCGCGCCGAGCGACAAGAAGGCGCCCTTGTTCTCCGCGTACTGCAGCCGGAACGTGTCCCAGAGGAACGAGTGGCCCGGCGCCGACATCAGGTGCTTCGTCGCGATGTGCTTGGTCGCCTGGTCGCAGCCGACCGAGGTGGCGAGCACGAAGGTGGTCAAGGCCAATCGGGTCAACAGCTTCACGGGACGACTCCTCGAGTGTGGCGCCGCACCCTAGTCGAACTGCCCCAGCAAGGCGACGCCATTGCCCGCCGGAACCAGACGGAACCGCCCGACGGGAGCGAGTCTTCCCGCGCGCGGGTGCAGCAGCCGCGGCAAGGTGAGCCCCGTCGCTGCGCCGACCGCGCTGCCGACCAGCACGTCGGTCAGGTAGTGCCGGTCCGAGACCATGCGCAAGACGGGCGGCAGCGCGGCGAGCGGCAGGCACACCGCCCACACCAACCAGGCCTGCCGGTAGCCACGCAGCTCGGCGATCGTCCCGGCCGAGGTCGCCACCGCGAAGGAGAAGCTCGAGTGGCCGCTGAAGAACGACAGGTTGTTGTCCTCGGGGTGATCGGTGAACGGCTTTTCGGCCGGCGGCAAGGCGTGCACGAACGGCCGCTCCCGCCCCACCGCGAACTTGGTGGCTTGCGTCAGCGCGAGCGCCACCATCGTCGTCTGGACGATGAACAGCGCGTCGAGGCCATAGGTCCGAAAGTCTCCCGAAGGCGCGGCGATGAGCTCGGTCCCGAAGGCGGCGACGGGCAGCGCTCCGAAGGCCACGACGTCGCTCAAGGTCGCCGAGAAGCGGGTGTTCTGCGCTCGAATGCCGCGCGCCCAGGTGTCGACGCGCGGCGGCTCGCACCAGCGGCAGCGCGCCGGCGCCAGCGTCGGCTTGAGGACGGTCTCCGACAGGAGCCAGCCCGCCCCGAGCACGCCGGTCGCCACCGAGTCGGCGATCAAGTGGTGCTCGAGCTCGTACGGCCCCGCGGCGGCCGCCGGCGCCGAGGCGAGCAGCACGGCCACGAGCGAAGAGGCGATCACGGCGCGGGACCATAGCCTCACGTCGGACCGACCACCTACACTGATCCGTTCATGTCGCGGGCCGGTGAACAAGTCGAGGTGCTCCCCGACGCGGATCGGGTCGAGCAGACGCTCATCGAGCGCGCCGAGGCGCAGGGCTGGGTCGACGCCAGCGGCTGCCTCACGTTCGCGCAGCTGCTCGAGCAGCTCAAAGGCGCCGAACGGCTGGGGCGCCGCGCCTGCACGCCGCTGTCGGCCCGGGTGGTCGTGTGGGCCTGCGCCCAAGCGCTTCCCAAGGGCCCGTTCGGCGACTTCGTCCAGGACCCCGCCTTCGCGCGCGCCGCGCTCGAGCTGTTCTTCGAGCTGAAGGCGGGCCAGTGCGCGCCGGACGCGTTCGCGCAGGCGACGTCGCAGGCGCCGCCGGAGCGGCGGGGGCGGCTTCGGTACCTGGCCGAGCTGTACGGCGCCTACGAGGCGAAGATGGCGGCGCTCCGCCTGGCCGACCACCATCCACGGCCGGCCCTGCACGCGCGTCAG
>CAZEDU010000031.1:33192-33798 GCA_964511185.1 uncultured Myxococcaceae bacterium | reverse complement strand
CGCCTGGCCGACCGGGAGGACGTCCTCCAGGGCGCGATCGAGCAGCTGCGCGCGGGCGCGTTGCCCGCGTCGCTCTCCCGCTGCCGGCGGCTGCGCATTCGCCACCTCTACGACTTCACGCCCCTGCGCCGCGCGCTGATCGTCGCTCTGGCCGAGCGCTGCCAGAGGGAGGGCGTGTCCTTCACGCTGGCCCTGCCGGCGGTCGGCTCGCCGCTGGTCGACGCGGCGCTGGTGCCGGTGGAGCGAGACCTAGAGCAGCGGTGGGAGACGCTGGAGGTCGACCTGCTCCAGGAGCTCCCGGACGACGATCGGCCCTTGGCGCCGATCGCCGCGCGGCTGTTCGGCCAGGAGGAAGTGACCGAGCCGAGCCCCGCGCCGCTCCAGGTGATGAGCGCGGTCAGCCCGAAGGACGAGGCCCGCGCGATCGCCCGCGCGGTGCGCGCCCGCATCGATCAAGGGTGCGCGCCCGACGAGATGGTCGTCGCTTTTCGCGACGTCGACGAGGAGGCCGAGACGCTCGCCGAGCGCCTCGACGAGATGGGGGTCCCCGCGCGCGTCCGCTTGGGCGCTCCGAGAGTCCCGCGCCGTCGTACACGATACGGACGC
>CAZEDU010000031.1:27320-33182 GCA_964511185.1 uncultured Myxococcaceae bacterium | reverse complement strand
TGCAGGCGACCGCGGTGGGGCGGCTCGCGCTCGAGCTGCCGGCGCTCGCCGACGAGGCCTTCCCGGTCGACAAGACGGTGCGCTACCTCGAGAGCCGCTACGCGCCGGCCATCTCGAAGGGCGGTCCGGACTCGGCCGGCCACTGGCTCAAGCTGGCGCTCGTCCGCGACGACCGCGTGGGCGCGATGGACGGCCAGGGCGCCTACGCCACGCGGCTGGAGGAGCTGGCGCAGCGGCTCGAGCGTCAGCACAAGGGCGACCAGGCTCGGCAGGTGCGCTCGCTCCTCGAGCGCGTGGACAAGCTGATGTCCATCGCGCGCTCGGTGCCGGAGCGGGGCCGCGCGGCGCAGCTGCTCACGGCGTGGTGGAACGCCGTCGACGCGCTGGGGGTGTTCTCCGCCATTCGCACGCCGGAGAACCGGGGCGCGGAGGGCACGTGGCTCGGCCAGGCGGTGCTGCGCGCCCTGGCGCGCGACCAGGCCGCCGCGGAGGCGCTGCGCGCGCTCGTCACGGAGCTGCGCTCCGCCCTGGAGCTGAGCGGCGCCGGGGCCGTTTCGCTGACGCGCCTGGCGTTTCGGCGCTGGCTCGTGGACGCGGCGAGCGACTTCAACCTGGTGCCGAAGGGGCCGCGCGCTGGGGCGGTGCGCATCATCGACGTGCGCTCGCTCCCGGGCGCGCGCTTTCGGCACGTGTTCTTGGGGGGGCTGGTCGACGGGCGTTTCCCGGGGCGGGAGCGGCCGCATCGGCTGCTCTCCGACGAAGACCGCCTGGGGGTCCACCGGGCGCTGGGCCGGGAGGTGTTTCGCTTGTCGGTCGGCGAAGGCGACCGCGGGCTCACGCGGCTGGGCTGGCGCTCCGCGGAGGACCGGCTGCTGTTCGGCCAGGCGCTGTGCGCGGCGACCGAGTCGGTGACCTTGAGCTTCGCGCGCCTGGGCCCGCGCGGCGAAGAGCAGCTCGCCTCGCCGTTCATCGAAGAGGTGACGCGTCGCACCGGCCAGGAGGTCCAGCGCCAGCCGCTCGCGCCCGCGCCATCGTTCGAGCAGGTGCGCACCGAGCAGGAGCTGCGAGAGCGCGCGGCGCTGGAGGCGTTGGCCCCCGCCACGCTGCGCGTCACGGCGCCGGACCCGGCGGGCGCCTTCGCGCAGGCGCGCTTCGCCGGCGAGCCCTGGTTCTTGGAGGCGAGCGCGCTCGCGGCGATCGAAGCCGAGCGGCTGCGCTTCTTCTCCGACCAGACGCGCGCCCCGGGGCCGCACAGCGGCGACCTCTCGTCTCCCGCGCTCGCCGCGCTGCGGGACAAGGCGTTCACCTTCGGCCCCGAGCGGCCGCTCACCTCGAGCGCGCTGTCGAAGTACGGCAACTGCGCCTTCCAGGGCTTCCTCGCGATCGCGCTCGGGTTGGAGGAGCCCGACGAGCCCGCGGAAGAGGTCGACAACCGCAGGCGCGGCAGCTTCTGGCACAAGGTGCTCGAGCTGCTGTTCCCGAAGCTGCAGGAACAGAACCTGCTCGACCGGCCGGCGGAGGAGGTCCCCGAGGCGCTGATCGACGACGCGATCGCCGAGGCGAGCCGCGCGCGCGCCCAGCGCGACCACGTCGGCCACCCTGTGCTGTGGCGGCTCAACCAGGACCGCGCGCGCCAGATGGTGCGGCGGCTCTTGCGCGCCGACCACCGCGGGCTCCCTTTCGACAGCCACGCCCCCGCGCGCACCGAGCTCGCGTTCGGAAGGCAGAACGCGCCGCCCGAGTGGCGCGAGGTGGTCCTCCCGGCGGCGCTGGAGGGTGAGCGGCCGGTGCACCTGGCCGGCACCATCGACCGCCTCGACGCCGCGGAGGCCAGCCTCGCGGTGCTCGACTACAAGAGCGGCCGTCCGGACAAAGGCCGCAAGGCGTACGAGAAGCTGTTGTCCACCGAGTTCCAGCTGCCGCTCTACCTCTACGCCGCGCGCGCGAGCGGGCATGCGGGAGCGCTCCAGGCGGCGTGGCTGTCGCTCAAGGAGGCCAAGGCCATCGCGCTGAGCGACGTGCTGAGCCACGGCGCGCAGTCGCTCGACGAGCTGCTCGCCGCGAACGCCGAGGCGCGCGCGCAGCTCGAGCAGGAGGGCAAGAAGAACTTCGCCAACGCGGTGCACGCGCTGGTGAAGCGGCTCGCCCAGGGGCACGTCCCGGCCCGGCCGCAGGACTGCGAATACTGCGCCTACCGCCCGGTGTGTCGGATCAGCGAGCGGCGGCTCGACGAGGACGCCGATGCGTAAGCTGCGCGGCGACGAGCGGCAGATCGACATGTTCGGGCAAGCGGCCCCGGCCGCCGAGCCCTCGCCGCTCACGCTCGACCGGAACCTCGCGCTGCTCGCCGGCGCGGGCGCGGGCAAGACGTACAACCTGGTCACCTTGTGCCTGCACCTGCTCTCGGGCGCGCGCGCGCTTTGTCCCGCGGTTCCGCCGCGCCGGCTGTGCATGCTCACCTTCACCGAGAAGGCGGCGGCCGAGATGCGCTCGCGGCTGCGAGAGCGGCTGCACCTGCTGGCCACCGACGCGAAGGCGCCGGAGAAAGAGAAGGACCTGACGCAGGGCTTCGCGTCGCTGGGGAGGCCCTTCCCGGCGCGAGAGGTCTGGCGCCAGCTGCGAGACGACCTGGGCGGCGCCACCATCGGCACGTTCCACTCGCTGTGCGTCCAGCTCTTGCGCCAGGCGCCGGCCGGGCTGGGCGTGGACCCGGCGTTCACGCTGCTCGACGAGCGCGACGCGTACCGGCTGCTCGAGGACACCGCCGAGCGGGTGGTGCTCGAGGCGCTCGAGGCCGGCTCGGAGGACGTGGTGGAGCTCTGCCGCGACCTGGGGTTCGCGGGCGAAGGCCGGGCGGCGGGCCTGGTCGCGCACCTGCACCGGGTGCTGGTCAAGTTGCGGGAAGAGGGCGTCGAGCCTCGCAACGCCGCCATCACCTCGCGCGAAGAGGCGGAGCGGGCGCTGGGGGCGGCGTTCGTCGACGTCCGGCGCGAGCTCAATCAAGCCGAAGCGGCGCTCTCGGTGGAGCAGCGGCGCAAGTACGCCGAGCCGCTCGCCGCCTGCCACCGCGCGCTCGACGGGATCTCGCTCGAGCGCTTCTGGGAGGCGGACCGTTACCCCGCGCTCGCGGCGGCCCTGCAGGCGCCCCACTTGGGGCGGACGCCGCTGAAGTCGGTGAAGTTCCGCGTGCTGGGCGGCGAGAGCTTCGAAGGCGTGTCGCTCGTGGAGCGCTACGCCGCGCTGGCCGCCGCCCGTCACGAGCGCGCCTTCCGCGGGCTGCTCGAGCAGCTGGAGGCCCGCCACCGCGACGCCCTCGCGGCGCGCGGCGCGCTCGACTTCTCCGAGCTGCTCATCCGCACCCGGAACCTGTTGCGCGACGCGCCGGCGTACCGCGCGGAGGTGCAAGAGCGCATCGGCGCCCTGCTGGTCGACGAGTTTCAGGACACCAACCGCCTGCAGCTCGAGCTGGTGGCGCTGCTCGCCGAGCGCCGGCAGGGCGCGCCCCGGCGCTTCCCGCCAGGCACGGCCCTCGACTTCGACGCGGTGCCGCTCGAGCAGGGGCTGCTGTGCGCGGTGGGAGACCGCAAGCAGTCCATCTACGAGTTCCGCGGCGCCGACGTGTCGGTCTTCTCGACGCTGGCCGACAAGATCGAGCGGGAGGGCGGGTCGCGCGCGCACCTGAAAGACAACCGGCGCTCCTCGCCGCAGCTCTTGCAGTTCTTCAATCGGGTCTTCGCGCAGGTGCTGCGCGCGCCGGGCGATCCGCGCGACTACCACGTCGCTTACGTTCCAGAGGCCGACGACCTGCGCCCGGTGCGCGCCGCGCGCGACGGCTCGCCCGCCGTCGAGCGCATCGTCTGGGCGCCGACCCAGGACGACGACGCCGCGCGCTGCCGCGCGCAGGACGCGGAGGCGGTGGCGCGCCACATCGCCCAGCTGCTCGCGCCCGACAGCGGCCGCCTCGTCGCCGACCGCGACGACCGGTGGCACGCGCCCGTCGGCGGCAACGTGGCGATCCTCTTTCGCACCTTCCGGCACCTCGAGACCTACCGGCAGGCGCTCACCCGCTGGCAGATTCCGCACCGCGTGGTGCGCGGCCGCGGCTTCTACGGCGCGCAAGAGGTGATGGACCTCGCGGCGTTCATGAAGCTCCTCGCCGACCGGCACGACGCGCTCGCTTGGTCCACGGTGCTGCGCTCGCCGTGGGTGGCGCTCTCCGACGCGTCGCTGCTCCGGCTCGCGCACGCGGGGGAAGGGGCTTCGGGGCTGCGGCCGTGGGAGTGGCTGCCGCGCCGAGGCGCACCCGACCCGAAGCGCGCGGCGCTCGGGCTGCCGGCCGACGAGCAGGCCCGGCTGGACCGCTTCCTGGCGTTGTACGGGCGGCTCCGGCCCGAGCGAGATCGGCTCGGCTTGAGGACGCTCCTCCAGGTCGCGGTCGCCGAAGCGGGCTTCCGCGTCGCGCTCGCCGGGACGCCGTTCGGGGAGCAGGCGCTCGCCAACCTCGACAAGCTCTTGGACCTGGCCGGCGCCTGGGACTCGGCGGGCCGCAGCGACTGCGCGGCGTTCGCCCGCGAGGTGCTCACGCTCGCCGAGAGGGACCCCACCGAGGCGCAGGCGGACGTCGTCGACTGGGGCGACAGCCGGGCGGTGCAGCTGCTCACCATCCATCAGGCCAAGGGGCTCGAGTGGCCCGTCGTCTACGTGCCGGACCTCGCCAGCCTCCCGCCTCCCAACGGCGCGCGGGTCGTCTTCGACCGGCGGCTGGGGCTGGCGTTCAAGGCCCGCGCCGCCCACGACGAGAAGGTCGAGACGCCGGAGCGGTACCAGGCGGTGCACGAGGAGCGAAAGCGGCGGGAGGAGGCCGAGTCGGTGCGCACGCTCTACGTGGCGCTCACCCGCGCGCGCGATCTCCTGGTGCTCTCCGGCGCGCGGAACAGGCCGGCGGCGACGAGCTGGTGGTCGCGCGTCGACACGGCGCTGCAGGCCGACGCCGCGTTGCGCGCGCTGGTGAAGGACGTCCCGCTCGACGCGCTGGCCCCGCCGCGCATGGACGAGCGGCGGCCACGGGCGCCCGCGACGGCGGCCGACGAGGCCAGGCTGACCGAGGCGGTCGAGCGCGCGCGGGGAGCCAAACCGGCGGTGCCGCGCGCGGTGGTGCTGCCGGTGACGCACGCCCAGGACTTCGTCCGCTGCCCCAGGCGCTACCTGTACGCCCACCGGGTGGGGCTGGCCGAGTTCCCGGTCGCCTTCGAGCTGCACGAGGAGGACGGCCGCGTGCAGGGCGGCGGCGACGCGCGCGCCCGCGGCACCTTGGTGCACCGGCTGCTCGAGCGGGTGGACTTGGCGATGAGCCCGCGCGAGCGCCGCGCGGTGCTCGAGCAGCTCTTGTGGGAGGCTGGCCACGACGCCGCCGCGGAGGACAGCCGCGAGGTCCTGGCTTGGGCCGAAGGGTTTCTGGCCACCCGGTTCGCGCGCCGCCTCGCGGCGGTGCCGCCCGAGCGGGTCAAGCGGGAGCTGCCCTTCCTGCTGCGGCTGAAGGGCGAAGGGGTGGGCATTCACCTGAAGGGGCAGATCGACCTGCTCATCGAGGAGGACGACGGCTCGGTCACCCTCATCGACTACAAGGCCAGCCGGCGGCCCAAGGAAGGGCTCGAGGCCTATGCCTTTCAGCTGCAGTGCTACGCCCTCGCCGCGCGGCAGCTCGCTGCCGATCCGGAGCGCGTCCGGGCGGGCATCGTCTTCTTGCGGGAGGCGTCGCCCGAGCCCGAGCTGCTCGAGCGGGAGCTTCCCGATGCGTGGCGCCCGACGACCGGAGTCGCGTTCACGTGCGGCTCCGTCGTCGGGGCGGAGGGCAGCGCGACG
>CAZEDU010000031.1:0-27310 GCA_964511185.1 uncultured Myxococcaceae bacterium | reverse complement strand
CCGAGGCGTTCGAGGAGGCGCTCCGCCGCTCGGTGGCGAAGATGCTGTCGCTCTCGCCAGGACAGGAGTGGCCGGGGCTGCCGCAACCGAGCTGCGAGGCGGTGGGGTGTGGCTTCCAGTATCGCTGCCACGCGCTCGCGCTATAAGGGCCTTAAGCATGCCCAACGTGGTCGTGATTGGCGCCCAATGGGGCGACGAGGGAAAAGGGAAGGTCGTCGACTTGCTCACCGAGCACGCCCAGGTGGTGGCTCGGTTTCAGGGCGGCAACAACGCGGGCCACACCCTGGTGGTCGGTGGACAGAAGACGGTCCTGCACCTGATTCCGTCCGGAATCCTTCACCCGGGGAAGGTCTGCGTCATCGGCAACGGGGTGGTCGTCGACCCCTCGGTGCTCTCGACCGAGATCGAAGCGCTCCAGGCGCGCGGCTACCTCCAGGAGGACGGGCAGCTGCTCATCTCGGGCAACGCGCACGTCATCTTTCCCTGGCACAAGCTGCTCGACGCCTACCGGGAGAAGGCGCGCACGGGCGGCGCCATCGGCACCACCGGCCGCGGCATCGGCCCGGCGTACGAAGACAAGGTCGCCCGGCGCGGCATCCGCGTGCGGGACCTGCTCCACCCCGAGCGGCTCAACCGCAAAGTGTCTGAGCGGCTCCCCGCGGTTCTGGAGGAGCTGCACGATCTGGCGATGGCGGCGAAGGTCCAGACGCCGCGGCTGGAGACGCAGCAGATCGTCGCCGAATATTCGGGCCTGGGAGAGAAGCTGCGCGCCTACGTCGGCGACGCGTCCATCTTCCTCGCGCAGCAGCTCGAGCGCGGCGCGCGCGTGCTGTTCGAAGGCGCGCAGGGCACGCTGCTCGACGTCGACCACGGCACGTACCCTTACGTGACCAGCTCCAACTGCATCGCCGGCAACGCGTCGGTCGGCTGCGGCATCGGCCCGACCGCCATCGATAAGGTGGTGGGCATCAGCAAGGCCTACACCACGCGCGTGGGCGGCGGGCCGTTCCCCACCGAGCTGAACGACGAGCTGGGAGATCGGCTGCGCAAGACGGGCGATGAGTTTGGCGCGACCACCGGGCGGCCGCGCCGGTGTGGTTGGCTCGACGCGGTGGTGTTGCGCTACGCGGCGCGCGTGAACGGCTTGTGGGGGCTCGCGCTCACCAAGCTCGACGTCCTCTCGGGGCTGAAGAGCATCAACATCTGCACCGCGTATGAGCTCGATGGGGAGAAGCTCACCGAGCTGCCGCAGGACCACGAGGACTTGGAGAAGGTCAAGCCCATCTACGAGACCTTGCCGGGCTGGGACGACCCGCTCGCGGGCGCGCGCACCATCGAGGACCTTCCAGAGAACGCGCGCCGCTACGTGCGCCGCGTGGAAGAGGTCTGCGGGGTGCCGGTGGTGTGCGTCTCGGTAGGGGCCGACCGCGGCGAGACCATTCTGCTGCAGAATCCATTTCGAACCTGATACCGCTCCTGAGAGGAGACACCATGGCCGAGACCTCCGCAGTGATCGTGGATGCCGTTCGCACCGGGCGCGGCAAGAAGAAGGGGAGCCTCTCGGGGATCCACCCGGTCGACCTGCTCGCGCACGTGCTGCGCGCGGCCGTCAAGCGCACCCGGATCGACCCGGTGATGGTCGACGACGTGGTGATGGGCTGCGTCACGCAAGTCGGAGAGCAGGGGTTCAACGTCGCCCGCGGCGCGGTGCTGTCGTCGGGGCTGCCGATCGAAATCCCCGGCAACGTGGTGAACCGCTTCTGCGGCTCAGGGCTGCAAGCGGTGAACTACGCCGCGATGCAGGTCTTGTCGGGTCAGGCGGAGCTGGTGATCGGCGGCGGCGTCGAGTCGATGACGCGCGTGCCGATGGGCTCCGACGCGGTCGGCGGGGAAGGGCCGGCCTCCCCCGGCATCCAGTCGCGCTTTCAGCTCACCAGCCAGGGCGTCTCGGCCGAGCTGATCGCGAAGACCTGGAAGCTGTCGCGCGCCCAGGTCGACGAGTACGCCGTCGCTTCGCAGCAGAAGGCCGGCGCCGCCCTCCAGGCCGGCAAGTTCCAGCGCGAGATCGAGCCGCTCGACGTGAAGGCCGAGGACGGCTCGACCAAGAGCTTCGCCACCGACGAGCACTGCCGCCCCGGCACCACCCTGGAGACGCTCGCGGGGCTCAAGCCTTCTTTCGCTCCTGACGGCATCATGCACGCCGGGAACTCGTCGGGAATCGTCGACGGCGCAGCGGCGGTGGTGGTGACGAGCGCGGCGAAGGCGCGGGCGTTGGGGCTCAAGCCGCGCGCGAAGATCCTCTCCACCGCGGTCGCCGGGTCCGACCCTATCCTGATGCTCACCGGGCCCATCCCCTCGAGCAAGAAGGCCCTGCAGAGGGCGGGTCTGACGATCAAGGACATCGACCTGTGGGAGATCAACGAGGCGTTCGCGCCAGTGCCGATCGTGGTGGCGCAGGAGCTCGGCATCCCGATGGACCGGGTGAACGTGAACGGCGGCGCCATCGCGCTCGGCCATCCGCTCGGCGCCACCGGCGCGGTGCTGCTCGCCACGCTCCTCAACGAGATGGAGGCGCGCGACGTGCGCTACGGCGCCGCCACGCTCTGCATCGGCTACGGCATGGGGATCACCACGATTCTCGACAGACGGGTCTGACCGAACGCTACCGCCTGGCCGGATGGGTCGTTAACCTGCAGCGCCCACTGCCCGCGTGAAGGGAGCACGGATGCTTCGCCCCGTCATGATGTCCGCCGCGCTCGTCCTGGCCACCGCTGCCCGGGCGCAAGCCACCCCCGCGCCGCCGGAGCCGGCGCGCGCCGCGTTCGAGCGCGGGGAGAAGGCGCTCGCGACCAACCAACCGGCGGAGGCCGTGGCCGCGTACAAAGAGGCGCTCGCGCTCGCGCCCGGCTACGCCGCGGCGATCAACGGCTTGGGGAGCGCGCTGTTCAAGCAGGATCAGAAGGCCGAGGCGATCGCTCAGTTCCGCGCCGCGATTCAGGCGGACCCGGAGTTCAAGCTGGCGTACTTCAACTTGGGTTACGCCGCTCGAAAGACCGCCGACTACGCGACCGCCGTCTCCGCGTACGAGAAGTACACCCAGCTGGAGCCCAACGATCCGGATGGCTTCTATGGCCTGGCGGAGAGCTACCGCCAAGTCGGGCAGCGCGAGAAGGCGATCTCCGCCTACGAGGCGTTCGTCGCCCGCGAGAAGCGCCCCAGCGAGCAGAAGTGGATCGACCGCGCGAAGGAGTCGATCGCCGCGCTGCGCACCGAGCTCGGCGGCGCCGAGCCGGTCGCGACCCCACCCGCCGCCCCGGCCGCGCAGCCACCGCCGCTGCCCACGTCCGCGCCGGCCAGCTCGCTCTCGGCGCAGCGCATCGCCGCCGGCGACAAGGCGATGGCGGAGAAGCGGTACCGCGACGCGTCGTTCGCGTACCAGGACGCGGTGAACAGCTCGCCCGACAACGTGGAGGGGCTGTTCAAGCTGGGCAATGCGTACGCCGTGCTGGGGTACTACCCGCAGGCGATCGACAAGTGGACGCGTGTGCTGCAGGTCTCGAGCGACGCGGCCGTGCGCACGAGCGCGCAGGAGAACATCATCAAGGCGCAGAGCAAGATGACGCAGCTCGGCGGCGGCTCACCGCAGAGCCAAGGAAAGCCTCCGAGCCCCGGACCCGTCGCGCCCACCATCCGCGAGCAGGCGAGGGTGGCGTACGAGCAGGGCGTGAAGCAGATCAACGGCCGGGACTTCGCCGGCGCGGTGATGAGCCTGACCACCGCGGTGCAGCACGAGCCGACACTCGCGGTCGCCTACGTCGCGCGGGGCAGCGCGTACATCGGCCTCAAGCGCTACACCGAGGCCGTGGCCGACTACAGCTACGCGCTCAAGCTCGACGCCGGGATGAGCTCACCGCTCTATGGGCTCGCGGAGGCGTACCGCGCGATGGGACGGGTGGTGGACGCGCGCAGCTACTACGAGCGCTACGTCAGCTCGAGCGCCCCCGACGTCCGCCCCGAGCTCAAGTCCGACGCCCGCATCAAAGCCGAAAGCCTGCGCTAGCAGGGGACTGTCCCTGAAGGGGACTGTCCCTGAAGGGGACTGTCCCCGGCCGTTGCGAGCCCCGAGCCGCTCGAGCGTTAGTCGAGCCTTGGGGTCCCACAGGAGGGACTGTCCCCCGGCCGTTGCGAGCCCCCAAGCCGCTTGAGCGCCAGTCGAGCCTTGGGGTCCCCCAGCTACCGGAGTGCCCGGCGCTCGTCTGCTCGAACGAGGCCCACTGAGCGCCCGGGCGAGCGCGAAGTAGCTTTCGCTCGTGAGCCGCGAAGTGTTCCGCCCTCGATGGATCTTCAGCGCGATGAACGCCTTCGCGGGCGCGCTCTGGCTCGCCGCGCTGGCCTACCTGCTCCAGTTCGATGGGGTCCCCGCGAAGTTGGTGCTCGGCGTGGGTTTCTTCGTGGGCTTCTTCGCCCTGGCGCTCGCGTACTACCTGCGGGCCCGCATCACGGTGGACGCGACCGGCATCATCTACCGTGGGCTCCTTCGGAGCCGCCGGGTCCGCTATGAGGACATCCAGCGCGTGAACGTGTTGCCCGGTCCGGTCACTGTCTACGCCATTCGCGTCGGCCCACGGCAGCTCCACTTCACCAGCTTCTTCCGTGGGCACCGCAAGCTCGCTTCGCTCTTGGTCGAACGCGCGCGGTTGGCTCCGTCTACTTGATGCCGTCGATTCGAGAACGTCACCCGGAGGGCTGCAGGGCCGCGTAGGCCCCGAGGCACGTCGCCGCCAACGCGCAGCCCGCGGCGAGGACAGCGAAAGGCGCGCGGCGGCGAATCGGCGCGGGAACGCCGGACCCTGCCACAGGCGCGTCCAGGTCTTTCGGCTCCTCCACCTGGTACTTGAGGATCGTGTGACCAAGCTCGATGACCTGACCGGGCCTCAAGGTCGTCGGCCCAGCCGTGCGCACGCCATCGACATAGAGCCCATTCGGCGTCTGGAGGTCTTCGATGACGTGCTGCTCGCCGGACGAGACGATCCGCGCGTGTTTTCGAGACACCAACCCATCGTGCAGGAACACCAGGCACGAAGGATGGCGGCCCAAGAGCGCCTCGCCGGCGGGCAGGGGGAACACGGCGCCTCGGTCGACGCCGGCGACGCAGACCAGCCGCGCGCAGTCGGTGGGCGCGTGGGCGCCACCGAGCCGAAGCAGCTCGAGCGCGAGCGCCGCCGTCGCTTGAGGCGACGTTCGAGGAAGCGCCAGTCGCAGGTAGACGTCCTTGGCGAGCGCGAGGCGCTCTCCCGGCAGGAGCAACCGGTCCACACCTTTGGGGCTCAGCACGCCGTCGATCTCCACCGACTCCCGCGGTCGAAACACCGCGCGATCCTCGGCGACCCACAAATCGCCGACCTGTGCCTTGGCTGAGTCGACCCGAATCGCCGCGCTGACAGAACGGCCGACGCTGTGCCGGCCGGGAGCCAAGTGGACGCGCTCTTCTTTCCCATTCCGAATGAGCTCGAAGTTCATACCGCTTCGCCAGAGCAAGGCCGATGCCGCGCCGGCGCGCTCGAGCGCCCGCCTGGCGCACGTCTCCATCGCGAGACGGTCCTGTGCCGACTAGGATGCCGCGGCCTTGAAAACGCCCACGTTCCTTCTAACCGTCGTCGCTGTCTCCGCGCTGTTGGGTTGCCGCGACGAGCAGGCTGGGCCCAAGACGCGCTCTTCGGTCCGCGCGTCCAGCCGCATGCCTGAGCAACTCACGTTCCACAGCGGCGGCACCTGGGCCGGCGGGGCGGTGCGCTACCTGGGAACCCGGCTCGAGCCAGCGACCCCGCAGCCGAACCAGCCGCTCGAGCTCAAGCACTACTTCCAGACGCTCCGTCCCCCGCCGCAGGGCTACCGCTTCTTCGTGCACGTCATCGACCCGACGACGGGCCAGATGATGTTCAACGCCGATCACGAGCCGCAAAACGGCGCCGCGCCGCTGAGCGCGTGGCCCGTGGGCCAAGTGGTGGAGGACAGCCACGTCATCCAATGGCCCGCGGGGGCTGGCCAGGCGCGGCTGGTCCTGGGCTTCTGGCGGGAAGGGGAGCGGCTCCCGGTCGACCAGCCGAACGCGCACGACGGCGCGAACCGCATGCTGGGGCCGAGCCTGGGCGCCCAGCCGCTTCAGCTGCCGAGCCACCGCGCGACCCGCGTCCAGAAAGCCCCGACCATCGACGGGCGCCTGGACGACGCCGCTTGGGCGAACGCGAAACCGCTCACGCTGGTGCAGAGCTTCGACGGCCGCCCGGCCACGCTCGCGACCACCGCCCGCATCGTCTACGACGACACCCACCTCTACGTCGCCTTCGACAGCGTCGACCCCGACGTGTGGGGCACCAAGCGCAAGCACGACGACGACATCTACAACGAGGAAGTGGTCGAGGTGTTTCTCGACGCCGACGGCGACGGCCGCACCTACAACGAGCTGCAGGTGTCACCCCACAACGTGACGTTCGACGCCAGCTTCGTCTCGCACCGCTCGGACTTGGCCACCGCGATGAAGTGGGAGTCCGGCATGCGGACGGCGGTGCAGGTCCGCGGCACGCTCGACGACGCCTCCGACCGAGACGAGGGCTGGAGCGCCGAGATGGCCATCCCCTTTGCCTCGCTCACCGCCGTGCCCAACGTCCCGCCGAAGTCCGGCGACCGGTGGCGCTTCAACCTCTACCGCCTCGAGCACCACGAGCGGCTTCGGCGCATCGAAGGGCAGGCCTTCTCTCCACTGTTCAAGGGAGACTTCCACCACCTGCCGATGTTCGGCTGGCTCGAGTTCGAGTGAAGGCTTTCGGATCAGGGCTTGGACTGCAGGTCCCAGTGCGACTCGGCGTGAGAGCGGTCGGCCGGGTCGCCCAAGAAGTGGAGGAAGCCGCGCGCCTCGAGCGTGTCGATCAGCGCTTCGGCGTCGAGCTCCGAGAAGCCGAACTCGTGCACGATGAGGTCGCGCATCAGTGACTTGCCTCGCAGGTAGCCGATCGGCTCGCCCGGCTTGAGCCGGGTCCGTAGCTCTTGGGTGAGCTGCTGCAGATCGAGATCGTCCGGGAGCATCGACGCGTAACCTGGGGACGATGCCTTCGTCGTGCAACGGTCAGCGCGCTCGCCCGCTCGCTCCACGAAAGGTCTCCACCTGGACCTCTCGCCCGTCGCTGCGAAAGCGAATCGCGCCATCGACGTCGGTGCGGTAGCAGCGGGCGCCGAGAGCCCGGTAGCGCTCCACCACCTCGTCATGGGGAAAGCGAAAGCGGCTCTGCGCGCCCACGCAGAAGACGACGTGCTTGGGGCGCGCGCTCTCGACCAGCCTGGGCGTCGACGAGGTGCGCGAGCCGTGGTGGGGCGCCTTCATCACGGTGACAGGGCCCGGCTCGAGCGCCTCTTCTCCCGCGGCTTCGATGTCGCCGGTGAGGAGGAACTGCACCTGTCCATGGCGGACGCGCAGCACCACGCTGTTGTCGTTCACGTTCTCGAGCAGCGCGCGATCCTTCGGCGGCCCCAGCACCTCGAGCCAGGCCTCGCCCAGCCGGCGCGCCGGGTGTCCTTGCTCGACGCGCTCGACGGCCGCTCCGTTCGCGGCGCGGATCACCTCGTCGGTCAGCGGCCCCTGCGAGGCGCCCATCGACAGCCAGAGGGCGCGCGCCGGCACGTGCCGGAGGGTCGAGATGAGCCCCAGCGCGTGGTCGGGATGCGGGTGCGAGAGCACGGCCAGCGCGAGCGCGTCGATGCGGCGGTGGCGAAGGTACGGGAGCACGACGGTGGCGCCGACGTCGGCGCCCTTGGGCACGCCGCCGCCGTCGATCAGCGCGTGCTCCCCGGCGGAGCTCACCACCACCGCGTCGCCGTGCCCGACGGACAGGAACGTCACCTCCAGGCCGCTGGGCGCTCGAAGCGGCCACGCGCTCGCGGCGAGCAGCGCCGCCGGGGCCAACAGCGCCCAGCGCCGCCGCCGGGCCAGGGCGAACGCCAACAGCCCCACCGCGTAGAGCGCGACGAGCAGGGCGCTCCAGCGAGGCGCGGGCAGCATCGCGCCGGGGACCTGAGCGAACAGCTCGGCGGCGCGCTGGAGCAGCTCGCTCAGCCAACCGCCCAGCCAGAGGAGCGGCGTCGCGGCGGTCGGGCTCAGCACGAACAGGCCGGCACCGGCGGCCGCCACCATCGTCAGCGCCGCGCAGAGCGGGAAGCAAACCGCGTTCGACAGCACCCCCACCCAGCTCACGCGCTGAAAGGCCGACGAGACGAGCGGCAGCGTGGTGGCGGCCACCGCGAAGCTCCCGGCGGCGGTGAGGGCCGCGCCGCGCAGCCCCGCCCCGAGCCAGCGCCGCAGCCGGCCCGGATGCGCCGCAGGAGGAGGGAAGAGCCGCTCCACCCTCGGCACGAGCAGCACCAGCGCGGCGACGGCCAGGAACGACAGCTGCGTCGAGAGGTCCGCCACGCAAGCGGGGTCGAAGGCGACGAGCGCGGCGAGCGCCAACGCCAGGGCGTTGAGCGTGTCGGCGCCGCGCCAGATCACGCTCGATAAGAACACCGCCGAGGCCATCCACGCCGAGCGGAGGGCCGGGGGCTCGCCGCCGGTGAACGCGACGTACGCCCAGACGACGGGGAGCGCGACGAGACACGCGATGCGACGCGGCTCCCACCCGCGCGGCAGGAGGCGCACCAGCACGCGGCGAAGCGCCCAGACCAAGGCGAGCGCGAGCGCCGCCACGTGCAGGCCGCTGACCGAGAGCACGTGCACGAGCCCGCTGCGGGAGAAGCGCTCCTCCTGCTCCGGGTCGAGCTGGGCGCGCAGCCCAGCCGCCAGCGTGGCGTAGAGCGCCGCCGCGTCTTCGTTGGGCGCCCAGGCCAACGAGGCCTCGAGCAGCGCGGCGCGACGTTCTCTCATCCAGCGGCGGAGCGCCGAGGGCGGCGAGAGCGCGACCCACGCGTCGGGCGCGAAGCTGCCTCGAAAGAGGACCGCGCGGCGCTCACGAAGGCCGCTGCGATCCAGCTCGCCCCAGTTGCCGGCGTCGAGGAACGGCTTGAGCCGCGTCCGAACCAGCAGCCGTTGTCCTGGGAGCGGGACGCGCCGCGGCTCGCCGTGCAGCACCACCCGGAAGCGCGCCGCCTCGCCGTCCACCCGCGCGACGTCGAGCCAGACGGTGGCCAGCCCCGGCCGCTCGCGCACGGCGTCGACGGTGCCTTCCAACAGCGACACGTCCGCGAGCCGGGTGGGGACCTGCCGACGCGACTCGAGCCGGGCGAGCCCCAACCCGACCAAGAGGCAGCCGAGGAGCACCAAGAGGTGCGCGCCGAAGCGGGGAGCGCGCAGCCAAGCCAGCGTCATCACGGTGAAAGCGGCCGCGAGGAATAGCCATCCATTCGCCTGGGTTGCGCTTCCCAGGCCGGCCCCTGCGGCGAGCGTCACCGCGGGATAGACCAGCGGACGCGCAGACAGAGCAAACCCATTCCATGCCGAGCGGCCCATCTCCCAACCCCTTCCCCTGCCTAAATGCCTGGAATGACCTGGCCTTTAGGACGTCACGCCGCCCGGCTATTACACAAAAGGGGCCAACGCTATGCGGGAGGCTTCGGCCGGGTCAAGCCGGTTCATTGAGAGTGGGTGTCGTTTGTGGTATGTAGGTGCGCCGCTTTGTGGATGGCGCGGAGTTTTTCAAGGAGACGGTAAGAGTGCAGACCACCTTCAAGAACGGTGACAAGGCCGTGTACCCGGGCCAGGGCGTGGGTGAGGTGATGGGCATCGAGCACACCGAGGTCGCCGGCCAACGGCAATCGTTCTACGTGCTTCGCATCCTCGAGAACGGGATGCGCATCTACATCCCCATCAACAAGGTGGGCTCGGTGGGGCTGCGCGAGATCATCTCGGAAGAAGACGTGAAGCAGGTCTATTCCATCCTCAAAGAGAAGGACATCTCGGTCGACTCCACGACCTGGAACCGGCGGTACCGGGAGTACATGGAGAAGATCAAGACCGGCTCGGTCTTCGAGATCGCCGAAGTGCTGCGCGACCTCTACCTGCTCAAGGGCGACAAGGACCTGTCGTTCGGTGAGCGCAAGATGCTCGACACGGCCCGCTCGCTCCTCATCAAGGAGCTCTCTCTCGCCAAGGAGTGCTCCGAGGACGAGATCGAGGCGGACCTGAAGAAGATCTTCAACATCACCTAAGTGTCCGACGCGCCGGAGCGAGGGGCGGAGCGCCAGGCCCGCATCGCCGAGCTCGAGTCGCGGCTCGCCTCTCGTCCATCCACGGGGGTGCGGTTGCCGGTGGCGGTGCTCGCCATCTTGGTCGCTGCCGGCCTTCTGTGGTCGCACTCCAAAGACATTGACTACTGGTTCTCGCCGCGCGCGCCGCTGCAGCTGGGCAGCGCCGGCGACTACCGCTTCGAGTCGCTGCGCTTCAACCGCTACGCGCAGGTCCACGGGGTGCCGACCTCGCGCGGCGCCTACGCGCTCGATGGCGGCAAGACGGTCGTGGTGGTGGGCCTGCGAGACACGCCGATCCTGGTGCGGCGCCGGACGTTGCCCGGGGAAGCGTGGCAGCCCGGCGCGCCCCGAGCGCCTCAGCCCAACCAAGCGCCGTTCACGGTGCGAGGCCGGCTACTGAGCCGCGCCGACGCCCAGCGCTACGAGGCGGCGTTCGTCTCGCTCGAGAAGATGGGAGAGGTCACCCCGCGCTGGCTGCTCCTCGAGGCCGAGCGGCCGGGGGCGGACTGGGCGACGTTCGGGTGGATGACCGGCCTTGGCCTGTTCGCCTTGATCAACGCGGGGCTCGTGCTCCGGGAGCTCCGGCGGCGTCTCTAAGCGTCGGGGACTGTCCCTGAAAGGGACTGTCCCCCCATTCACTCATCGAACGCGTCGTCGATGGCGGACCGGGTGGGCTTGCTGGCCGGCTTGGCCGCGGGCTTCTTGAGCGGCGCGGGGTCGTCCTCGAACGCGCTGTCGATCGACTTCGAGGCCGACGCCTTCGGAGCAGGGGTGGGCGCGGCGTCGGCCTTCTCGGCGTCGAGCTTGGCGAGCTCGCCCTTCGCCTTGTCGTTGCTCGGATCGCGCGAGAGCGCGACGCTGAACGCCTGGCGCGCGGCCTTGCTGTTCTCGTTCTCCAGGTGCTTGAAGCCGACGAGCGTCCACAGGTGGGAGAGCTCGCGGCGAAGCTCGGTCGCGTAAGCCCCGAACCCCTTGGAGAGCTGCTGGTCGACCTTGAAGGCCGATTCGAAGTGCGTGATGGCCGACGCGTCGTTGGCCGCGAGCGCCTTCTTGCCGGAGCTGTAGCTCTCTTGGAACTTGAGGAGCCTGGCGTAGAAGTCCTTTTCGCTCGAGTCCTTGGCGAGATCGATCGCCGCCTCGAGGTTTCCGGACTCGTACTTGGCCAAGATGTCGGCCTTCTTCGGGCCAGTGAGGACGGGCTCGGCGGCCTTGGGCGCGGGCGCGGCCTTCACCGGCTCTTCCGCCTTGGGGGCGGGTTTGGGCGAGGCGGTGATGGTCGGCTCTTCGTCCATCTCGACCACGAACCGCTGCTTGGCCTTGCCGGTCGACTTGGCCTTGGGGACCTCGGCGGCGACCTCCGTCTTGGCGGGCGCCACGGAGTCGGCCTTCTCCTTGACCGACAGCCCGCCGAGCTTCATCGCCGCGAACAGCAGCGCGCCGGCGAAGCCGAAGCCGACCGCCATGGCGATGGAGGCGATCTTCACCGTCTCCCAGCGCGCGGACGACGACATCGGGCGCGCGGCGTTCTGCACTTTGGTCTCGGGCCGCCGCGGCTTGGTGCTGCTCGCGGGCACCGGCTTGGCCAGGGTCGGGGCCGAGCGGCCGATGGGGCCGCGCAGGCGAATGACCGCGTTGCCCAGCGCGACCAGGTCGCCCGGCTGAACCTCCACCTCGCCGCTCAGCCTGCGCTGGTTGACGAAGGTGCCGTTCTGGCTTCCGAGATCTTTGATGAAGAACAGCTCGCCGCGGCGGATGAGCTGCGCGTGGCGCCGGCTGATCGACGGGTGCTGCAGCCGCAGGTCGGCGACCGAGGCGCGGCCGATGACGAGCGAGCCCTGCCGCACCGGCACCAGCTGACCCGCCCCGGGGCCCTTTTCGACATAGAGGAAGGCAGGGCGGAACCCGTCGTCCCCGACCTCGTGCGGGTTGTAGCTGGCGGCGAGCTCTTGGTCGCGGTGTGGGTCATGGACCGTGGTCGGGAGCACGTCTTCGATGCCCGAGATCGGGCCGCTGCCGCGCTCCAGACCCCGCCGGCCGGACGAAGGGCGCTTCGGGTTCGACGCCATGAGAGTCTCCCAAGCAAAGCCACGGCCAGGGCCAAACGCCGGGGCGGGCTGGGAAGGCTACAAGATCTGGCGGGTTGGTCGCACCTTCCTCGGGGGTGGACCGAGGCATGGGTGCTCCAGTTGTTTCGAATGACGACATCGCACACCACCCCTTAGAGTGCCGTCCGTGTCCGAGCACAACCTTCGCGTCTTCAATACCCTGACCGGGCAGAAGGAGCCGCTTCAGCCCATCACCCCGGGCCACGTGGGTGTCTACGTCTGCGGGCCCACGGTCTACAGCTTCGTGCACATCGGCAACGCGCGGACCTTCACGTCCTTCGACGTCGTCGTGCGGTACCTGCGCTACCGCGGCCTGTCGGTGAAGTACGTGCGCAACTACACCGACGTGGACGACAAGATCATCAAGGCGGCCGCGGAGACGGGCGAGAAGGCCGTCGACCTGGCGGCGCGGTTCGTGCGCGAGTTCGAAAAGGACGCGCGCGCGCTGCACATGATCGCGCCCGACGTTTCGCCCAAGGTGAGCGAGACGATTCCGGAGATCATCGCGCTCATCGAGCGGCTCGTCGCGCGCGGGGTCGCGTACGAGTCGCAGGGGGACGTCTACTTTCAGGTCTCCAAGTACCCGCAGTACGCGAAGCTCTCGAAGCGCAACTTGGACGACCTGCGCGCGGGGGAGCGTGTGCAGCCCGGAGAGCAGAAGCGCGAGCCGCTCGACTTCGCGCTCTGGAAGGCCGCCAAGCCGGGCGAGCCGGCGTGGGACAGCCCGTGGGGCAAGGGGCGCCCGGGGTGGCACATCGAGTGCTCGGCGATGGGCGCGAAGTACCTGGGCGAGAGCTTCGACCTGCACGGCGGCGGGCTCGACCTCATCTTTCCGCACCACGAGAACGAGATCGCGCAGAGCGAGGCGGCGTTCGGGAAGCCCTTCAGCCGCGTGTGGATGCACGGCGGGTTCCTGGACCTCGACGGCGCGAAGATGTCGAAGAGCCTCGGCAACGTGGTGCGGCTGCGCGACGCGCTCGAGAAGGTCGACCCCGAGGCGCTGCGCTACTTCTTTCTTTCGACGCACTACCGCAATCCGCTCAGCTTCACCGACAAGTCGCTGACCGACGCGGAAGCGCGCATGGAGTATTTCTACGAGACGCTCCGAAAGGTCGACGAGCGGCTGGCGGGCAAGGCGTGGCCGCCGGGGCCGGTGCACGGGGACGTGGGCCGCCACCTGAAGGCGTTCGAGGCGGCGATGGACGACGACTTCAACGCCCCCGGCGCGCTCGGCGCGCTGTCTGGCTTGTTCGGCGAGATGAACGAGCTGACCGACAAGCCGCCGGTGAAGGACAAGGCGGTGGTCGGGCGCACGCTGCAGGCGCTGCGCGACGAGGTGGGGCGCGCGTCGAAGGTCTTGGGGCTGTTCGAGGACGCGCCCGAGGCGTGGCTCTTGCGTCGCCGCGAGCGGCAGGTGCAGCGCAAGGGGCTCGACCCGGCGCGCATCGAGCAGCGGATCGCGGACCGGCAGGCGGCGCGCGCGGCGAAGCGCTTCGAGGAGTCGGATCGCATCCGCGACGAGCTCAAGGCAATGGGCGTGGACTTGATGGACACGCCGGCCGGGCCCAGGTGGCGGGTCCTCGCGGAGTAACGCCCATGGTGAACACCTTCCTCGCCGTCCTGTTGGCCAGCGCGCCGGTCGCCGAGCAGCAGGCCGCGCGGCTCATCACGCCGTCGGTGATCCGCGCCCACACCCGCTACCTCGCCTCGGATCTGCTCGAGGGCCGCGGGCCGGCGAGCCGCGGCGATCGCCTCGCGCAGGAGTACATCGCGGCGCAGCTCGAGCTGCTCGGGCTGAAGCCGGGCGCGCCCAACGGCGGCTGGTACCAGCCGTTCGAGCTGGTGGGCGTCACCGGCAACCCGCAGACGCTCACGTTCACCGGTGGCAGGCAGCGGCTCGAGCTGCGCTACGGGCCCGACTTCATCGGCGTCGCGGGCACGCAGAACACGGCCTCGGAGGTGAAGGACGCCGAGGTCGTCTTCGTGGGGTACGGCATCGTGGCGCCCGAGTACCAGTGGGACGACTACAAGGGCGCGGACCTGACCGGGAAGGTCCTCCTCATGATGAACAACGACCCGGAGCACGACCCGGCGTTGTTCGCGGGCCGCGCGCGCCTCTGGTACGGGCGGTGGGACTACAAGTACGAGATCGCCGCGAAGCTGGGCGCGGTCGGCGCCATCCTCATTCACACCACGCCGTCGGCCGGGTACCCCTGGCAGGTGGTGCAGACGTCCTGGTCGGGTGAGCAGTTCGACTTGCCGCAAGCGCAGGCCAGTCGGCTCGAGCTCAAGGGCTGGGCGACCGAAGAGGCGAGCCGCAAGCTCGTCGCGCTCAGCGGCCACGACCTGGACAAGCTCCGCGCGCTGGCGCAGCGGCGCGACTTCCAGCCGGTGCCGCTCGGGCTCGCGCTGTCGACCCGCTTCACCAACGCCGTGCACCGGCGGCAGACGGCGAACGTGCTGGGGGTGTTGCCCGGCTCGGACCCGAAGCTCTCCAGCGAGCTGGTCGTCTACACCGCCCACCACGACCACCTCGGCAAGAGCGACCGGGCCAAGCCCGGCGAGGACGGCATCTACAACGGCGCGGTCGACAACGCCTCGGGCGTGGGCGCGATGCTCGCGGTGGCGCGCGCGATGGCGGCGCTTCCGCGCGCGCCCAAGCGCTCGGTCCTCTTCGCCGCCGTCGCCGCCGAAGAGCAAGGGCTGCTCGGCTCGCAGCACCTGGTCGAGAACCCGCCGGTGCCGGTCGGGGCGATGGCGGCCAACATCAACATCGACGGCCTCAACATCTGGGGGCGCACGCGCGACGTCACGGTGATCGGGCTCGGCAAGTCGAGCCTCGACGCGATCGTCACCGAGCTCGCGCGCGCGCAGAAGCGCGTCGTCAAGCCCGACCAGATGTCGGACCGCGGGTTCTTCTACCGGTCGGACCAATTCAACTTCGCGAAGAAGGGCGTGCCCGCGGCGTACTTCGGCAGCGGCATGGACTTCGTCGGCCGGCCAGAGGGGTGGGGGAAGGAGCAGCGCGAGGCCTGGGAGGACCGCCACTACCACCAGCCGAGCGACGAGTTCTCCGAGGCGTGGGACTTCTCGGGCGCGGTGGAGGACGCCCAGCTCTACTTCCTGCTCGGCCTGCGCATCGCCAACGCCGCCCAAGCGCCCCAGTGGAACAAAGGCGACGAGTTCGAAGCCGCCCGCGCGGCCGCGCTCGAGGCGCTTCGCCGGTCGCCGTCCATTCCCACCGGCAAGCGCTGAGACGTCCTGATGCTGACGGCCATGCTCAGCGTGCTCGCCGGCTGGGGGCTGATGGGCCTGCTGTTCCTGGGCCTGGGGTTGGGCGCGGCCCGGCTCCTCCGCGCGGAGGTCGAGTGGCTGGACGCGGTGTGGCTCGGCCTGTCCGCGGCGCTCCTGGTGCTTCAAGCTTGGAACCTGTTCCTGCCGATCGACGGCCGCTGCGTGGCGTTCCTGGCGGTGGCCTCGGGCGCGGGGTGGTTCGTCGAGCGGGCGCGGTGGCGTGGGCTGCGCGCGCTCGGCCCGGACGCGCGGTGGGCGCTCGCGTTGGGGGCGCTCGTGGCGGTGTGGCTGTCGAACCGCGCGCTCGGCGCGGTCACCAACCTGGACTCGGGCGTCTACCACTTACCCGCGCTGCGCTGGGCGGCGACGTACCCGGTCGTCCCCGGCATCGCCAACCTGCACCCGTTCCTGGGCGTGAGCCACGCGTCGTTCCTCTACGGGGCGCTGCTCGACGTCGGGGCCTTCGAGGGCCGCAGCCACCACCTGGCGAACGGGTTCGTCACGCTCCTCCTCGTGGCGGTGTGCCTCCGGTCGTTGGCGCGGGCGCTCCTTCAGCGGCCGATCACCACGCGCGCGGTGGTCGAGCTGTGCCTGCTCCCGCTCGCCTTCGAGCTGGCGGTCGATCGCGATCTGGTCGGCTTCAGCGGGGATCCCCTGGAGCTCACCCTGGCGGCGGCGCTCGTCTTGTTGATCGTGGCGCAGCTCGACCCGGTCGAAGCCCCGGAACGCTCGGGGACAGTCCCCGTTGGGGACAGTCCCCTGTTGGCGCCGAATGGCTGGCGCGTCGTCGGCGTGGTGGCCGCCGCGCTGTTCGCCGTGAAGGTCTCCTCGGCGGGAGGCGTGGCCGGCGCGTTCTTGCTCGGGTTCATCGGCGTGCTTCGGGGCCCTCGGCGGTGGGGCAGGGCCGCCGCGCTCGCCGGCATCGGCGCGGCTTCGCTCGTCCCCTGGTCCATCGCCAGCGTGCTGCGGACCGGCTACTGGCCTTTCCCCGGCGCCTGGGTGTCGTTCGCCGTCGACTGGCGCGTGCCCGAGAGCGTGCAGACCGGCTTGGTGCGCTACACGATGTCGTACGCGCGCAACACCGTCGCGCGGTGGGACCAAGACCTAGGTTGGCAATGGCTCGCGCCGTGGCTCCGGCTGCTCACGCTGGACGTCTTTCGCGCGCTCGTGCCGCTCGGGCTCGGCCTTTTCGCCCTGGCGTTCGTCGCGTGGCCTTCGGCGGCTCACCCACGCCCGCGACGCACCCCCTGGGCGCTTCTCCCGCTCGCGCTCGCGCTGGGGTTCTGGTTCCTCACGGCGCCCGACGTGCGCTACGCCGGCGCTTGGCTGTGGGCGCTCGCGGGCGTGTCCTGCGCGCTCGCGCTGAGCCGCGCCAAGGGCCGCCTCCACGACCGGCTGATGCTGGCCCTCTGCGCCGGCATGCTGCTCTTGGTGGCCAGCCGGTTCGTTCGGTTCGGCGAACGCCTGACCTGGAACCACGGCTTCGTTCCTCTTCCGAAGCCGAGCTTCCAGCCGCGGACGACCGAGACCGGGCTCCAGGTGAACGTGCCCGAGTCCTTCTTTTGTTGGGACACACCCTTGCCCTGCACGAGCCACCTGGACGGGGAGCTCACCCTGCGGCGCGCGGGCGACCTGGGCGCGGGCTTTCGCCTGGCCATCCCGCCCGCCGCGCGGGCGAACCACCGGCCCGCCACGCTGGGGCTCTTCCCGCGGCCGACCCAAAGACAGTGAGCGGCGCGCTCAACGCGGTCCGCGCTCGACGCGCTCCGCCTGGGGCATGTTGGCGATCTCCGCCGGCGAAGGGTCCATTCCCGGCTGAATCTCGCTGACCGTCAGCCCCGCAACGAAGATGCGGCGCGGGCCGAAGCGCTTCAAGCAGGCCTCCTCTCGTCGCGGCTGGAAGACCTCGACGACGGAGCGGCCCCGGTAGGCGGGGATCAGGGTCGTCCGCTCGGCGCAGTTGCCCATCACCGTCATCAGCTCATCGCGGGTCATGCCGACCTTGAGATCCGGATCCGCGCCTTGCGGATCCGGCATGTCCGGCATGGGCTCGACGGGACGCGCCGTGCCGCTCCTGTTCTCGAGCTTGGCGGGCAGCGGCGGGAGCTTCTTCAAGTTCCCGGCGACCTCGCGCGGCTTCGCCTCGGTGGGTTTGCTCTCCTCGGTGCAGCCCCACAGAAGCGTCCCCGCGAGCCCAACGGCGAGGAGGGTTCTCTTCATCATTTGCACTGAGACGTGTCTCCCGCGTGTCGGCACGCGTGCTCGGTGTGGTCGACTTCCAGCTGATAAATCGATTGCACCAGCTCGCTGCTCTCGGAAACGGTGTTGCCTTGGGTCAAGCCGGCCTCGAGCGTCACGATGGTGCTCGCGCCTTGGCCGGCCGAGATCGTCCGCTGGGCGTTGGGCTCGCCGGGGATCGCGACGACCGTGCGCTCGATGTACCGGTCGTAGCCGCCGTCCGGCTGCTGGAACGACTCGGCGCAGTTCGGCGAGCCGGTCACGTAGTTGGCCTGGTAGAAGCGGGCCACGTTCTCGCCGCTCGTGGCGCAGATCGTCGAGCCGCCCTCGATGGCCTCGAACGAGTTCCACAGCACGCAGCCGTCGAGAACGGTCGAGCCGGAGCCGGTGCGCTCGTCCGGACGGCCAGGCGTCTCGCCGTGCCCATACGAGAGGTACCAACCGTTCCCGAGCTTGTCTGCCGAGACCGTGTTGGAGGTCAGGTGCGTGAGGTCGCCTTCGCTCATCGGCCGGGTGTTGCTGCCGAACGCGGTGTCGTACGTGAGCGCCTCGGCGCTGGTGTTGAAGCGGCGGGTGGACGAGCTGCCGCCGTAGGACCAGAAGCCGAAGAACTTGTCCGGGCTCGTGGTGGGCGCCGTGGCCTGGTAGGCCGACTTGTCCCAGTTGTCCACCGCCTTGCTGCAGGTCCACGTCGAGGTGGTGCCGCTGCAGACGTACTCGAGCGTGCCGGCCGAGTTCTGCCCGCACGAGCCCGTGCTGTCGTAGTCCCACGTCAGCTTCATGCGCGCGCCGCTGCAGGCGTTGCCCGCCGCCGCGAGGGCGGTCGTGCTCGTGCTGTAGGCCTTCGAGGCGTACTGGGCGTTCGTCGACTGGGTCGACGCCGGGCCGCGATCGATTCGGACGGTGTTTCGCACCGTGCAGCCGAGCTGCGCGCAGGCGTAGGGGTTCGAGAGCCGGCAGAGCGGCCCGTCCTTGTCCAACATGTTGAAGCGATCTCCGGTGCCCACGTACGTGCGCAGGTAGCCGGTCGAAGGCTGCAGCGCGTTCGAGGTCATGAAGGTGATGGGCTGGCGTACGGCGTTGTCGCTGGCGCCGCTGGGCCGGAAGGCGCGCGCCGCGAA
Source organism: uncultured Myxococcaceae bacterium (assembly GCA_964511185.1). Lineage (GTDB taxonomy): Bacteria > Myxococcota > Myxococcia > Myxococcales > Myxococcaceae > CAZEDU01. The sequence continues at coordinate 8,322 of CAZEDU010000031.1, read as the reverse complement.
CCAGTTGGTCACCTTGCCCGAGACGATGGTGCCCGGCTGCCAGAAGCGTACCGTCCAGATGTTGCCGCCGTAGTCACCCACGGTCGCGGTGTCGAAGAGCAGATCGCGATCCGGCTCCGCGTTCACCGAGTTACCCAGGTCCATCATCGAAGGGACCGCCACGAACGGGTACTTCATGTCGTCGGCGTTCGCCTTGGATTCGCCGTGCCAGTACTGCCAGAGGGTGTTGCCCTCCTTGAGATCCACCATCGCCAGGCCGCGGCCGCGCGCCAGGTACGGGTCCCAGCCGCCGTTGAAGAAGCCGATCCAGCGCTCCTCGGCCTTCACGCTGTTGACCTGGAGCGGGCCCGCGGCGTTCGCGATCGCGACGGCCCCGAGCGGCGGGGGCTTCGGGGAGAAGTTGCCGTAGCTGTCACCCACGACCAGCGCCTCCGCGTCGCAGGGCTGCGGCCACAGCCAGCGGAAGTCGCCAGCCTGCGACGGCGGGCTGTACTTCAGGGTGATGGTCGTCGGCGTCGTGCTGACGGGCGAGTCGGGGTCGAGCGGGTCCGAGCGCCGATACACTTTCACGTTCTTGGTGATGATCACGGAGCGGTCGCTGAAGGTGTCGCCCGGGTTGGGGAGCAGCCGCGTGATGTCGAGCGCGAAGCGGTGCGTGCCGCCGATGCCATAGCCCGTGACGGCGACGGTGCGGAACTCCGTCCATTGCTTGATCTGGTCCGACCCGACCGCGTCCGCGCCCACGCCGTTCAACCACACGTCGCGCACCATGGGCGTGCCGTCGACGAAGTACGCCTGCCGGTCGATGTTCGGCAGGAGCTTGGGCAGCTGATCCGGCGGGACGAACGCCCAGAGCTCGGTGCCCGAGCCTTGATCGTAGATCGGCTGCTCGAGGTACGGGTCGTTCACGTTCAGGTAGTTGCCGTTGTGGAAGGCGTGGAGCATGCCGCTGTTCGAGCCCACCAGGACGACCTTGTCCCGCTTGCCGTGCTCCTGGACCCATTTGTCGTAGGCGTCGATCCCGCTGTAGTCCTTCAGCGGGGTCTTGGTGCCGAAGAGCGTCTGCGTGCACTGGCCGGTGATGCCGCAGAGGAACTTGGACGAGGGCGGCTCGACCACCACCGGCGAGGAGTGGAAGATGTCCTGCAGGAAGTGCTCGCGGTCGTAGTCGCGCCGGCCCGGGTCGGCGTTGAAGATGTCGGCCCCGCGGTACCACTTGATCACCCACTCCGCGCATTGGTTCGGGGTGAGCGGCGGCGTCACGTAGCCGAGCGCGGAGGAGAGGTCCGGGCAGGGGTTGGCGGTGTTCGGAATGCCCATGTACATGCGCAGGGTCGCCGCGTTCGCGACGCTGAACTCGATGGGCGTGTCGAGCCAATCCAGCCGGTTGTCGTTGTTGCTGTCCACCACCGTGTAGATGTGGCGGGTCTGCCAGTGCTGGGTCATCCCCGTGGTGGGCTTCATCACCGCCGAAGCTTCCCAGTACGGCTTGGCCACCTCCAACGGGCTGAGCGCCTTTCGGAACACGCCGTCGTCGTCCTCGACCACGGCGTCGTCTTCGATGTCGATCAGGTTGAGGTCGTCGCAGTCGCCGTCCATGTTGAGGTCGTTCGGATCGCCGGCGCCGCCGGTGAGGATGGTGGCGGCCTTCGCCGGGTCGCAGAAGGCGCCGCCGTACTGGGTGATCGTCTCGGCGCCGAGCTCGAAGCGGTAGAGGTAGCCGGTCCACGGCTTGTTGTTCAGGCGCGAGGGACGGAAGCGCGGCAGCAGCGATCCGCCCGTCCGGTTCACCTGAAGGCTCGACACCGACGCGGCGGCGAACGAGGTCGCGCGCGTCTCCACCTGCGAGACGACCGCGAGGATGCGGTCGCGCAGCTCGTCGGCGTCGTTGGCGACGTAGTACTCGCCGCCGCCGTAGCGCGCGGCGTTCGCCAGGATCGGGTGATCGACGCCGAAGCCGATCGTGTACGTGATGAGGCTCTGCTGTCCGGCGCTGTTGAAGTTCGACCCGCTGGTGACCGGCGGAATCGTGATCTGGAGATCCTGCGTGTACAGGAGCTTCGCGACGTCATCGAGCATGTCGTCCTGCGAGGACTCCAGGTCCGCGCACAGGTTGTTGCCGAACGCGTCGTTGTCGCAGCGGACCTGACCGCCGTTGCGCGAGAAGATCTGAGACCGGGGGAGGGAGTTGTCGCCGTCGGGGCGGCCGTCGGTGATGATCACCACCGACGAGACCTGGCAACCCCAGCAGACGCTTCGCTGCTGTCCGCTGAGTGAGCCGTTGTTGAACGCCGACTTGATGTAGCTGCTGGAGAACCCGAAGCCTGGGATGTTCGGCGCGCTCGCCGTCGGGCTGTTCGTGTAGCGCTTGTTGTCGGAGCAGAAGTATTGCCCGACGTTCAGCAGCGACTCGGCCAGCGGCGTCGAGCTCGAGAAGGTCAGGCCGTTGATGCTGTTGACGATGCTCGCGCGGTTGTTGTCGAAGTTGGATCCTTCCGACAGAGACAGGTTGCAGGCGGGGTTCTGCGCGCGGATCATGTTGCCGCCCGAGCTGCCGTCGAACACCGTCAGGCCCATGCGCACCCGCCGCATGTCCTTGACGACCTGCTTGAGCACCGCGCGCGCGGACACGGCCCGCGTCGGGTTGAAGTTCATCATGTTGCCGGTGAAGATCATCGCGCTGTCGTTGGGGAACGACACGCCGGTCTTCTTGTAGAAGCCGCGCGTGTTCAGGCAGGTCAGGCACCGGTTGTATTGGGTGGCTTGAGACGACGCCCAGCTCGGCCAGAGCCCTTTGCACGCGGCGGTCTTGTTCGTGTACGCGACCGACGGGCTGAAGCCCGAGGTGGGCCAGCCGATGTAGTAGGCGTAGATGTAGTCGGGTCGCCAGAGGTTGGTGTACGGGCCGTTGTCGGAGCCCAGCCCGGTGCCTTGGTCCGGGTACGGGTAATAGGGCGCCCCGCCGGTCTCGGTGTTCGGGTCCCACCCCTTCGCCGTCTGATAGGCGATCAGATACGTGTTGCTGCAGCCGTTGTTGGCCGGGTCGCTGTTGAAGAACGGCGCTTCGTTGTAGACGTCGACCTGCGCGATGAACCGCATCGACCCCGAGTTGTCGAACAGGAAGTGGATGTTCGGCGGCGCGGCTTCGGTCTTGAAGAAGCGCTCGTCGCCAGGCACGTCGCTGCCGCGCAGGTACTGGCTGGCGAGCGACGTGGTCAGCTGACAGCAGGCGAGCTTCGTCTGGGCGGCGCCGAACTCGGCCGAAGCGCGGTCGCCCGAGAAGAGGATGGCCAGCGCTCCGATGGCCGCGAGGCCGAAGAAGCTTTGACGGGTGAATGCTGTCTTCATAGTCCAATCCTCATCGCAAACTCGACTTCCTGCTCCGGCCCGCCGGCGAACTCCTGACAGGTGGCGGTGACGGAATAGAACCCGGCGCGCAGCGGCGGCCGACCGGCCATGTTCGACTCGTCGGCGACGATCTCCGACGAGCCGCCGACCGAGTCTTCAGCCAGGTTGCGGATGTTGGTGATCGTCGTGCCCGAGTAGTGCCGTCCCTGAATCGTCATCAGGCTGCCGTTCAGCATGACGCCCGCATCGAGCTGCGCGTTCGGCGCGGCCGTCTGGAGCACCTTGACCTGCGTGAGGAACAGGTTGCGCGCGGCCTGCACGCAGCCCGAGATCCGCTCCGCGCGCGTCCGCGCGATCGCGGCGCGGCGCTCCGACCCGGTGTAAGCGATGGCGCCCACCACCAAGAGGGTCATGACCAGCACGATGATGATGGCGACCAGCAGTGAGAAACCGCGTGTCAGCCGACGTTGGAGCTTCACGGATCACCCTCCCAAATCGTTCGGGGGCAGGAACTGAGAGCGCAGCAAGAGGTTCTTCGGCGAAACCGAGAGACGAAGCGTGGTGCGGGCGTAGCGCGTGCCGGGCGGTCGGAACTGGTCGTCTGGTCGAAAGACGTTGTTGGCGTTGGGGTCCAGGTTCTCGAGCTGCCTCCACGCGACGACGCCGCTGGTGGACAAGGTCTCGGTCGCCCAGCTCGCGCCCGACTCGAACATGTCGTCGCCCTCGAAGGCGTCGATGCGGACCGGGCTTCGGGCCACCATGGTGACGCGGACCTGCCGAATGTTGGCCGGGTGGCTGATGGTCCGGTTGGGCGAGTCGTAGCTGTCGCTCATGGCCGGGATGAGGCTGCTGCCCGCCCACGCCGGACCCCAGCCCGGTGAAGCATCGACGCCCAAGATGGTCGGCACCGCGTTGGGCGCCGGGTTGAGGATGTAGGCGATCTGCAGCTGCTCGATGCCGTGCGCGAGCGGAATGCCGTCTTCGGCGTTCACCGGGCTGCTCGCGGTGCCGATGGTGCCGGTGCCGGCGACGTCCAAGCCCTGGTGCAGCATCAGATAGGGCGTCGGCGGGCTGCTCGGGTTGCCGTCGTCGTCGAACGCGGCGACGTAGAAGGAGTAGCGGTCGATCTTGACCACCGTCTTCATCTGGCCGGTGTTCCCGAAGCAGCCCGGGCCGAAGTTGGCTTGTTGGTGAAAGCGGGCGCCGGGCAGCGAGATGGGCGTCTCTGGGTTGGCCGCGCTCGCGACGGGGTTGAAGGTGACGACGTTCGTGTTCGTGGCCGACTGAACGGTGACGTACGCGTAGTCCTCCGCGCCGGGGCAGAGGATGAGGAGGATCTGCCCGCGGCTGAGGCTCGCCGCGGCGTTCAACGTCATCTGCGTCGAGCTGGTGGTGAGCGCCGAGTTGGTGGTCCGCTGGAAGCGCGGATCTCGCGTCAGGATGGTGATCGCGTCGGGGAAGTTCAGGTTCGGCGCGTTGGTGTTCTGGACGTCGAAGCCGTCATACGCGGTGAACGTGAACCGCGGGTCCACGCCGTAGCCGGCGGCGCGGAGCCGGTCCTCCATGAACATCATTCCGCGCCGCACGTTCGACTGCAGCCCCTGCCGGCTGGCGTGGATCTGGTACTGGCGGGTCTGCGCGAGGAACGCGCTGGTGATGCCCACCATGATGACGCCGCTGATCGCGAGCGTCGTCAGAAGCTCGACCAACGTCATGCCTTTGGAGGATCGACGTCGCAAGGTCAGATCTCCTGGAACCGGTCAGACGCGCCAACGACGGTGTCTGGGTTGTATTTGATGGTGAAGAACGAAACGGTCTTGGTCGTACCGGCCGACGTGGTCCGGAACGTCACGTTGATTTGAATGGTCTTGCCCGCGTTCTCGCCGTTCGCATTCACGATGTTCTCCACCGCGTTCCAGGTCACCGCGTAGCGGCTGCTGCCGTCGGGGTTGCGGCCGTCGGCGTCCACGATGGCGCTCGCCGCTCCTAAGAGCGGCTGCTCGGTGCCCCAGTCGCTCTGGAGCGAGTGGGTCGTCCCCGTCGCCAGCGCGGTGTGGGCATAAGGGATGCGCTCGAACGTATCGACGAGGTCGCGCGCGATGGAGGCCGCGGCGGTCTCTCGGCTGGCGAGCCCCGTCTGCGCCGACGCGAGAATGTTCATCTGCATCACGCCCAGAATGCCGATCGAGAACACCGCGAGCGCCACCATCGCCTCGATGAGGCTGGTTCCCGCCTGCGCACGACGTCGAGAGAAGAAGCGCTTCATGGGTCGAACACCTTGACCAGCCCAGCTGGGTTCGAGAAGGCGATGAGCTTCGGCCGTTGGTTCTCTCCCGCCCGGGAGACGCGCACCGACACCAGGAGCGACAGCGGCCCTCCGTCGGGAGAACGCCGCATCACCCCGGAAGGCTCGAAGCGAAGAACGCCGAGCGTCCCGCCGCTCGCGGACACACAGAAGTTGCACGACTTGAGCAGCTCGCTGGACGTGCCCGACGCCGTCGGGGTGATCTGCGCGAACGGCCGCTTGACCGTCGTGGCGCTGTAGCCAGAGGTCGAGAACGGCGAGAGGGCGACCCCGCCGGAGTCCGAGAGCTTCAGGACGTCGCGCACGCTGCCTCCCAGCCAGCGCTCGTTCAGATCCGGCGCCTTCGCGCCCAGCACCATCGCCTGCCACTGCGCGAGCGTGGGCTCCGGATCGTGCCGCTCGACGTGGGCGACGCCCCACTGGCTGTTGGTCTCGAAGAACACCAGGTAGTTGGGGATGCCCGACTGCGCGGCGTTCATCTGCGCGACGGTGCCGAGGGCGGAGATCTCGAAGAGCGCGTTCTGCAGCCGCGCCTTGCCGGTCGTGTTGCGGAACGCGGCGGCCCCCAACGCGGCGATGAGCGCGATGAGCCCCACCACGATGATCGCCTCGATGAGGGTGAAGCCCGTCCGCCGGCGCTGCCATCCCACATTCGCTCTGCGATTCGTACGCATCGAGTGGCCGTCCTGTGCAAAAGAGAGGACAGCTTCGGCGCACTTGGGTGGGCCCGCAAAAGTCAGGGCGTTCGCGCGCGGGCGCCTCGAGACCCACACGCAACCGAGCCCGCAGAGCGCGTTGCAACTTTTGCGGAGTGCAAGTGATGCAGAGCGGCGGGTCGGAACGCCTCACACCGCTGAGCGGAATACTGGCTTTCTTTCGCCATTCGCGAAATCATGGCGTCAGCGCAATGAACGACGCTTCTCTTTCGATAACTGCGCCATCGAAGCCTGCTGAGCCGGCGGCCTACCAGCCTCCCGCCATCGCGTGGGAGACCGAGTTCGTCGCCTTCGCGCAGACGTCGCTCGATCCCTGCCAGACCATCCCGCCTCCCGACTTCTGCACGGGCGGTTGAACAAAGACTGCTTCTTTGTTCAGCATGGGTGCGGCCCCGGTGTTAAAGGGCCGTTGCCATGCCCGAGTTCAAGCTCGTCAGCGAGTACCAGCCGCAAGGCGACCAGCCCCGCGCGATCGGCGAGCTGACCGAAGGCCTCCTGCGCGGCGACCGGCACCAGGTGCTGTTGGGCGTGACCGGCTCCGGCAAGACCTTCACGATGGCCAACGTGGTCGCGAACGTGCAGCGGCCCACGTTGGTCATCGCGCACAACAAGACGCTCGCCGCGCAGCTCTACGGCGAGTTTAAGGACCTCTTCCCCCAGAACGCGGTCGAGTACTTCGTCAGCTACTACGACTACTACCAGCCCGAGGCGTACGTGCCGTCGTCCGACACGTACATCGAGAAGGACTCGTCGATTAACGACGAGATCGAGCGCATGCGCCACTCGGCCACGCACTCGCTTCGCACCCGCAACGACGTGCTGGTCGTCGCCTCGGTGTCGTGCATCTACGGCCTCGGCACCGCCCGGGTGTACTTCGAGATGGCGATCAACCTCTCGCTCGGCGACGAGCTGGGGCGCGACGCCTTGCTGCGGCGGCTCGTCGAGTGCCAGTACGAGCGCAACGACGTCGACTTCCACCGCGGCACGTTCCGGGTGCGCGGGGACACGATCGAGGTCTTCCCGGTCTACGAGGAGGAGCGGGCGCTGCGCATCGAGCTGTTCGGCGACACGGTGGAGAAGATCACCGAGTTCGACCCGCTGCGCGGCCTGACCCTGGGGCAGCTCGAGCGGGTCACCATCTTCCCCGGCAGCCACTACGTGACCGAGGCGGAGCAGCGGCGGCGCGCGATCGACCACATTCGAGCCGAGCTGGCCGAACGCTTGGGCGGGCTCAAGGCGGAGAACAAGCTGGTCGAAGCGCAGCGGCTCGAGCAGCGCACGATGTTCGACCTGGAGATGATGGAGCAGCTCGGCTTCTGCAACGGCATCGAGAACTACTCGCGCCACCTCTCGGGCCGCGCGCCGGGCGAGCCGCCGCCGTGCCTGCTCGACTACTTCCCCAAGAACATGCTGGTGATGATCGACGAGTCGCACCAGACGATCCCGCAGATCGGCGCGATGTACCGCGGCGACCGGTCGCGCAAGGAGACCTTGGTCGAGTACGGCTTCCGCCTGCCGTCGGCGCTCGACAACCGGCCTTTGAAGTTCGGCGAGTTCGAGCAGATGGTGCAGCAGGCGGTGTACGTCTCGGCGACGCCCGCGGAGTGGGAGCTGACCCAGGCCCGCGGCGTGGTGGTCGAGCAGATCATCCGACCCACCGGCTTGACGGATCCCGAGGTCGAGGTGCGGCCGGTCTCGAACCAGGTCGATGACTTGCTCGAGGAGATTCGCAAGCGCGCCGGCCTCGGCGAGCGGGTGCTGGTGACGACGCTCACCAAGCGCATGGCGGAGGACCTGACCGAGTACTACGCGGACGTCGGCGTTCGCGTCCGCTACCTGCACTCCGACATCGACGCGATCGAGCGCACGGCGATCATCCGCGACCTGCGGCGCGGCGAGTTCGACGTGCTGGTCGGCATCAACCTGCTGCGCGAGGGGCTCGACATCCCCGAG
>CAZEDU010000030.1:15531-45410 GCA_964511185.1 uncultured Myxococcaceae bacterium | reverse complement strand
TCGTCGGTCTGAACTGCGGAGTCCTGGGTACCAGAAACGGTACCTTTCTCTCCGCAGTTCGCTGCACCAGGGCTACCAACGCGTCAAAGCCCCGCCCGAAGCTTGTCGTCGCGAGCACTCGCCAAGACACCACCGCCGCGCCGGAGTGCCTTGCCGAGCCTGGACCCTTCCGCGTCCATTGACGCTCGAGTCACCTGTGTGAAGACTTTTCCCAGCCAGGGCTTGTCCAGACGCTCACACAGATGAGCGGCGTCGAAAACAGCGCCCATCCCCCGGCTCGAAGTCGTGGCGCTGGTCGACGTTCGCCGCTGCGTCCGCCAAGTCCGACCCCTTCCCCTCCAGGCCGACCGCGCGCGACATCTCTCCATCGCCCCGGCCTCAGAAGGAAATCGAAGTGGCCGCCTCGAGCTGGGAGGGGTTACCGCTATCTGAACGGCATTGGGTCTAGGGCTAGCGCGTTCGCCGGCGCGCGGTGGTCACCGCGGCCGGGGCGTGACCGGCGGCGCGCGCGAGGACGCAGATCTCGACCACCTTGGGGCCGAACCGCTCCCACCGGGCCTCGCCGGCGCCTTTGACGGCCAGGAACTCTTCGCGGTTGGTCGGCAGCGCGCTGGCGAAGGCGAAGAGCGTGGCGTCGTTGAAGATGATGAAGGGGGGAATGCCCAGGTCTTTCGACAGCTCGCGGCGGAAGCGGCGCAGCTCTTCGACCGCGAGCGGGTTCTCCGGGGCGTTGGGCGTCGGCTTCTCGCGCGCGCGCGGCGTCGCGGCCTTGCGAGCCATGCGCGGCCCGCGGCACACGTCGCAGCCGTCGCAGGTGGCGTTCAGCCCCTGCTCGCCGAAGTAGCTCAACAGGAAGGCGCGCCGGCAGCGCTTGGCGTAGGCGTAGTCGGTCATGCGCCGCAGCAGCAGCAGCGCGCGCCGCTCCTGCTCCCGGACGCGCGTCAGGTCCAGGCCGAGCGCGTGGAAAGGCACCCGCTCCAGGGCGCGGATGGTCTTGCCCGCGAAGGGGCGCCGGACATCGACCGCGCCCGAGCGCTCGAGCGCCGTGAGGGCGTGGCGCACCTCTTCGCTCGGCAGCCCGCTGCGCCGCGCCAGCGCGTTGAGCTCGAGCTTGACCCGCTGACCTTCGGGATAGGCGGCGCGCACCACCTCGAGCAGCCGGACCGCATCGGGCAAGCGCGGGTGCGTGTGGGCCGCCTTGGCCGTGACCTTGAGCTCGAAGGCGCCTTCGCCGCGGGAGGAGCGCGTGATTTTCCCCTCGCGCTCGAGCACCTTGAGCGCGGCCGAGACCTCGAACTCGCTGGCGCCGATCTGCGCGGCGAGCAGCTCGACGCCGCGGTTGAACTCCTCGACCTCCTGCAGGATGGCCCAGAGGTCGGCGAAGACCACGTCCGGCGGGTGGCTGCTCTGGATGAGCCGCTCCTGGGTGAAGACGTCGGAGTGGTTGAACAAGAGCACCGCGTGCGCCGGGTTCCCGTCGCGTCCGGCGCGGCCGATCTCCTGGTAGTAGGCCTCGACCGCTTTGGGGATGTTGGCGTGGGCGACGAAGCGGATGTTCGGCTTGTCGATGCCCATGCCGAAGGCGTTGGTCGCCACCGCGATGGCGTCGTCCTTGGCCATGAACGTGTCTTGCGCGCGGCGGCGGGCGTTGTCGTCCATGCCGGCGTGGTAGACGACCGCCGTCCTCCCGCGGGCCTTGAGCCCTATATGGAGCGTCTCGGCGGCCTTTCGCGTCGAGCAATAGATGAGCCCCGAGCCGCCGCTCGAGACGAGGGACTCGCAGACCTCACGCCGGTCGTCGTCGCCGCCGACGGGGACCACCTCGAGGAAGAGGTTCGAGCGGTCGAAGCCCGCGACGAACACCTGCGGATCCTTGAGCAGGAGCGAGCGGACGATGTCCTGCCGGACTTCAGGGGTGGCCGTGGCGGTGAGCGCCACGGTGCGCGGCGGCCGCAGCTTCTTTCTCACTTGGCCGAGCACGGCGTAGTCGGGGCGGAAGTCGTGCCCCCACTGCGAGATGCAGTGCGCCTCGTCGATGGCGAACAGCTCGACCTGCGCCGCCTGCACCGCGTCCAAGAACGCGCCGCTGCGGAACCGCTCCGGCGCGACGTAGACCAGCTTGTACTCGCCCTGCCGCATGCGCCGCTGCCGGTCGGCGCGCTCCAAGTCGGTCAGGGTCGAGTTGATGAGCGTCGCCGAGATGCCCTTGGCGTTGAGCTGCTCGACCTGGTCCTTCATCAGGGCGATGAGCGGCGAGACCACCAAGGTGATGCCCGGGAGCAGGGTGGCGGGGAGCTGGTAGCACAGGCTCTTGCCCGCGCCGGTGGGCATGACGACGACGGTGTTTCTGCCCGACAGGACCGAGCTGACGACCTCGGCCTGCCGCGAGCGGAAGGCGGTGAGCCCGAAGTGGCGGACGAGACCGGCTTGGGCCTGGTCGATGAAGGGCAGCGCTTCGGACATCTGGCGCATCGGATCACCGCCCGGAAGGTTTCGTCAACGGGGCTCGCGCCTGCCGCGCGGTCGAGAAGACCTTTTTCCTCGCGCGCGCGACGTTGGCCCGCGCCGCCTCGGAGTGGGCCGGCACGAGGCGGCCGGCTTGCACCGTGTCGCCCTCGCGCACGTGCGGCGGGAGGCACGCCCGCGCGACGCGGACCGGCTCGGCTTCGCGCGCCAACAAGAGCGCGCTTTTTTCACCCAGCTGGTCGACTTGATAGGCGACGAGCGGGTGCCAAGGGCCGCACGCCGCCCACACCGCGCCCGCCAACGCCCAGACGCTGGTCATGGCGCACCGGCCTTGGAGGTGGGGAGCGAGAGCAGCCCGCGCGAGAGCATCGAGCAGTAGCCGCGCTCGCCGATGACCAGATGGTCGAGCAGGCGGAAGCCCAGGATGGCCGCGCCGACGTGGAGCTGCTGCGTGAGGTGGATGTCGGCCGCGGACGGCTCCGGGTCTCCCGACGGGTGGTTGTGGACGAGCACCAGCGAGGTGCAGCGCGCGCTCAGCGCCGCCGCGAAGACCTCCCGGGGGTCGACCGGGCACGCGTTCATGGTGCCCTCGGCGATGCGCGCGTCGCGCAGCAGCACGTGGCGGGCGTTGAAGCAGAGCACGTGGAACACCTCGCGCCGCTGCCCGGCGAGGTGCGGCCGAACGTGTCGATAGATGGCTTCCGGCGTGGTGAGCCGGGGGCGGGAATCCCCCGGCAGCTGGGTGCGCCGTCCCAGCTCGAGCGCCGCCAGCACCTGCGCGGCGCGCGCCTTGCCGAGGCCCGGTCGCTGACACAGCTCGTGAGGGTCTTCGTGCACCAGCGCGCGGACGCCGCCGCCAACGCTCAAGAGACTGTGTGCCAGCGCGTCGACCGGGTGGTTGCGCGTGCCCGTGCCGAGCAGCACCGCGAGCAGCTCCGAGTCGGACATGCATTGTGGCCCCACTTTGAACAGCCGCTCGCGTGGGCCCGCCCGCGAAGGCCGCTTTGCCTCGTCGCCCATGTTCCCTCCATCCCCAACGGCGGCCGGAGGTGGAGCAACGCGCGTGCCGGAGCGCGATGCGCTGCTGAACGGTTGTTCAAGGCAGGCCCGGGGCCGGCGAGTCGTCCGAAGGGCGGGACGCTACTTGGGGCCGAACGAGGAGAGCGCGAAGAAGCCGCGGATCTTGTCGTTGGTCTCGCGCAGCCGCTCGGAGAGGGTGCGGACGAAGGTCCAGAGCAGCACGTAGGCGAGCTCTTTGTCGGTGAACATCAGCTGGTCGAGCTTGTCGCGCTGGATTTCGTAGAGCTTGCAGGCGATGTGCGCGATGGCGTCGGCCGAGCGGGGCCCTTCCTCGATGAGAGACATCTCGCCGAAGTACTGGCCGCGCTCGAGGATGGCGAGCGCCTCCTCGCCGATGCCCGGCACCATCTTCGAGATGCGCACGCGGCCTTCGACGATGACGTACATCGCCAGGCCCGGGTCGCCCTCGTTGAAGATGTACGCCGAAGCGGGGTAGCTCTTCTCGCTGGCGATCGCCGCGATCTTCTGCAGCTGCGTCTGCGTCAGCCCCTGGAACAACGCGACGTTTTTGAGGATGGAGACGTCCATAGCGGTTAACTCAAGTATGACGCCAAACCGGACGGGTCTGGTACTTTCCGCCGTCTCCCACCCATAGAGAGGTCGTCGTGCCCGAAGTCAACAAGGTGACCATCATCGGTTCCGGCCCGGCCGGATACACCGCGGCCATCTACGCCGCGCGCGCCAACTTGAAGCCCGTGGTCTTCGCGGGCGGGCCGGCAGAGGACGACCCCCAGCGCGTGCCCGGCGGCCAGCTGATGATCACCACCGACGTCGAGAACTACCCCGGCTTCCCCGAGGCGGTGACCGGCCCGGAGCTGATGGAGCGCTTCCAGAAGCAGGCGGCGCGCTTCGGCACGCAGATCCACATGGAGAACGTGGTCAAAATCGATTTCAGCCAGCGGCCGTTCCGCATCGTCGCCGAGTCGCAGGAGTGCCAGAGCCAGACCGTCATCATCGCCACCGGGGCGTCGGCCAAGTGGCTGCACGTGAAGGGGGAGGACCTGTACAAGAACCGCGGCGTGTCCGCCTGCGCGACCTGCGACGGGGCGTTCTTCAAGAACCAGCACGTCATCGTGGTGGGCGGCGGCGACACCGCGATGGAAGAGGCGACGTACCTGGCGAAGATCGTCTCGAAGGTCACGCTGGTGCACCGGCGGGACACGCTGCGCGCCTCGAAGATCATGCAGGAGCGCGCGTTCAAGAACCCGAAGATCTCGTTCGTGTGGGACTCGGCGGTGGAGGAGGTGCTGGGCGACGCCAAGGGCATGAACGCCGCGATGATCCGGAACCTGAAGACCAACGAGCTGACCAAGCTCGAGGCGACCGGCCTGTTCGTCGCGATCGGCCACAAGCCGACCACGGACCTGTTCAAGGGCGTGCTCGACATGAACGACGCCGGGTACCTCAAGGTCGTGCCCGGCACCACGCGGACGAACGTCCCTGGCGTCTTCGCGTGCGGCGACGTGGCCGACCCGACGTACCGGCAGGCGGTGACCGCGGCGGGGACCGGCTGCATGGCGGCGATCGACGCCGAGCGCTGGATGATCGAGCAGGGCCTTTAAGCCAAGGCGGCCGCGAATGAAGATGGTCGACGTGGGCGCCAAGCCGAAGACCGAGCGGGTGGCCATCGCGCGGGCGCGGCTCCAGATGCTGCCCGCCACGCTCCAGCGCATCGCGCGGGGAGAGGTGGAGAAGGGCAACCCGCTCGAGGCGGCGAAGCTCGCGGCGGTGATGGCGGCCAAGCGCACGCCCGACGTGATTCCGCTCTGTCACCCCATCGCGCTCTCGGGCGTGGACGTCGACATCGAGCAGAAGAAGGGCGGCCTGGAGTTCGTGGTGACGGTGAGGACGGTCGACCGCACCGGCGTGGAGATGGAGGCGCTGGTGGCGGCGAGCGCGGCGGCGTTGACCGTCTACGACATGCTCAAGTCGGTGGACCGGGGCATGGTGATTCAAAGCGTGCAGCTCGAGCACAAGCGCGGCGGGAGGACCGGCGCGTGGGACCGCTCCCGGAAGGGGACCAGGCGGTAGGCCATTCGTGGTAGAGGCGACGGCGATGACTTCGACCGACGCACTGCTCCCGTGGCGCTCCGAGTTCCCGATTCTCGAGCGCAAGAAGGGCTATCTGATCAACAACTCGCTCGGCGCGATGCCGCGCAAGGTCTACGACCAGCTGAAGTCCTTCGCGGACATCTGGGCCGAGGAGGGCGTCATCGCGTGGCACCGCTGGCTGCCGATGGTGGCGGAGACGGCCGACCTGCTCGGCGGCATCTTCAACGCGCCCCAAGGCACCGTGATGATGCACCAGAACGCCTCGACGCTGACGTCGATCATCATCTCGGGCCTCGACTTCTCGGGGCGGCGCAACAAGGTCGTCACCACCGAGCTCAACTTTCCGTCGGTCGTCTACAACTGGATGGCGCAGAAGCGCCGCGGCGCGCGCGTCGAGGTGGTGCGCTCGCGCGACAACGGCCTCAACATCGAGACGGAAGACCTCATCCGGGCCATCGACGAGGAGACGCTCGTCGTCGCGCTCGACCTGGTCCTGTTCCGCTCGTCGGGGCTCATCGACATCGGGCCGGTCATCGAGGCGGCGCACAAGAAGGGCGCGCGGGTGGTGCTCGACGTCTACCAGGCGGCGGGCGCGGTGCCGATCGACGTGCAGGCGCTGAACGTCGACTTCCTCGTCGGCGGCTCGGTGAAGTGGCTGTGCGGCGGCCCGGGGGCGGCGTACCTCTACGCGCGCAAGGACCTCATCCCCGAGTTCAAGCCGCTGATGACGGGCTGGTTCTCGGACAAGCACCCGTTCGACTTCCGCTTCGGTGACGTGGACTACGCCGACGACGCGCACCGCTTCATGGGCGGGTCGCCGTCGGTGCCGGCGCTGTACTCGGCGCGGAGCGGCTACGAGATCATCCGCCAGGTGGGCGTGGGCGCGATCCGCGAGAAGTCGCTGCGGCAGACGACGATGTTGATGGCGCTGGCCGACGCGCAGGGGCTCACGGTGAATACGCCGCGCGCGCCTGAGCGCCGGGGCAACACGGTCTGCGTCGACTTCGAGGGCTCGGAGGACTGCAGCCGGCGGCTCATCGAGGCGGGGTTCATCATCGACTGGCGCCCGAACGGCGGCATCCGCATCTCGCCGCACTTCTACAACTCGGATGACGAGTGCCGGGCGATCATGGAGGAGATACGGAAGCTCCGCGCGTCGGGGACGCTGCGGAAGGGACCGCTCGGCGAGAGGAACCACTGAAGAGGCCGCGGTTGGGAAAGATTCACGGTGGCCCCCAGCGGGATCCGGTTTGCGGGATGTCGGTCGATCCGCGCGCCCCGAAGGGCGGCACGTTCGAGCACCAGGGCCGCACCTACTTCTTCTGCAGCGCCCGCTGCCGCGCGGCGTTCGCCGCCGACCCCGCCCAGTACCTAGCGCCGCGCGTCGAGCCCGCGCCGGGTGCCGAGGCCGTCGAGTACACCTGCCCGATGCACCCGGAGGTGGTGCAGCGGGGCCCGGGCGCTTGCCCCATCTGCGGCATGGCGCTCGAGCCGAAGAGCGCCCTCGCCGAGGAAGCCGAGAACCCCGAGCTCAAAGACATGGCGCGGCGCTTCTGGGTGAGCGCCGCGCTGTCGTTGCCGCTCCTGGTGCTCGCGATGTCCGAGATGGTCCCCGGCTTGCCGTGGAGAGGCCTGGCCTCGGGACAGCTGCTCCGTTGGGTGCAGCCCCTGCTCGCGACGCCGGTGGTGCTGTGGGGCGGCTGGCCGTTCTTCCAGCGCGGCTGGGCTTCGGTGGTGAACCGGAGCCTCAACATGTTCACGCTCATCGCGCTGGGCACCGGGGCCGCGTACCTGTTCAGTCTGGTGTCGACGTTCTTCCCCGACGTGCTGCCGCACGCGACGCGCCACGGCGGCGAGGCCCCCGTCTACTTCGAGGCGGCGGCCGTCATCACCACGCTCGTCTTGCTGGGGCAAGTGCTCGAGCTGCGCGCGCGCTCGGCCACCTCTGGCGCCATCCGAGCGCTCCTCCAGCTTGCGCCGAAGCTGGCGCGCCGAGTCGAGACCGACGGGCGCGAGGTCGACGTCCCGCTCGAGCACGTGGTGCCGGGGGACCGGCTGCGCGTTCGGCCGGGCGAGAAGGTGCCGGTCGACGCGGTGGTGCTCGAAGGCGAGAGCGCGGTCGACGAGTCGATGCTGACGGGGGAGTCCTTGCCGGTCGGGAAGGTCGAAGGCGCGCGCGTCATCGGAGGCACGCTGAACGGCTCGGGCTCGCTGGTGGTCCGCGCCGAGCGCGTGGGCAAGGACACGATGCTGGCGCAGATTGTCCAGCGCGTGGGCGAGGCGCAGCGCAGCCGCGCGCCGATTCAGCGGCTCGCCGACAAAGTCTCGGCCGGGTTCGTGCCCGCGGTGATCGGCGTCGCCATCGTCACGGCGGTGGTGTGGGGCGCCTTCGGGCCCGAGCCGAGGCTCGCGCACGCGGTGGTGAATGCGGTGGCGGTGCTCATCATCGCGTGCCCCTGCGCGCTGGGGCTCGCCACGCCGATGTCCATCATGGTGGGCACCGGCCGCGGCGCGCGGGCGGGCGTGCTGGTGCGCGACGCCGAGGCGCTGGAGGTGCTCGAGAAGGTCGACGTGCTGGTGGTTGACAAGACCGGCACCTTGACCGAGGGGAAGCCGCGGCTGGTCTCGCTGGTGCCGGCGCCTGGCGTCGCGGAAGAACGGCTGCTCTTGCTCAGCGCGAGCCTCGAGGCGGCCAGCGAGCACCCGCTCGCGGCGGCCATCGTCGCTGGGGCGCGCGCGCGGGGCGTGGCGCTCTTGCCGGTGCGCGGCTTTGGCTCGGTCACGGGCCAGGGCGTCAGCGGCCAGGTCGACGGCGCGACCGTCGCGGTGGGGAGCGCGTCGTACTTGAAGGCGCAAGGGGTGGACGTCTCGAGCTTCGATGCGCGGGCGCGCGCGCTGCGCGTCGAGGGGCAGACGGTGATGTTCTCCGCGCGCGGTGGCGAGCCGCTCGGCCTATTGGGTGTGGCCGACCCCATCAAGGCGTCGACGCCGCCCGCGCTGGAGCAGCTGCGCGCGCAGGGCATCCGCATCGTGATGCTCACCGGGGACAACCCAACGACCGCCGAGGCGGTGGCGCGCCGGGTCGGCATCGACGACGTGCGCGCCCAGGTGCTGCCCGACGAGAAGAGCGAGGTCGTGCGCCGCCTTCAGGCCGAGGGCCATGTGGTCGCGATGGCCGGCGACGGCGTCAACGACGCGCCCGCGCTGGCGAGCGCGAACGTCGGCATCGCGATGGGCACTGGCACCGACATCGCGATCGAGAGCGCGGCGGTCACCCTGATGAAGGGCGACCTGAAGGGCATCGTGCGCGCCCGCAACTTGAGCCGCGGCGTCCTCGGCAACATCCGCCAGAACCTCTTCTTCGCGTTCCTGTACAACCTGCTCGGCGTGCCGATCGCTGCGGGTGTGCTCTACCCGTTCTTCGGTCTGCTCCTGAGCCCCATGCTCGCGAGCGCGGCGATGAGCCTGTCGTCGGTGTCGGTGATCGGCAACGCGCTTCGGCTGCGGCGCCTGCGCTTGTGACGGCGCTCCGCGGCCTCGACGGCTTCAGTGCGCGCGGCGGGCTTGGATGGGGAGCGTGAGCGGGGTCACTGGTTCGCCTGCGCTTCGATGGCCCGTGCGCACGCCAAGACACGACCGCTGAACGGCGGTGGGTGCCCGTTCGATGCGAAGCGCGCAGTGGGCGTGAAAAAGGTCGCTGGAGCAACCGATTCCACGCCCACCGTCTGCCAAGCCGCGACAAAACCCCCGGCCCGAGACGCGGCACCGCTCGGCGGCGTTCGCCCGAGCGTCTGACAATCCAGCCCCCGCTCCCTCAAGGCCCTGGGCGCCCGTTCGAGGCAATCGCCACAACCTGTCGCGCACCCTCGAAAGGTGTAGGCGCAACCGGAACGACGCCCTCTCCGACAATGTAAAGACCACACCGGGGCCGACGATGACCGACCTTCGCATCAAGCAACTCTTCTCCTTTGGGATCGGGTCGAACGACAAGGACAAGCAGGAATCGAACCCCTGGGCGCCCAAGCCTCTCGAGCCGCTCCGTTTCCCGCTCGAGCCGGTCGAAGCGAAGACCGAGCCGCCCGACGTGGTGGAAACACCCCGCAAGACCCCGCCGCGGGCGCCTCCGAAGAAGCCGGCGCTCTTCAAGCTCGGCGACAAGGTCGGCCTGCTGGGGCCCAAAACGCCGATGAAGACGCAGTACGCGTACTACGCGGCGGTGGCGCGCGCGTACGGCATGAAGGTGAACCCCAAGGGCTTCGCCACGGTGCTCGCGCTGCGAGGCCTGTCGCGCGCCGGCCACCGCCTGGGCGAGACGACCATTGCTCAGCGCTACAGCGACACCATCATCGTGCTCAAGAAGGGACGCGTGAGCTACTACACCGCGTCGACGCACCCCGCGCAGGCGCGCAGCAACGCCTCGCCGGACGTGAGCGGTGACGGCGTCGGCGACGTGGGGATGATTTTGGCCGGCAAGTACTGGGCCCACCCGAACGGCGCGCATCCCAAGTCCTACGGCCCGCCCTCGTACCACGTGCGCGTGAAGCGGAACGGCTCGCAGTACCTGCCGGGGGTCCGCGACACCAACCACGACGGCCGCTTCTCGACGGCCGAGCGCAACGCGTCCAAGCGCCGCGGCGACCGGCTCTCCGAGGTGCTGGTGCACGTCGGCAACTCGTCCTCGCCCAGCTCCATCGGCTGCCCCAACGTGCACCCGTCGGAGTACGCCTCGTTCGTCAACGCGGTGGGCGGCAGCCGCGCCGAGTTCAACTTCCTGGTCGTCGACGCGACCAAGTAGCGGGGACTGCCCCCTCTCATGTCCGAAGCTCGGCTCGATCGCGGCGAGCACTGGGGAAAAGCCAGCGGCGACGCCGACGAGCGGCTCTTCTTGCGCGGCCCCGAGCGGCGCGGCAGCGAGCTCCGCCGCGCCCTGCGCATCTTCCGGGAGTGCATCAAGGGCTTTCGCACGCTGCACTTCGTGGGTCCCTGCGTCACCGTGTTCGGCTCGGCGCGCTTCAAGGAAGGACACCCGTACTACGAGCTGGCGCGGCAGGTCGGCGCCGAGCTCGCCAAGGTCGGCTTCACGGTGATGACCGGCGGCGGCCCGGGCATCATGGAGGCGGCCAACCGCGGCGCGAAGGAGGCCGGCGGCACGTCGGTGGGCTGCAACATCGTGCTGCCGCTCGAGCAGGCGCCGAACCCGTACTTGGACCGCATGGTCGAGTTCCGGTACTTCTTCATCCGCAAGCTGATGCTGGTGAAGTACTCGCACGCGTTCATCATCTTGCCCGGCGGGTTCGGCACGCTCGACGAGCTGTTCGAGACGGCGACGTTGATGCAGACGGAGAAGATCACCCGCTTTCCGCTGGTGATGATGGCGAGCGACTTCTGGAGGCCCTGCCTCGAGCACATCGACCGCACGCTGCTCTCGGCGGGCACCATCGACCCGGAAGACCTGTCGCGGTTCCAGCTCATCGACTCGCCGGCCCAGGCGGCCAAGCACATCCTCGACACGGTGATGGAGCGGCACGGCTTCCGCTACGCCAAGCGCGTGCGCCGCCTGTGGTTCTTGGGCGAGCGCTGAGCCGACGGGGCTCCCTGTTTCACTCTGAGGCAGGGCGGTCGGGCAGCCCCTCCACGCCCGGGCGGTTCTCCCGGAACATGACCGCGCGGGTGAGGAAGATGGTCGTGATCGGCGCGGTCAACGCGATGAACAGGGGAATCAGCAGGGCGTGCACGAAGAGCTGGCCGCGCACGAAGGTGACCTGTGCCACCGTCGCCAGCGCGAAGCACCAGGTCCCGAGCGTCGCGCCCATGGTCGGGGCGTGGATCCGTTGAAAGAAGCTCTTGAGCCGCAGCAGGCCGATCGTGCCGACCAGCGCGGCGAAGCCCCCGAGCACGACCAGGAAGGCGGTGATCAGATCAAGCCAGAGCGGAGGCGTCGGCGTCACTCGAACACCTCCCCGCGCAGGAGGAACTTCGAGATCGCCGTCGAGCCGACGAACCCGAAGAGCGCGATCAACAACGCCGCTTCGAAGTACGAGCTGCTCCGGTAGGCGAGCCCGAGTGCCATGATGACGAGCATGACGTTGACGTAGAGGCAGTCGAACGCCAGGACCCGATCCTGCGCGCGCGGGCCGATCAGCATTCGCACCAGCGCGAGCAGCATCGCGAGCGTCAGGCAACCCAAGGCGAACAGCAGGGACCACGAGAGCAATGGGCTCATTGGAAGATCTCCATGAGAGGACGTTCGAACTTCTCCTTGACGAACCGAACGAGCGCCGCCTCGTCCTGGACGGCGAGGACGTGCAGCAGCAGCGCTTTTCGGTCGGCGGACAGCTGCACCCATGCGGTGCCGGGCGTGAAGGTGACGATCATCGCGAGCACGGCCAAGCCGTGCGGGTCCTTCAGCTCGAGCGGGACGGCGACGAACCCCGAGGAGATCGCGCTGGAGCGCTGCGCCAGGATGGCCCAGGCGACCTCCGCGTTCGAGCGCAGCATGAGGATGATGACGTAGACGAGCAGCTTGAACATCACCAGCGGCTGGCGGACGTGCACCTTCGCTGGCCGGAGGCCGGCGGTGATTGCGGGCCACGCGATCGCCAGCCCGAGGCCGAGCAGCAGCGTGCCGAAGCTCACCTCCTGCATGAGCAGGATCCACACCGCGAAGAGGTGCATCGAGAGCACCGGCGCGGGGAACAGCCGCTTCACGGCGCCCCCCGATGCGCGCGCACGGGCGCCTGAAGCACCGCCTCGATGTACGCGCTGCGGTCGTACAGCGCGTGGGCCGCCTGGTGCGCGAGCGACATGGCCGGGCCGGCGGCGACCACCAGGAGCCCCGTGAGGCCCAACAGGCCGACGATGGGCAAGCCCTCCGAGGCGCGCAGGCGGGGCCGCTCGCGCCCTGTCTCCGCCCAGAAGACCCGAATCGCCGTGCGCATCAGCGCGACGAGGACCAAGAGCCCCGAGGTGAGCAGCGAAGCGGCGAACAGCCAGCTGCGCAGGTCCGGCCCCGCCTCCGCCTGCGCGCCGAGCACCGCCTCGAGCATGCCGAGCTTACCGAGGAAGGTGGGCAGCGGCGGGAGGCCGGCGAGGAGCAGCGTGCAGACGACGAAGGAGAGGGCGAGCAGCGCCGTCGAGCCCGGGAAGGGCAGCGCGACGAGCGGCTCGCCTTCGTCGTCGAGGTTGATGTCCTCGCTCTCGAGCGCCTCGTTGAGGAACGGGGCCTCGTCGACCAACGTCGCGCCCGCCCGCCAGCGCTGCACGACGTCCACGAGCAGGAACAGCACGCTCGAGGCGAGGGTGGACGGGACCAGGTAGAACAGGGCGTTCCCGAGCACCTGCTCGTCGCCCATGCCGAGCGCGGCGAGCAGCGTGCCCGCGGAGACGATGACCGCCCAGGGCGCCTGCGCCGCCGCCGAGTGGGACGCGAGCATGCCGAGCGCCGCGAGCAAGGCGGTCACCACGCCGAACCCGAGCACCACGTCCGCGCCGAAGCCGGCGAGCGGCCCGTCGGCGAACATCAGCGTCCAGAGCCGAATCAGCGCGTACACCCCGACCTTGGTGAGGACCGCGAACATTGCGGCGACCGGCGGGGTGGCGGACGCGTACGCGGGCGAGAGCCAGAAGTTGAGCGGCCAGGCGCCCGCCTTGAGCAGGAAGGCGAGCGCGAGGATGGCCGCGCCCGTGTCGATGAGGTGGCGGTTCACCACGGTCGGCTGGGCCAGCCGCGCGGAGAGCTCGGCCATGTTCAGCGTGCCGGTGACGCCGTAGATGATGGCCGCCCCGATGAGGAAGAGCGCCGACGCCGCGAGGTTCATCGCCACGTAGCGGACCCCGGCGCGGATGCGAGGCGTGCCCGACCCGTGCAGCAGCAGGCCATACGAGGCGGCGAGGAGGATCTCGAAGAAGACGAAGAGGTTGAACACGTCCGCGGTGAGGAAGGCGCCCGACAAGCCCATCAGCTGCAGCTGCAGGATGGGGTGAAAGTGCACGCCCGCCCGGTGCCAGCGCGCCGAGGCGAACAGGAGCGCCGCGGTCCCCAAGCCCCACGTCAGCACCAGCATCACCGCCGAGAGCCGATCCATCGCCAGCGCGATTCCGAACGGCGGGTTCCAGTTGCCCGGCAGGTACGCGACGGTGCCCTGGGTGTGCGCCCAGACCAACAGCGCGCACGAGAGGGTGAGCCCCAGCAGGCCCGAGGCCATGCCGATCGCCACCTTGAGCGTCCGCCGGCCCTCGCCCAGCAGGAGCATCCCGGCGGCGGCGACCATCGGCAAGAGGATGGGGACCACCACCAGGTGCGGCATCGCGCTTCGCATCAGCGCGATCATCGCTCGACTCCGTCGACGTGGTCCGTGCCGGTCGCCCCGCGCGAGGCGAGGATGACCACCATCAGGAGCGCCGTCATCGCGAAGCCGATCACGATGGCGGTGAGCACCAGCGCCTGCGGCACCGGGTCGGTGTAGTTGACCAGGTTGGGCGGGACGCCGTCGATGAGGATGGGCTCCTTGTCGATGGCCAGCCCACCGATGCTGAAGATGAACAGGTTCACGGCGTAGGAAAGCAGCGACAGCCCGAGCACGAGCTGGAACGTTCGCGGCCGCAGCAGGAGCCAGACCCCCGAGCCGGTCAAGACGCCGATCGCCAAGGAGAGCACGACTTCCATCACCGGTCTCCCAAGGCGCGGTGCGCGCGGATCGACTGGTGGGCGAGCGCGACCAGGATGAGCAGGGTGGACCCGAGCACCAGGCAGAACACCCCCAAGTCGAAGAACATCGCGCTGCCGATGTGCAGCTCGCCGATCAGCGGCACGTGCAGGTGGAAGGTGTGCGAGGTCAGCAAGGGGTAGTCGACGAGGAAGGGCGCGCTCGCGGTCCCCACCGCGAAGAGGATGCCCACAGCGATGAGCCCGCGGGGGCGCAGCCGCACGTGCTCTTCGACCCACTCGGTGCCCGACACCAGGTACTGGAGCAGAAGCCCCAGCGACATGATGAGGCCGGCGACGAAGCCGCCGCCGGGCGCGTTGTGGCCTCGCAGGAAGAAGAAGATGGCGACCACGCCGGAGATGGGGAGCATCAAGCGGACGAGCACCGCCGGCACCATGAGGTAGCCGATCGCCGGGTCGCGCGCCTGCCGGGGGTTGACCAGGTCGGTCTGTAGATCTCTGGGAAGCTGCTGCTGGGGCGGGAGCGCCAGCATCTCGGGGGCGGGGCGGAAGCGGCGCAACAAAGCGTAGACCGTGAGCGCGACCAGGCCGAGCACGATGCCTTCGCCGAACGTGTCGAAGCCGCGGAAGTCCACCAGCATCACGTTGACCACGTTGCGGCCGCCGCCTTCGCTCAGGGCCTTCTCGAGGAAGTAGGAGGTCCGCTCGGGGAAGTCGCGCGTCATCACCGCGAAGGACAGCCAGGCCATCCCGCCGCCGGCGCCCAGGGCGATGGCGAAGTCGCGGGCGCGGCGGGCCCAGGCCTTTCGGCGCGTGCTGTCGTTGTAGACGCCCCGGTCCGGCTCTCGCGGCGGGAGCCAGCGCAGCCCAAGGAGGACGAGCAGGGTGGTGACGACCTCGACGGTGAGCTGGGTGAGCGCCAGGTCGGGGGCGGAGAACCAGATGAACGTCACGGCGCAGAGCGCGCCGGCCACGCCGGAGAGCATCAGCGCCGCGAGCCGGTGGAACTTCGCCTGCCAGGCCGCCGTCACCGCGGCGACGCCGCCGACGAGCCAGAGGCCGATGAACACGGGCGACAGCGGCACGAGCGGCCGATTCCTCTCGCCCAGCCCAGAGGCCAGGGCCCAGCTGCCCACGAGCAGCGCCACCACGACGAGCACCAGGAGCTGCCGCTGCAGCCCCGCGACGAGCAGCCGCGCCTGCAGCCAGCGGCTCGCCGCGGTCAGCGCCGCGGTGGCGTCGAAGAACAGCTTCGCCCCGCTGAAGCGGAGCATCCGCCGCGGGTCGTGGCGGCGCTCGAGCCGGCGCACCGCGAGGTACACCAGGGCGCCGCCCACGAGCGCGAGCGCGCTCATCAGGAGCGCCGGCGTGAAGCCGTGCCACACCTTCAGGTCGTACTCCGGCAGCTGCCCTCCGACCACCGGCAGCGACGCGGTCGCGAGCAGCGGCCCCACGGAGCTCGCGGGCGCGATGCCGACGATCAAGCACAGGAGGACCAGGACCTCGACGGGGACGCGCATCCAGCTGGGGGGCTCTTCCGGCTCGCGCGGCGTCTTGCGGGCGCTCGCGGGACCGAAGAACACCTCCACCGCGAAGCGCAGCGAGTAGGCGACGCTGCCGATTCCGCCCAAGGTCGCCGTCACCGGTAGGAGCCATTCGACGAGCGGGATGGTGTCGACGAAGACGGTCTCGGAGAAGAACATCTCCTTCGACAGAAAGCCGTTGAGCAGCGGCACGCCGGCCATCGCCGCCGTGGCCACCAGCGCGAGCGTGCTGGTGATCGGCATCAGGCGGTAGAGGCCCGAGAGCCGGCGAATGTCCCGCGTCCCGGTCTCGTGGTCGATGATGCCCACCGCCATGAAGAGCGAGGCCTTGAACGTGGCGTGGTTGAACGCGTGGAACACCGCGGCGACGGCGGCGAGCGCGCTGTTCAACCCGAAGAGCAGGACGATGAGGCCCAGGTGCGAGATGGTGGAGTAGGCGAGCAGCCCCTTTAGGTCCCGCTGGAACAGCGCGACGAACGCGCCGAGGAGCAGGGTGGTGAGGCCCACCGAGCTCACCAGCCAGAACCACAGCTCGGTGCCCGAGAGCACCGGCCACAGCCGCGCCAGGAGGAACACCCCGAGCTTCACCAGCGTCGCGGAGTGCAGGTACGCGGACACCGGCGTGGGCGCCGCCATCGCGTTGGGCAGCCAGAAGTGAAACGGGAACTGCGCGCTCTTGGTGAAGGCGCCCAAGAGGATGAGGCAGAGCGCCGCCGGGTAGAGCGGGTGCGCTTGGATGGCCTCGCGCTGCTCGAGGATCGCCTGAAGCTCGTACGTCCCGGTGATGTGCCCCAGCACCAAGAGCCCGGTGAGCAGGGCCAAGCCGCCGGTCGCGGTGATCGTCAGCGCCATGCGCGCGCCGCGCTGGGCGTCCTTTCGCTGGTGCCAGTAGCCGATCAGCAGGAACGAGAAGATCGACGTCAGCTCCCAGAAGAACGCGAGCTGGAGCAGGTTGCCCGAGAGGACGACGCCGAGCATCGAGCCGATGAACGCCAGCAGGAAGGCGTAGAAGCGCGGCACCGGGTCGGTCGGCGACAGGTAGTACCGGGCGTACAGCATGACCAACACGCCGATGCCGAGCACCAACACGCAGAACGCCCACGAGAGGCCATCCAGCCGCAAGACGAGCTCGAGCCCGATCGCGGGGACCCAAGAGAAGCGCTCGACGAGCGGCTCCCCGTGTTGCACGCGGGGGAAGAGCCGCGCGACGCCGATGAGGCCCGCCAGCGTGGAGAGGCCGGCGAGCGCGACCGCGCGGGTGCGCGCTTGCGTCGGCAGCAATGTCGCGAGGACCGCGGCGATGAGGGGAGCCAGGAGGAGCGCGAGCAGCGGCATTGCCCGAGGATACGGTTCTCGAGCAGAAAGCCAATGCCTCTAATCGGTCCCCGCCGCTTCTTGGCGAAGGTGCTCGTAGAAGAGCGCCGCGAGCACCAGCGCGTGGGTGATCTTCCCTGCGCGCACCAGCGCAGGAAGGCCCGACCGCGGGTGCAGCTCGACGCAGAGGTCCTCTCCCGCGTCCAGCTTGGGCTCGGCGACTTTCACGCAGCCCTGGGCCAGGAACGCGTGGCTCTGGTTCGTCTGAATCGCGGGGTTGGGGTGGCACGCGCCGATGGGCTCGAGCCGCTCGGGGCGGTAGCCGGTCTCCTCGAGCAGCTCGCGCTCGGCCGCGGCGCGCGGCCCTTCGTGCGGGTCGACGATGCCGCCCGGCACCTCGAGCGTCTCGGACCAGATGCCGGCGCGGAACTGCCGAACGAGGACCACCTCGTCGTCCGGCGTGAAGGCGAGCACCTGCACCCAGTCGGGTGCTTCGATGCGGACGCGGTCGTGCAGCGAGCCGTCGCTGGGGTGCCGGACCTTCATCTCGCGCACGCGAAGGATGGTGTAGTCGACCGGCGCCCCGGGCGACACCAGCGTCCACGGCTTGGACATCAGTTCAGGTACTCCACCCGCTGCCGCAAGGCGCGCGCGGTGAGCGTGAGCGCGTCGTGGTCGGCGCCCTTCGGCGCGAGCGCCAGGCAGCGCTCCACGTCCGCCAGCGCCGCGCGGTAGGCGCCCAAGGCGGACAGAATCGCCGCGCGGGCGCGCAGCTCCGAGGGGTGGTCGGGCGAGAGCACCAGCATCAGGTCGATGACGCCCAGCGCGCGCGGCCCGTCGCCGCGCTCCAGGTACTCGCGCTTCAAGTTCGACAGCATGCGGAAGGCGATGGTGGCGACCGGCGCGGGGTCGAGCAGCGACGCCGAGTACGTCAGGTGCGGGGCGACCTCGCGCAGGAGCGCGACGCAGGCCGACTCGGAGAGCAGCCGCCCCTGGTGAAAGGGGTCCATCATCACGCGGTCGGCGCCGGCGCCGCAGCCGATGAGGAAGTGCGCGGGGAAGGCGACCCCGTAGAACGGCAGGCCCGCGCGGCGCGCGACCTCCAGGTAGAGCACCGAGAGCGCGATGGGCAGCCCGCGCTTTCGCTCCAGCACGCGGTTCAAGAAGCTGTTCTCGGGCGACTGGTACTGGTCCAGGTCGCCCTCGAAGCCTTCCTCGTCGGCGAGCACGCGGCGCAGCGCGCGGGCCTGGTCGAGCGGCGCGTCCCCCGGGGCCAAGGCGCGGACCCTCGAGGCGAGCGCGTCGAGGCGCGCCAGAAGGCCGTTTCGGTCGAGCGAGGGGTACTCGAGCGCCGCGATGGCGAGCGCGGCCAGGTCGAGGCGCTGCGGGTCGCTCGTCAGCGCCTGCTCGAGCCACTCACGCGCGGGGGACGCTTCGGTCGGAAACGGAATTGGCACGGGGCCGGTGTCTACCAGCTTGGGCTTTCGAAGGATTCGAGAAACGTCGGCCTCAATCGACTCGTCGACGAAGCTCCGCGCGCAGTGAGATCTGCGCGGCGATGAGCCCGGCGAGCAGCCCGTCTTCGTACTCGAACGTCGGGTGCGCCTTCAGCTCGGGGAAGTCGTGCGGGTTCATCACGTCTTCGGCAGAGATGTGGGGCACCGCCTCGCGCGCGAGCCTGAGGACCTTGGCGCGCTGCTGGGCGATGACGCCGTCCAAGTGGTGGTCGATGAGCTGCAGGGCGGCGCGCGCGAGCTCGGGGGTCCATTCAGCCATGGTGCGTCTTCCTTAATCTGCTTCGGCGCGGTTGACGAATGCGGTCAGCCAGGCCTCGGGGTCGGCGGCGGTGAGCCAGGGGCCCGCCACCCAGACGGCGTCCGCCTTCCCGCGCACCGACGCGAGCGCGTCCTCGGTGAAGGGGCCACGCACGATGACGAGCGACGCGCGCGAGAGCTTGGGGAAGAGCGCCTCGGCGAGCGCCAGGTCGAGCCCGCTGGGGCCGAACGCCGGGACGATGAACATCCGCGCGCCGGCGGCCTGGGCCAGCGCGAGCTCCGCCTCGCTTCGCACCTCGACGGGCGCGGCCAGGTGCATGCTGGCGGCGATGTCGACGAGCGCGCGCAGCTCGCCCGCGCTCACCGCGCCGGCGTGGAGCTTCACCGCGTCCGCCCCGGCGAGCCGCGCCCAATAGACCTGCTCGCGCGAGACGACCAGGTCGTGCGCGAGCACCGGGCCCGTCGCCAACCGCGCGACTTGCCGCAGGTCGTCCCAGCCGCCCCGCATCGCCTCGCCGTCGACCCCCACCGACAGCGCCGAGACCGAGGCCCGCTCGAGCGGCGCGACCCAGTCCGCCGGCGCCAAGGCGGGGGCGAGCGCGCCTTCCTCCAGCGAGGCGCGCGACAGCTCGGCGATGACGGCGAGCGGCCCCTTCTGGGTCGAGAGCGCTTGGTGGAAGTCGCGGATCGACGGCGTGATGCCGCGGACCTCGGGTTGCCGGAGCGCCCGCGCCTCGGCGCGCTTTCGTTCGAGCCAGTCGGTGAAGTCCATTGCTCCTAGGTCCTCTAGCGCTCTCTTGCCCCTCGTGCGAGCGCGCCGCGGCGCCTCGCGCCAAGGCTGGTGCTTTGGCGGTGGGGAGACAACCTTTGGAGCATGGCATTCGGCATCGGTGAGGATCCGCGGTTGTCCGTCACCACGCACTTGAGCGAGGTGGACTACCCGATTTGGCGCGAACAGCTGGTCAAGGCGGCGATGGACAACGGCGCCCCGGTCGACGTGATCAACGTGCTCAAGTCGATGCCGAAGGGCCGCTACGAATCGAAGGAAGAGGCGCTGCGCGACCTGGCCGAGGCGGCGCGCCGCTTCGCGATGGGCAACCTGCCGGCGGACGACGACGGTGCCCAGCGAGATCGGCGGAACATCGGCCGCGACGCGGTGGAAGGCGCGCCCGACCCGCTGACGAAGCACCCTTGAAGCCCGCGCAGGATTCCGTGACGGACGGCGACTTTTGGCTCCAACTCCCGGGGTGAAAGTCACCTGTGCGCGTCAGGGAGGCCGGCTGGATTGAATCCATCTCCGAGCTGACCGTAAAGGCACGCGCGCCGAACGGTTGGGGGCCGTTCGGTTCAACCTCAAGGAGCTGTTCGTCATGTGGAAGAAGTCTCTGGCTGTGGTGGCGATTCTCGCGATGGTCTCTGGCTGTGCGGCGATGCGCGCGGCGCGTGCGCGGCAGGATTCGCTCCGCGCGTCGATGAGCAACCTCTCGCTCGCGGCGCCTCCCGACCAAGTCCTGAACGCGGTGCGCGTGGTGCTGGTCGAGCGCGGCTTCGCCCCGAAGGACGTGGGCCTGGGCGTGGTGGAGACCGACTGGAAGTACTCGAGCAGCTCGAACAACACGGGCTCGAGCTCGGAGAGCTGGAAGTACGTGGTCACCGCGATTCAGCTCGGCGAGGGCACCAAGCTCACCGTGATGAAGAACTCGCAGGCGAGCCAGGCGAGCACCACCGGCTACGCGTCGTCGCCGACCTCGGCGCGCGACTACGAGCTGGAGCTCGAGGTGCTCCGGAAGGTCGACCCGGCCACCGCCGACAAGATCGAATCGGACGCGGCGGCGAACGCCGAAGCCGCGCGCAACAGCTAGAAATCAGAGGCTGCGAAGGACCGCGGCGGCGGCCTCCTTGCCGCTGCGGACCGCGCCTTCGACCAGCGGCAGGTCCACCTCGTTGCGCACCCAGTCGCCGGCGAGGAAGAGCCCTCGCAGCGGGGTCTGGCAGGAAGGGCGGTGCTGCAGCGAGCCGGGGCTCGGCAGCAAGAAGCGCTCGGCGGGGGCGCGGTTTCGCCGCACCACCTGGTGCACCACGCGCGAGCGCGCCACGACGTCCAGGCCGGGGAGCCGCGCGAGCGAGGCGCGGGCGCGCTGGACGAGCGCTTCGTCCGACAGCGCCTCGAACCCCGTCTCCGCACCCACCCACTGCAGCGCCGCGCCGAAGCGGTCGTCGCTCGAGAGCCGGGGCGAGAGCGGCTTGTGGTCGATGGCGGAGCTGAGCGGCGCCGCGAGCCCGTTCACCGCGCCCGGCGGAATCGGCACGCGGTCCTCCAGCCACAGCTGGACCGACACGGTGCTCACCGACGCGAGCCGAGTGATCCGCTGGAAGAACGGCTCCGACCACAGGGCGTCCCCGGGGTTGAGCTGCGCGAAGCAGCCGCTCGGAATCGCGCAGACGAGCGCGTGAAAGCCCGCCTCCCGCAGCTCGCCGCCCTGGGTCTGGAAGCGCGCGGCGACCAGGCGCGACGAGGCGTGCTCGAGCTCCACCAGCCGGAGGCCGGTGCGGAGCGCGCCGCCCAGCCGCTCGATGCGCTTGGCGATGGGGTTCCAGAACAGCTCGGTGAGGCCGCCTGCGGGATACGAGACCTCGGCCTCTTCGAAGCCCTGGGTGAGCAGCTGCGCGCCCCGGAGCGCGGTGTACGCCGAGAGCGCGTGCGGCCGGTTGTAGAAGAGCTCGGAGAGCTGCCGGTAGAGGGGGTGGTGGAAGAAGGCCTCGGGGGCGCCGTGCCTTTCGAGCAGCGCGCGGAAGTCGAGCGCGTCCTGGCTTTCGAGCGAGTGGGCGCGCAGGGTCGACAGCCGCACGCGGACCAGCGCCGAGAGCACGCGCAGCCGCTCCGAGGTCGACAGGCCGGGCACCTCCGCGAGCCGCTTGAGCGTGGTGAGCGGGTTCCGCGAGAGCGAGAGGGTGTACAGCGCGCGCCGCTCCTCGTCGAACAGGTGGGCGATGCCGCCGCTCCTGCGCAGCGCGGTGGACACGTCGACGCCGGCGCGCTGCGCCAGGGAGCGGAGCTCGCGGTAGAAACCGAAGACGGCGTGCAAGCCGTGCTCGATGGTGTAGCCGCGCTCGTCTTCCCAGCTCGCGGCGCGCCCCCCGAGCAGCGCGTCGGCGGTGAGGAGCTCGACCTGGACCGAGCCTGGGGCCTGCTCCAGCAGGTGCGTGGCGGCGCTCAACCCCGCGGGACCACCGCCGACCACCAAGATGCGTTGCCGTTTCGGCATCCGTCGTTAGCCTACCCGTATACCGAGAGGGCGTTCGATGGCCGATTTGATCGAGAACGACGAGGGCATCCGGCGGGCGCTGAAGGACATGCGGCGCGTCGCGGTGCTCGGCATCAAGACCGAAGCGCAGGCGGGACAGCCCGCGTTCTACGTGCCGAAGTACCTGGCGGACGCGGGGCTCGACGTGGTGCCCGTGCCCGTCTACTACCCGGACGTCACCGAGATTCTGGGCAAGCGCGTCTACCGAAGGCTCGTCGACGTCCCGGGTGACATCGACCTGGTCAACGTGTTCCGCCGCCCGCAAGACATCGCCCAGCACGTCGACGACATCCTCGCGAAGAAGCCGAAGGCGGTGTGGTTTCAGCTCGGCATCCGCAACGACGCCGCCGCGCGGACGCTGGTCGAGGCGGGCATCGACGTCGTGCAGGACCGCTGTTTGATGGTGGAGCACCGGCGGTTGGCCTAGCGTCGTGCGCGCTTGAGCGCCCGCGCGTCCTCCTTGGCTTGGCTGCCGTTTTTGCTGGTCGCGGGCGCCTTCTTCGCGGCGTTCGCGCCCTACAGCTGGCACCCGACCGACTACGAGGCGCTGCTGGGCGCCTCCTGGCGCGTGCTCGGCGGGAAGGTGCCGTACCGCGACTTCCTCTACGTCCGCACGCCGCTCTCGCTCTACCTGCACGCGCCGTGGCTCGCGCTGCCCGACGGCTGGGGCATCTGGCTGGCCCGGCTCGCCTTCTACGCGCAGATGGCGGCGGCGGGGGCGGTGCCCACCTCCTTCGCGCTGCGGCGCGGCTGGGTGCGGCCGAGCCTGCCGCTGTTCGCGCTCTCGGCGCTCTTCTGCGCGCTCGCGCTCCACCACTTCCCGCCGATGCCTTGGTACACGGTCGACGGCGTCTTCTTCGGCGCCATCGGGTTGACCTGCGCGCTCGCGGCCTCGTTGGAGACGCGCGCGCCGAAGGCCGCTTGGCTCGAGGCCGCCGCTTCGCTCGCCTTCGTCGCGGCGGCGCTGTGCAAGCAGAACTTCGCCGTGTTCGTGGTGCTGCACTGGCTGTTCGTCGCGTGGCGCACCCGCGGGGCGTGGCGCCCGCTCGTCGCCGCGGTGTCACCCGCGCTCCTGGTGGGCGCGCTGTTCCTCGGCTGGCTCGTCGCCGCAGGCGCGTGGGCCGACTTCGTGGCGCAGGTGCTGGGCGCCTCGCACGGCTCCGATGTGGTCCGCTCGGGCTTGTCGTTCTACTTGCACCCGCTGGTGCTCGGCGCCTTCGCGCTGGGGGCGCTCGCGCTGCTGCCCGAGCGGATGGCTCGGCTGGCCGGCCGCGCGCGGGTGGCGTGGGCCCGTCACCTGCTGCTTGCCGGTGTTGTGGCGGCGGTGGTGCTGGCGTGGGGCTCGTTTCGTTATGGCCCCACCGCGCACATCGTCTTCGCGTTGGGCGTAGGGCTCCTCGTCGGCCGGCTCGTCACCACGCCGCGCCCGTGGTCGCCGGAGGTCACGGCGCGGTTCGCGCTGCACGCAGGCTGGCTCGCCATCGCGTGGTCCGCGGGCATCAGCTGGGGGTATGCGACGCCGCAGCTCGGGCTCGTGGGCCTGGGCGTGGTGTTCGCGGACACGCTGCCCGAAGAGAAGCCGCAGCGCGTCTGGCTGCTGAGCGCCGCCGTGGTGGTGGCGGTGTTCGCGCTGGCGAACGCGCGCGTCCCTTACCGAGACCAGCCGCGCTCCGCGCAGTCGAAGGACTTAGGGGAGCTGTTCGTGCCGCTGCGGGGCATTCACACCAACCCGAACACCTTCGACCGGTACTTAGAGCTCAAGACGCTCATCGACCAGCACGTGCTCTCGACCGCGCGGCCCTTCGTCGTCTTCTTCGACTACCCGCTGATCCACGCCCTGTACGGCCAGCAGAGCCCGGTGGGCATCGACTGGTTCTGGCCGCCCGAATACGCGGGGCACGAGGCGCGGCTGCTCCGGGAGCTGCGCGCCGCCCGGCCGCTGCTCTTCGTCCAGCGGGAGCGGCAGACCCCCTTCGGCGAGAAGGGCCCCCCGGACCTCCGGCCTTGCCCGGCCTTGGGCTACCCGGCGAGGCAGGCGGGCGAGCTCCTCCTGGCCGCCCTCCAGGGCGCCAAGCCCTTGGGCGGCGGGCGGTATTTTTGCGTGTTCTCGATGTGAGCCTTGCGCCCCTCGTCCGCCCTGGCCTCGAAGGGCTGTATCGGTATACGTTGATTCGTCGATATGGAGGTCCTCTCGGAGAGCTTTCGCGTCCTGGGCGACCCGACGCGGCTGCGCATCGTGCGGCTGCTCGGCGAGGCCCCGCTCAACGTGAGCGAGCTGGTGTCGCTCATCGGCGTGGCGCAGTCGTCGGTCTCGCACCACTTGGGGAAGCTCAAGGGGCTCGAGCTCATCTCCGAGGAGCGGCAGGGCGGCTACACCTACTACTCGCTCGCCATCGATTCGAGCGACCCGCGCTGGCCGCTCATTCGGCTGGCGAAGGAGGCCGAGGATCCGGACGGCGACCGCGCCCGGCTCACCGATCTGCTCCGGCAGCGGGAAGACCGCCAAGCGCTCAACGAGCGGCTGCTCGAGCCGGGACAGTCGTGGTTCCTCTGGGCGCAGGCGCTCTCGGCGCTCCTGCCGCCGCTCGAGGTGGTCGACTTCGGCTGCGGCACGGGCGTCCTGTCGGTGGCGCTCGCGCGGTGGGCCAAGCGGGTGGTGGCGATCGACAACAACCGCGACGCGCTCGCCAAGGCGAAGGAGCGCGCGCTGCGGGAGAAGCTCAAGAACATTCAGTTCGTGCAGGAGGACCTCCACGCGCTGTCGTTGCCCTCCGGCAAGAAGGACCTGGTGGTGCTCTCGCAGAGCCTTCACCACGTCGTCGAGCCGAAGAAGGTCTTGAGCGAGGCGGCGCGGCTGCTCAAGGGCGGTGGCCGCGTCGTGGTGCTCGAGCTGATGCCGCACCGCGAGGGCTGGGTGAAGGAGCGGCTGGGGCACCAGCACCTGGGGTTCGACCCGGACTGGCTCGAGCGCGCGCTCGAGGACGCGGGGTTCTCGCGGCTGACGCGCGACACACACGCGCGCGACGGAGCGTCTCCGTTTCGCGTGTTCCTTTTGACGGGAGTGTTGAAATGACGGCGAGGGGGCCTTCGATGTCGGCGGCGGAGCGGGCGGTGCGCGCCGAGCGGGTTCGGGCGCTCAAGGCGGCGATCGGCGAGCGCGTGCTGGTGCTCGACGGCGCGATGGGCACCATGCTGCAGTCGAAGAACCTGAAGGCGTCGGACTTCGGCGGCGCGGAGTACGAAGGGTGCAACGAGCACCTGGTGCTCACCCGGCCCGAGCTGATCGAAGAGATCCACGCGCAGTACTTCGCGGCCGGCGCCGACATCACCGAGACCAACAGCTTCGGCGGCACGCCGCTCGTGCTCGGCGAGTTCGGGCTGTCGGACAAGGCCTACGAGGTGAACGTCGCCTCGGCGCGGCTGGCGCGCCAGGCGGCCGACCGGTTCAGCACCCCGGCGCGCCCGCGTTGGGTGGCGGGCTCGATAGGCCCGACCACCAAGGCCATCTCGGTCACCGGCGGCATCACCTTCGACGAGCTGGTGGACCAGTTCGAGGCGCAGGCGTTCGCGCTGCTCGAGGGCGGCGTCGACTACCTGTTGCTCGAGACCTCGCAGGACACCCGCAACGTGAAGGCGGCGCTGTTCGGCATTCAGCGGGCGTTCGCGCGCGCGGGCGACCAGGTGCCCATCGCGGTGTCGGGCACCATCGAGCCGATGGGGACGATGCTGGCGGGGCAGTCGGTCGAGGCGCTGGCCGCCTCGCTCGAGCACGTCGAGCTGTTGTACCTGGGCCTCAACTGCGCGACCGGCCCCGAGTTCATGACCGACCACGTGCGGTCGCTCGCGTCGATGGCGCGGGTGCCGGTCGGCTGCGTGCCGAACGCCGGGCTGCCGGACGAGAACGGCCGGTACCTGGAGACGCCCGAGATGCTGGCGCGGGCGCTGCGCCGCTTCGTCGAGAGCGGCTGGCTGAACGTGGTGGGCGGCTGCTGCGGGACGCACGCCGGCCACATCGAGGCGATCGCCGGCGCGGTGCGGGGACTTCCGCCGCGCACCCCGCCGACCGCGCGGCGCTCGACGCTCTCGGGCGTCGACTACTTGGAGGTGACCGACGACCTGCGCCCGGTCGTCGTCGGCGAGCGCACCAACGTCATCGGCTCGAAGAAGTTCAAGGAGCTGATCGTCGCCGAGCAGTTCGAGGACGCCTCGGAGATCGCCCGGGCCCAGGTCAAGCGGGGCGCGCAGGTGATCGACGTCTGCCTGGCGAACCCCGACCGCGAGGAGCTGACGGACATGCGCCGCTTCCTCGAGGTGGTGGTGAAGAAGGTGCGCGTGCCTTTGATGATCGACTCGACCGACGAGAAGGTCATCGAGATGGCGCTCGCCTACAGCCAGGGCAAGGCGATCATCAACTCCATCAACCTGGAGGACGGCGAGGAGCGCTTCGAGAAGGTGGTGCCGCTCGCGCGCAAGTTCGGCGCCGCGCTGGTGGTCGGCTGCATCGACGAGGTCGGAATGGCGGTGACGCGCCAGAAGAAGCTCGAGGTGGCCCAGCGCTCGTTCGAGCTGCTCACCCAGAAGTACGGCATGGCGGCCGAGGATCTCTATTTCGATCCGCTGGTGTTCCCGTGCGCCTCGGGCGACGCGCAGTACGTGGGCAGCGCGGTGGAGACCATCGAAGGGGTGCGGCTGATCAAACAGCGCTTCCCGATGTGCAAGACGGTCTTGGGCATCTCGAACGTGTCGTTCGGCTTGCCGGCCGCCGGGCGCGAGGTGCTCAACTCGGTCTTCCTCTACCACTGCACGCAGGCCGGCCTCGACATGGCGCTGGTCAACTCGGAGAAGCTGGAGCGCTACGCGTCGCTGCCCGAGGAGGACCGCCGGCTGTCGGAGGACCTGCTCTACAACCGCGGCGCCGACCCGGTGGCGCCCTTCGCGGCGCACTTCCGGGAGCGGAAAGAGAAGAAGGCGGTGAAGGCCGACCTGCCGCTCGAGGAGCGGCTGGCGCGCTACATCATCGAAGGCTCACGCGACGGGCTGACCGCCGATCTTGACCTGGCGCTGCAGCAGGCTAAGCCGCTCGACATCATCAACGGCCCTCTGATGAAGGGGATGGACGAGGTGGGCCGGCTGTTCGGCGCCAACGAGCTCATCGTGGCCGAGGTGCTGCAGAGCGCCGAGGCGATGAAGGCGGCGGTCAATCACTTGGAGCCGCACATGGACAAGGCGAGCGCCGCCTCGCGCGGGAAGATCGTTCTCGCCACGGTGAAGGGCGACGTGCACGACATCGGCAAGAACCTGGTGGAGATCATCCTCTCCAACAACGGCTTCGAGGTCGTGAACCTGGGCATCAAGGTCCCGCCGGAGCAGCTGGTGAAGGCGGTGCGCGAGCACCGGCCCGACATCGTCGGGTTGTCCGGGCTGTTGGTGAAGAGCGCGCACCAGATGGTCTCGACCGCGGAAGACCTGTCGCGCGCGGGGGTGAGCACGCCGATTCTGGTCGGCGGCGCGGCGCTCTCGCGCAACTTCGTCGACAAGCAGATCGCCCCGGCGTACGCGGGCACGGTGGCCTACGCGCAAGACGCGATGAGCGGGCTGGAGCTGGCGAAGCAGATCGTCGAGCCGGGGCAGTTCGAGCAGCTCAAGCGCGACCTGGCCGAGCGGCGGCAGAAGCTCAAGGCCGAGGCGCAGGCGCGGCCGGCGCCGGTGGCCGCCCCCGCCGCGCGCGCGAAGGCGATTCCGATTCTGGAGCGGGTGCCGGCGCCGCCGGACTTCGAGCGCCACGTGCTGCACAACACGCCGCTCGATCACATCTGGCGGTTCATCAACCCGGTGATGCTCTATGGCCGCCACTTCGGCGTGAAGGGCTCGGCCGCGCGCGCGCTGGGCACGCCGGAGGAGGCGAAGCTGAAGCAGACCGAAGACGGCGTGAAGGCGCTCGAGCTCAAGGCCACCCTCGACGCGCTCAAGGCGGAGCTCAAAGAGGGCGTGATGAAGGCCAAGGCGGTGTTTCAGTTCTACAAGGCCGGGAGCGACGGCAACGCGCTGCACCTGTTCGACGGCAAGAGCGGCGCGAAGCTGGTGACCTTCGAGTTCCAGCGGCAAGAGCGCGAGTCGCAGGTGTGCCTGTCGGACTTCGTCTCGCCGCTGCGCGGCGGCGAGCCGGTCGACAACCTCTGCATGTTCGTGACGACCTCGGGCGAGGGCATTCGCGCGTTGGCCGACCAGTACAAGGCCGCGGGGGACTTCCTGAAGATGCACGCCGTGCAGGCGCTCGCGCTCGAGACGGCGGAGGGCTACGCCGAGCTGATCCACGCGCAGATCCGCAGCATGTGGGGGTTCCCGGACGCGCCGGAGATGACGATGCTCGAGCGCTTCCGGGCGGAGTACCAAGGCAAGCGGTACTCGTTCGGGTACCCGGCGTGCCCGCGGCTGGAGGACCAGGAGAAGCTGTTCCAGGTGCTCCAACCCGAGGAGATCGGCGTGCAGCTCACCGACGGCTGCATGATGGAACCCGAGGCCTCGGTCTCGGCGCTCGTCTTCCACCACCCGAACGCCTTCTACTACTCAGTCTCGTAAGGGGACTGTCCCTGAAAGGGACTGTCCCCGGTTTTCCCAAGGCCACGCGCGAAAGCCAGCGGCTCAGCCCGCTCGAGGGCTCGCAACTTCCGGGGACAGTCCCCTCCGGGGACGGTCCCCCCTCTCCAACCAGGCAGGCGGGCGCTTCGTTGCGCAGGCGTCCATCCGCTCCCACCGTTGGGAGGGAGAGGAGCGCTTCGATGGAAAGCCAAGCCAAGCTGTTCGGCCATCCGATTCACCCGATGCTGATCGTCTTTCCGCTCGGGTTGCTCGCGACCGCCTTCGTCTTCGACATCGTCGGGCTTCTGTCCGGCAGCGTCTTCTGGTTCGAGATGTCCTTCTGGCTCATCGCCATCGGCGTGGTGACGGGCCTGGTCGCCGGGGTGTTCGGCCTGGTCGATTGGCTCGCCATCCCGCCGCGCACGCGCGCCAAGGCGATCGGCGCGTACCACGGCCTGGGCAACGTGGTGGTGCTGGTGCTCTTCGTCGCCAGCTGGCTCCTGCGCTTCGACGCGCCGGCGCGCCCCGAGGGGCTCGCGATCATCTTCGCGGGCGTCGCGGTGGCGCTGGCCTTGGTCACCGGCTGGCTCGGCGGCGAGCTGGTCAATCGGCTCGGCATCGGCGTCGCCGACGGCGCGCACGCCAACGCGCCCAGCTCTCTGTCGAAGCGACCCGCGTCGGACCGGGCGCGTCCCTTTCGTGAGGTGGAGCAGCATTGAAAAGCACTAGACTGAGCAGGCCATGACCGTCCCCAGCGTTCGGCGTGCCCTGCAGCTGCTTCCCCACAACGCGACCACCGGCATCGGTAGCCTGCCGCACACGCAGCAGGAGCTCGCGCTCCAGATGGCGCTGCAGGTCGACGTCCCGTATCTGCCGCAGCTGCCTGTCGGGCATCCAGGGGAGTTCATGATCCCCGCCGCGCTGGATGGGCTGCCCGGCCTCTCCTTCGACGACGAAGGCATGTGCACCGTCGACCTGGAGACGTGGATGGCGCAGCGGGAGCCGTACGGCACCGCCATCGAGTCCGCGCTGCAGTCCGAGGCGCTGGCGCCCTTCGAGCCGTCGTCGACCGCGTGCCGGGCCTGGAAGCCGTTCCTCT
>CAZEDU010000030.1:0-15521 GCA_964511185.1 uncultured Myxococcaceae bacterium | reverse complement strand
GTGCAGGAGCGAAAGCTCCCCTTCGCCAAGGTGCAGCTCGCCGGCCCCGCCACCGTGCGCTGGGTGGCGCGGACGTCGACCGGCAAGCCCGCGGCCGAGGTCGAGCCGCTGGATCAGCAGATCTTCCGCCTCTTGATGGCAAAGTCGCTCGCGATGGTGAAGGCGGTGCGGCGCGCCTCGGCGACGCCCCTCTTCTTCCTCGACGAGCCCGGGCTGTACGCCTTCGACCGCCGCGACCCGCGCCACCTGCTGCTCTTGCAGGAGCTCAAGCTGTTCGTCACCGCGCTGCAGCGGGAAGGCGCGCTGGTCGGGCTGCACTGCTGCAGCAACACCGACTGGCGCTCGATGCTCGAGCTGGGGATCGATCTGCTGTCGATCGACGTCCGGCTCTCGCTCGACGCCGTGCTCGAGGAGCGCGACGCGTTCCTGCGGTTCCTCTCGCAAGGGGCGCGCCTGTCGTTGGGCATCGTGCCGACCGACCTCTCGTCGACCTTCGAGCTGGACGAGCTGGTCGAGTCGGTGGAAGCGGGGCTGCGCGCCACGCTCCCCAGCTCGATTCCGTTCGGTCCGCTGCTCGCGCAGCTGCCGGTGACGCCCGCGTGCGGCCTGGCGATGCGCTCGGTGCGCGACGCGGAGCAGGTGTTCGAGCAGGTCCGGCAGTCGCAGCGCCGCATGCGCGCGCTCGCCGAAGCCGACGCGTCGATGGCCCCGCCGCCGGCGCCGTGACGCGCCGCTACTGACGGCCGAGCTTCAGCTCGCGCTCGGCCTGCTGCCAGTCATCTTCGTGGCGGCCATGATTGCCGCCGCGCGCCTGGTAGATCTCATACGCGCGCATCGCGATCTCTTCGTGCGTGATGGTGCGGCGGGGCGCGGCGGGCGGGATGGACGTCGTGCTGGTCCGCTTCTCAGTGGGCGCGGTGGTCTTCTTGGACGGAGGCA
This sequence comes from uncultured Myxococcaceae bacterium, assembly GCA_964511185.1. Classification (GTDB taxonomy): domain Bacteria; phylum Myxococcota; class Myxococcia; order Myxococcales; family Myxococcaceae; genus CAZEDU01. The sequence continues at coordinate 14,582 of CAZEDU010000030.1, read as the reverse complement.
TCTCCAAGAGCTCCTGTGGGAAGTGGGGTGGGGTGAAGCGGCTGCACATTGGGCCAAAACGGTCCGAATGGCACGTAAAAATGGGTTGACCGTCTCACGCCCGTCTGCCTCCCGACAGACGGACCTTCATCCAACGCGCAGGATGAGCGCGTGGAAGAGCTGGAAGAAGCCGCCCGTCGCCTGAGGCTCGGGGAAGCGCGGCGAGCCGAGCGGGGGGAAGTCGAAGCGAAAGAGGCGGGTCAACACCGGGTGCCGGCGCTGGAGCTCCGACCCGGGGAAGGCGAAGACCGGGAGCGACGGAACGAAGCGGCGCAGCCGCAGGAGGTCCAGGTAGCTGGCGACGCGGAGCGCCGGGTCGGCGCCCACCAGCACGTGCAGCGGCACCCGCTCGGTCGAAAACCCCAAGGCGCGCGCGACCTGCTCGAGCTGTCCGAAGTGGATCGAGTGCTCGTGGTGTCTGCCGCGTCCGCCCGGCCCTTCCAGGCGCACCGCGCGGGGGGGAAAGTCGCCGCCGAACTCGGTGAGGCACGTCGCCGCGCCCGGGGCGAGCACGCGCCTGAGCTCCTCGAGCAGACGCATCGCGCCCGCGTTGATCAGCTGCCCTCGAGCGACGTCGAGCGCGTAGCGCGCGCGCAGCGCCTCGCCCTCGCGCGAGCCCGCCTCGACCACGCGGAGGTCCGCGATGACCTCGTTGGAGAGGAAGAGGCCGCGCAGGCTCGCGTCCCGAAAGGGCAGCCGCTCGGCGTGCGCGCCGACCGACTCCGCGTGCGGGACCTTCGCGCGCTGGGCGCGGGCCAGGCGAGGGGACAGCTCGAGGAACGTGTAGCGAAGCGGGCCGCCCGCCGCCCGGCACAGCTCGGAGGCCAGGTCGCCCAGCCCTCCGCCCAGCTCGAACACCGCGCGCGCCTCGAGCAGCCCGCGCTCGGTCAGCCCCTGGTACAGCGCGCCGCCGAAGCTCTTGCCGCCGAGCCCCGGGTGCGCCCACCGCAAGAGGTGCGAGACGGTCGCCTCCACCTCGTCGAAGCGCTCCTCGGCCGTGACGCGATCGCGCCGATAGCCCTCGCCGGGGTCGCGCGCGGACATCGTCAGGGGCTCTTCCACGCGAGCTCGAGGGCCTTCTGCATCGCGGTGCTGATGCCGAGCGACTCCGCCTCGGCCGGGGTGGCCCAGCGGGTTTCTAAGTAATGCGCCTTGCCGGGCGGCTTGCCGCGGAGCACCGGGTAGAGGGTGAGCGTCAAGTCCCGGTGGGTGAGCGTGCGCTGCACCTGGCCCAGAGGCGCCCCCAGCTCGAGCGCCTTGCGAAAGGCGCGGGCCGCGGCGTCCTGCGCGCTCTCTCCCTTCGACAACGGCCAGCTGGGCAGCTCCCACAGCCCGCCGAAGAGCCCCTTCTCCGCGCGCCGGGCGAGCAGCACCGCGCTCTCTTTCCGCCACAGCGCCAGGCCCAGGTGGAGCGACTGCCGCGGCGCGCGCACGCGCTTGGGCGGCAGCTCCGCCACCCGCCCGCTCCGGCAAGCGCCGCAGAAGGCGCGCACCGGGCAGAGGAGACACGTCGGGTTGTCGGGGAGGCAGATAAGCGCGCCGAGCTCCATCAGCGCCTGGTTCCAGTCGCCCGGGCGCTCACCGCATACGCGCTCCTCGGCCAGCTGCCACAGCCTCGCCTCGCGCGCCTTCTCGCCCGGCGCGCCCTCCACCTCGAACAGGCGGGAGAAGACGCGCGCTACGTTTCCATCGACGATGGGCGCCTCCTCGCCGAAGGCGATGGACGCCACCGCGCCGGCGGTGTAGCGGCCGAAGCCGGGCAGCTGCAGCAGGTCCTTCGCGGTGCGCGGCAGCCCGGCCCGCCCCGCCGCGGCGAGCGTCTGCGCGGCGCGGTGCAGGTTGCGCGCGCGCGAGTAGTAACCGAGCCCCTTCCAGTGCCCCAGCACGTCGTCGAGCGGCGCTTCGGCCAGCGCCTCCACCGTCGGAAACCGCGCGAGGAAGCGCCGCCAATACGGAATGACGGTGGCCACCTGCGTCTGCTGCAGCATCACCTCGCTCACCCAGATGGCGTACGGGTCGCGCGTCTTGCGCCAGGGCAGGTCGCGCTGGGCGCGGTCGAACCACGCGAGCAGCTCGGTGCGCAGCGGATCAGGCATTCGGCGTCTTCGGCGGCTTGGCCGAGGGGCCCACCATGCGGTGGGCGATCTTGTCGAACAGGCGCGGCGCGAGCCGGTTGCTCCACACGATGGCGCGGGACGACCAGCCGACCACCGCCTCTTTTCGGCCGGTCCGGCACATCTCCACGATGGTCTGGGCCACCGCCTCGGGCGGCACGCCGTCGTCGGGCAGCTGCTCGGGGCCGAAGCCCGGGGCGTGCAGCCGCACCTGCCGGAACTCGGTGGCGATGAGGCCGGGGGACACCAGGTGCACGTCGATGCCCCAGGGCGCGAGCTCCAGCCGCATCGACTCGGTGAGCGAGTTCACCGCGGCCTTCGAGGCGCTGTAGCCGCCCAGCATCGGCAGCGCGCGGTGACCGAGCACCGAGCTCACGTTCACCACGTGCGCGTCGGCGCTCTTCTTCAGAAACGGCAGCGCGCCTTGGGTCACGCGCGTGAGCCCCAGCACGTTCACCTGGAAGACCCGCTCGAGCTGCGCGTCGGTCACCGCTTCCAGCGGCCCGAACAGCCCGACGCCCGCGTTGTTGACGAGCACGTCGAGCGCGCCGAACGTCTCGCCCAGCCGGTCGAACAGGGCGCGCGCGTCGTCGGGCTGGGTGACGTCGCAGCGCACGGCGAGCGCGCGGTGCCCCTGGCTCTGCAAGAGGGCGGTCAGCTCGTTCAGGCGGTCCTCCCGCCGCGCCGCGAGCACCACGCGGGAGCCATGGGAGGCGAAGGCCCGGGCGCAGGCCTCGCCCAGGCCGCTGGAGGCGCCGGTGATCAGGACCGTACGGTTCGCGTCAGAAACTGGCCTCATCGGGAGGCCCTCATACCCCAGCCCGGCATAAGATGACCAAGCCTTGAAGCGCCCCCTGACCAACGAGTTCTCCTGGTCGAAGAGCCGGCACGAGAAGCTCTCGAGCTGCGCGCGCGCCTACTACTTTCACTACTACCGGTCGTGGGGCGGCTGGGAGCCGTTCGCCACGCAGTCGGTGCGGCAGCTCTACGTGCTCAAGAAGCTGTCCAACCGCTTCACTTGGGGCGGCAGCATCGTGCACGCGGCCGTGCGCGGCGCGCTGATGGCGACGAAGAACGGCCGGACGCTCGACCCCGCGCGGGTCATCGACCGGGTGCACAACGTGATGCGGCAGGACTTCGCGTTCTCGCGCACGCGGCGCTACTGGCGCGACCGGTGGCGCAAGGAGTTCAACGGGCTGGTCGAGCACGAGTACGGCGAGAAGGTCGAGAGCGCGGCCTGGCTGGAGAACTGGCAGAACGTGCAGAAGGCGTTGACCTGGTTCTTCTCGTCGCCCTGGCTCCGGCGCGCGCGCACCATCAAGCAGGAGCAGTGGCTCGAGGTGGACCTGATGGACTTCGAGCGGTCCATCTTTCACCTCGAGGGGGTGAAGGTCTTCGCGGTGCCGGACTTCGCGTACCGGCAAGACGACGGCACCACCGTCATCGTCGACTGGAAGACCGGGAAGCCGCGCGAAGGCTACGACGACCAGGTTTTAGGCTACGCGCTCTACCTGTCGGCGCGGTACGGCCTGCCGGTCGAGCAGATGCAGGCGCGGCTGGTGTACCTGAACGAGGGCACCGAAGAGGTGGTCGACATCCGCTCGGCGCAGCTCGACCGCTTCAAAGAGCGCTTCGCCCAGAGCGTCAAGACGATGCGCGGCTACCTCGTCGACGCGTCGGGCAACACGCCGCAGCCCGAGCAGGCGTTTCCCAAGACCGACAAGCTGGAGGTCTGCGCGCGCTGCGTGTTTCGTGGGCCGTGCGGACGGGCGGCGGTGGCGAAGGCCGCCTACGCGCTCAGCTCGGCCTCGAGCGGCGGTGGTATTCCTTCAGGTGCCGCAGCGCCGCCGTCTTCTGCCCCAGCCGCTCGTACAGCCGAGCCAAATTGAAGTAGGCGTCGGCCAGGCTCGGGTCGAGCGACAGCGCGCGGGTGTACTCGGCGATGGCTTGGACGCTCTCGCTCACGTCTTCCAAGGTGATGGCGTGGTTGAACGCGGCGATCGCGTCGTCGGGCGCGGCGGCGACGGCCCGCTCGAACAGGGCGCGCGCCTCGGTCGTCTTGCCGCGCGCGTAGTGCAGCCTGCCCAGGTTGATCAACGCGTCGACGTGCAGCGGGGAGCGCTCCAGCACGCGGGTGTAGAGCGCGATGGCGGCCTGGGGCGCCGGCTCCTCCAGCTCGACGGCGCGGTCGAACAGCGCCTCGAGCGAAGGGTGCGGCTTGAGCGAGGCGAGCCGCTCGGCCAGCGCATCCGAGCGGAAGTCGAAGACCACCTGTCCTGACTCGGGGTTCCAGTGGGCCTGACCATCGCGGGCGAGCAGCTCCTCGCCCTCGGCGACCAGCACGATGGAGCTCAACGGCCGATCCGCCGGGAGCTGAGACTTGAGGTTCGCCAGCGCCCGGGCGATGCGCCGGGTGGGGACCTTGCGCTCCTTCAGGCGCTGGGCCGCGCGGAGGAGCACGAGGTCTTGAAAGTGGAAGCGCTCCGGGCAGCCGCCCATGGACGCGTAGCCGGCCTTGGCCAGGGCGCGGAACCGGGCGAGCGGAATCGCCAGGAGCGCCGCTGCTTCTGCGGCCGAGTAGCCGGGGCTGGTCGCTGATCCGCTCACGTGAGGAACGAAATACCACAAGGGGCTGACGCTTTTGGTATGGCCCCGGTTTCTCAGTCGAAAGCGATGACGAGCGCCGAACGACAGGCAGCCGGGCTCGTGGCCGAGCTGAAGGCGATGGGCAGCGAGAAGAACCGCGCCGGCATGGCCCGCTACGGCATCAACGTCGAGCGCGCGTTCGGGGTGTCGATCTACGAGCTGCGTCGGATCGCCCAGCGGATCGGCACCGACCACGCGCTGGCGCTCGCGCTTTGGGCGACCGGGAACCACGAGGCGCGCTTGCTCGCCTGTTTCGTCGATGATCCGGCGGCGGTCACGTCCAAGCAGCTCGAGGCCTGGGCGCGTGACTTCGATTCCTGGGACCTGTGCGATCAAGCCACGACCAGCCTCTTCGATCGGACCCGGCATGCCTGGACCCAGGCGGTGGAGTGGGCGGCCCGCCGCGAAGAGTGGGTGAAGCGCGGCGGCTTCTCTCTGATGGCCGGCCTCGCCGTCCACGACAAGGCCGCGCGCGACCAGGCCTTTCTGGACCTGCTGCCGCTCATCGAGCGGGGCGCCTTCGATGACCGCAACTTCGTGAAGAAGGCGGTCAACTGGGCGCTGCGAAACGTCGGCAAGCGCAACCCAGCGCTTCGCGCCGAGGCCATCGCCTGCGCCGAGCGGATCCGCGACGCCGCGAACGAGCGGGCGGGCGGGCCACGCGGCGGTGATCCGGCCACGCGCAGCGCCCGCTGGGTCGCCGCCGATGCGCTTCGCGAGCTCCAGGCGGACAAGGGGAAGCGCCGCCCGCGCGCGCGGTGAAGGCCGCTCGCCTCCCTGCGCATTGCCGCTAGCCGCGCTTGGCCTTGGGCTTCGCGGCCGGTGCCGCCGCGCCACCCCGCGCGGCGCGCTTGGGCGGCTTGCGCTCCTCCGCGGCGTCCCCCGCAGCCTTGCCCTTGGCGAGGCTCGCCTTGAGCGCCTCCATCAGGTCGACGACGACGGGCGGCGCGGCGGGCGCTGGCGTCAGCGCGACCTCTTCGCCCTTCACCTTGCGGTCGATGATCTCCTGCAGCTTGGCGCGGTACTCGTCCTTGTACTTGGTCGGGTCGAACGCCTGGCTCGACAGCTCGTCGATGAAGCGCTTGGCGAGCTCCAGCTCCGCGGGCTTCACGTCGGCGTCGCCGAGCGGGATCTCCGAGAGCGCCTTCACCTCGTCGGCGTAGCGCATCTGCTGCATGACCAACGCGCCCCGGGCGGCGCGGATGAGGATCAGCGTCTGCTTGCCGCGCGTGACGTACTGGGCCACGGCCGCGTACTGCGTCTGCTCCAGCGCCGCGGCCAGGAGCCGGTACGCGCGCGCGCCGCCTTTGTCCGGCCCCAGGTAATAGCCGCCGTCGAAGAAGAGCGGATCCACCGTGCCCAGCGGCACGAACTCGGTGATCTGCATCGCCTTCGACGACGCCTCTTCCAGCGCCCGCAGCTCGTCTTCGCTGAAGAGCACGTACTGGTCCTTGGCGAACTCGTAGCCCTTGACGATCTCTTCGCGCGGGACGACCTGCTCATCGGTCGGGCAGTAGAGCTGCTGCTTGATGCGCGTCTTGCACTTGCCGTGCAGCTGGTTGAACGAGATGCGGGCGCCCGACTCCGCGGCGGAGAAGAGCTTGACGGGGATGTTGACCAGCCCGAAGGAGATCACCCCGGATCCAATGGCGCGCGCACCCATATTCAAAGAGGGTAGATCCACCCCGGACGAGGCGCCAACGAACGGCCTGTGAGGAACCGGGCGAACAGGCCTGTAGCTGTGGGTCGAAGGGCGATCTACCGGGAAGGACACCGAAAACGTGAAGACGAAGACCGAGTACCTGTGGTTCGAGACCAAGCAAAAGAAGGAGCTGGTGCGGATCACCGACCAGGTCCAGGCGCTCGTTCAGCGCAGCCAGATCCGCGAGGGCATGGTGCTCGTGTCGGCCATGCACATCACCGCGGGGGTGTTCGTGAACGACAACGAGCCCGGGCTCTGGGAGGACATCTGGGAGTGGCTCGAGCGGCTCGCCCCGGAGAACCCCGACTACCGCCACCACCGGACCGGTGAAGACAACGGCGACGCGCACCTGAAAAGCCTGCTCGTGCACCACCAGGTCATCGTGCCGGTGACCGACGGAAAGCTCGACCTGGGACCCTGGCAGCAGATTTTCTACGCAGAGTTCGACGGGCAGCGGCGTAAGCGCCTGATTCTCAAGGTGATGGGGGAGTAGCCCGGCCGGAAACGGACAGCTGTCTCCTCACGACAATCCTTCGGAATGTCGCGGGTATCCAACGACCGTTCACTCACCCCGTCCCGACCCGCGCCCGCGGCCGCTCGGCCCCAGCCGCGCATCGTCACCTTGGCGCGGCGGACGGTGGCCTTGAGCCGCGCGGGCCAGAGCCAACCCTCCGAGGCCGGAGCGCGCGCGGTGCGGGCGTCGCTTCGGTCGGCGAAGGGAGAGCTCCGCGACGCCGCGCGCGAGGTCGACCAGCTCCACCTGGAGCTCAAGTCGCTGGTCGATGGCTTCGGGCCGGCCCTCTCGCCGCCGCAGGCGGCCGAGGCGGTGAAGGCCTTTCGCCAGCAGCACCGCGCACAGTACGAGCGGCTCGACCGCGCCGCCCAGGCCTTCTCCCACGCGCTGGCGGCGGCCTCGGAGGCGCTGGCCTTGGAAGACCCGGCGACCCGCTCGGGGTTCGCCCTGGTGCAGCTCGAGCGGGCGGCGTTGGCGCGGGAGGCGCGCGCGCTGCTCGAGAGCGAAGAGCTCGTCCGCTTCGCGCAGACGGGCGCCGGAGAGCGCGCCTTCGGACAGGCGATGGAGGCGGCGGGCAGGGGAGAGACCACCTTCCTCGACCGGCTGGGGCAGATGTCGGAAGGCAAGCGGCCCATCGCGCTCGCCGCCATCGCGCTCACCAGCACCGCCGGGGTCGCGCACGAGATGGCCTCGAGCGGTCAGTCGGCGCGGCTCGCGCGGCTGCTCCTGGGCATGCGGCGCCACGGGCGGCTGCTCGGGCTGTCGGCCACCCAGGCGAAGCGCCTGGTCTCGGCCCTCTCGCGGGTGAAGGTGCCGTTCGACCCGCAGTCCGCCGAGTCCATTCGCCGCGCCAACACGGCGGTTCAGCGGGTGGTGAAGACGTTCCCGCGCGGCGATCCGCGCATCACGGCGCTGCGGGGCCTCACCGTCGCCTTCAGCGCCGCCGCGGTCGCGCACGGCGTGAAGGGCTTCACCAACGACTCGCTCGCGGGCCAGCTGCGCACCATCGTGGCGGGCGCGAACCTCTCCACCGACCTGGTGCAGACGGTGATGTCGATGATGAAGCTGCCGCCCGTCGCGGCGCTGCGCGTCGGTAGCCCGGTGCTCACCAGCGCCCTCAACGTCATCACCGGCGTCGAGCTGCTCACCCAGGGCAAGAAAGGCGAGGCGTCCGGGTCGTTCATGATCGCCGCGGGCGCGCTCGCGCTCTCCGCCGGCGCGGTGGGGGCAGTGGTCGGCCTGCCGCTCATCTTGGGCGGCCTGGGGCTGATGCACTTCTTCGCCGACCGCGGCGCCCAGGAACGCGAGCGGCGCGCGGAGGAGAACGCGCGGGCCTTCTTGCGAGGCGCCGGCTTCTCGCGCGAGGCCGCCAGACTGCTCGCGGACCTGGACCGCCAGAAGCGCAACACCGCGCCGCGGGTCGTTCAGCTCGCGCGGCACTTGAAGGTCTCGCCGCGGCTGTTCGCCGACTACCTGCGCGGGCTGAAGCCGGTCGAGCTGGGCCTGGTGCTCGCCACGTTGCAGGCGGTGCCCGGCGGCCGCCACGCGCCCATCCCGACGAGAGGCGACGCGTATGCGCCGCTGCGCTTCTCCAAGAAGGCGTCGTTCTCGTATTGGATGAGCGAGGGCGACCTGAAGGCCCTCCCGCGCCCGCCTTCGGACATCGACTGGAACCCCATCTCACCCCGGCCGTTCGTCTTTCGACACCGCCGGCCTTTCACGATGGACGGCGTGGTCGAGACGCTGCGTGACTTCGGGCTAAAGCTCCCCGCACCCATGGCGGACGCGTGAGCCCAACCATGCTCGAACCCAGCCTGAAGAACGTGGTGGTGGCCACCGACCTGTCGGCCGGCGCGGCGCACGCGCTCGAGCGCGCCACCTGGCTGCGCTTCGTGCCGAAGGGACAGCTCCAGCTGCTCTACGTCGTGCCCGGCGACGTCCCCGCCAAGGTGGCGGCCGAGGCCACCGCGCGGGTGAAGAAGGTGCTCGAGCCGATGGCGCGCGAGGCGGCGGGGCGCATCGCCAAGCGCGGCGGCGCGCAGGTGACCGGCAAGGTCGTGGTGGGGCGCGGCGAGCCGTTCGTGGAGATCATTCGCCACGCGCGCGCGAGCCAGGCGGACCTGATCGTCCTCGGCCGGCACGGGCGCCGGGCGATCCGAGACCTGGTGGTGGGCTCGACCGCCGAGCGCGTGCTGCGCAAGGGCGACGTGCCGGTGCTGATGGTCAATGAGGCCGCGCGGGGGCCGTACCTGCGGCCGCTCGCCGCGGTCGACTTCACCGACGCGTCGTACCGCGTGTTGGAGCTCGCCTCGGCGCTCTCGTCTCCCCAGACCCCGGCGCTCCAGCTCGTGCACGCCTACCACGTGCCGTTCGAGGGAGCGCTCTCCCGCGGCATGTCCAAGGAGGTGCTCGCGGGCTTTCGCAAGAACAGCAAGGACGAGGCGCAGGCGCGCGCGCGGAAGTTCTTGGCGAACGTCGAGCGGGCGCACCCCCGCTTTCAGGTCGCCACCCGCGAGGGCGATCCCCGGACGGTCACCCTGCGCGAGGCGGCGCGGCTCAAGGCCGACCTGGTCGTCATCGGGACGCACGGGCGGGACGGGCTGTCGCACGTGCTGCTCGGCAGCGTGGCCGAGTGGCTCATCCGCTCTTGCCCGAGCGACCTGGCGGTGACGCGGCCGGCGCACTTCGCGTTCAGCCTGCCTTGAAGCGACTCAGTGCACCGCCGCGTCGGTCTTCCCTTGCGCGAGCTGGCGCTCCGCCTCGGCCACCTTGAACGTGGTGCGCAGCAGCGCGTCGGGGTTCAGGCTGATCGAGTCGATGCCCCGCTCGACGAGGAACGCCGCGAAGGCGGGGTGGTCCGACGGGGCCTGACCGCAGATGCCGACGTGGCGCCCGGCGCGGTGCGCCGCCTCGAGCAGCGCGGCGCACGAGCGCATCACCGCCGGGTTCCGCTCGTCGAACGACGAGGCCACGATGCTCGAGTCGCGGTCGACGCCCAAGGTGAGCTGCGTCAGGTCGTTGGAGCCGATGGAGAACCCGTCGAACAGCGCGCTGAACGCCTCCGCGAGGATGATGTTCGACGGAATCTCGGCCATCACGTAGACCTCGAGCCCGTTCTCGCCGCGCCGCAGCCCGCCTTCGGCCATCACCTCGAGCACGCGCTGCCCCTCTTCGGGCGTGCGGCAGAACGGCACCATCACTTTCAGGTTCGTCAGCCCGAGCGTCTCGCGCACGCGCTTGACCGCCGCGACCTCCAGCAGAAAGCCGGCGCGGTAGTCGGGGTGGATGTACCGGCTGGCGCCGCGCCAGCCGATCATCGGGTTCTCTTCCTTCGGCTCGAACGGCTCTCCCCCCAAGAGCTTTCGGTACTCGTTGGTCTTGAAGTCGCTGAAGCGCAGGATGACCGGCCGCGGGTAGAACGCGGCGGCGAGCGTGGCGATGCCTTGCGAGAGCCGGTCGACGAAGTAGTCGGTGCCGCGGGCGTAGCCGCGGGTGCGGAGGGCGATCTCGTCGCGCACCGCCGGGCTCACCTTGTCGGGCTCGAGCAGGGCGCGGGGGTGAATGCCCACCCAGCTCGCGAAGATGAACTCCATGCGCGCGAGCCCGACGCCGGCGCTCGGCAGGCGGGACAACCCCAGCGCCTGCTCCGGCGTGCCGACGTTGATCATCAGCTCGGTCCGCGTCTGGGGCAGCGCGCCCGCCTCGAGCGTTTCGACCTCGAACTTCACCTCGCCGGGGTAGACGGAGCCGATCTCGCCTTCGGCGGACGAGAGGGTGACGGTGGCGCCGCTTTGGAGCGCGCTCATCGCCCCCACCGCGCCGACGATGGCGGGGATGCCGAGCTCGCGCGAGACGATCGCCGCGTGGCTGGTGCGTCCGCCGCGCTCGGTCACGATGCCGGCCGCCTTCTTCATCACCGGCTCCCAGTCGGGGTCGGTGGTCTCGGTGACGAGAATCTCACCGGCCTTCAGCTCCTCGATGCGCGAAGGGTCGCGCAGCACGCGCACACGTCCAGTCGCGACCCCTTCGCCGACGGCGAGTCCGCGGACGAGCGGCTCGGCCTTCTGCGCCCGCTTGTAGAGGCGGAACGTGACGTCCTTCTTCTCGCCGTGGATCGTCTCGGGGCGCGCCTGCACGATGAAGAGCTGCCCGGTGCGGCCGTCCTTCGCCCACTCCAAGTCCATCGGGGTGGGCTGCCCGTGCAGCCCGCTGTAGTGCGACTCCACCGCGAGCGCCCAGCGCGCCAGGGAGAGCGCCTCGTCGTCGGTGAGCGACCACTGCGCCGCCTGATCCTGCGGCACCGGCTCGTAGCGCACCTGCCGGTGGCCCCGCTCGTCGTAGACGCAGCGCTGCTCCTTCTCGCCGAGCTGCTTGCGGAAGAGCGACGGGTAGCCGCGGCGCAGCGTCTCCTTGTGCACCCAGAACTGATCAGGCCCCACCTTGCCCTGCACCACGCTCTCGCCCAGCCCGTAGGCGGAGGTGATCATCACCACGCCGGGGTGGCCGCTCTCGGTGTCGAGGGTGAAGATGACGCCGGCGCTCGCCAGGTCGGAGCGCACCATCTTCTGCACGCCGACCGAGAGCGCGACGTCGTGTTGGCCGAAGCCCATGGTGTGCCGGTAGTGCATGGCGCGCGGCGTGAACAAGCTGGCGTAGGCGCGCTGCACGGCGTCCACCACCGAGGCCGGCCCGCGCACGTTGAGGAAGCTCTCCTGCTGCCCCGCGAAGCTGGCGCCGGGCAGATCCTCCGCCGTCGCCGACGAACGCACCGCGACGTCGGTCATCTCTTCGTTCGACTCGGCCGAGAGCGCGCGGTAGTCGGCGACGATGGCCTGCCGCAGCGCCTCGGGCATCTGCGCGGCGAGGATGAGCTCGCGCACCCGCTCGCTCGCGCGGACCACCTCTTCCACGCGGTCGTAGTCGATGTCGCGCAGCACCCGCTCGATGCCTTGGTCGACGCCGGTCTCCTTCAAGAAGAACCAGTACGCGTCGGCGGTGACCGCGAAGCCGTTCGGCACGCGCACGCCCAGGGCGCCCAGCTGGCGGATCATCTCTCCCAGCGAGGCGTTCTTTCCGCCTACCTTCGGCAGGTCCGACAGCCCGACGTCCCTCAGCGCAAGCGTCCAACCCATGGCGCAGCTCCTTTCCAAACTCGAACAATCGTCCGGCGCTCTTCAGCAAGGGCTGGGCCCGACCCGGCCTGCTGGGGTACGCGCGCGAACATGCGCACGGATTGCAGGGGTGGGGAGGTGGGCGCACCGCTTGCGCGCGAGCGTATGGGTGTGCGAACGGGCCGGAGGGCGGCTGGTGAGGAGATGAACAAACTTTGCAGACCGAAGGCGCCATGAACGGAGGACTCACCTCGGCCGAGGCCGCCCAGCGGCTGACCCAGTCCGGGCCCAACGAGCTCGCGCGCGAGCACGCGACGCCGGCCTGGCGGCTCCTGCTCCACCAATTCCGCGGGGCGCTCATCTGGCTGCTCTTCGGCGCGTGCGTGGTCTCGGCGGTGTTGGGCGAGGTGGGCGATGCGGTGGCGATCGCCACCATCCTCAGCCTCAACGCGTTCGTGGGTTTCCTGCAGGAGCACCGCGCGGAGCGGGCCCTCTTCGCCCTGCGCGCGATGAGCGCGCCGCGCGCGACGGTGCTGCGGGACGGCGGCGCGCGCCAGGTGCCCGCGCGCGAGGTGGTGCCGGGCGACGTGCTGCTGCTGGAGGCGGGCGACGTGGTGGCCGCGGACGCGCGGCTGTTGGAGGCGCACCGGCTCTCCGCCCAGGAGGCGGCGCTCACCGGCGAGAGCGTGCCGGTGGAGAAGCAGACCCAGCCAGTGGACGAGGGCGCTCCGCTGGCCGAGCGGAAGGATCGGGTCTTCGCCGGGACCTCCATCGCCACCGGCAGCGGCCGCGCCGAGGTCTTCGCCACCGGCATGTCGACCGAGCTGGGCAAGATCGCCCAGCTGCTCTCGAGCGCGCGCGAGGAGCAGACGCCGCTGCAGCAGCGGCTCACCCAGCTCGGCAAGCTCTTGCTCGTGCTCTGCCTGGCGATCGTGGCGCTGGTCGCCGCCGCGGGGCTCTGGCGCGGCGCGCCGGCGCTCGAGGTGTTGATGGTCTCCATCTCGCTCGCGGTGGCGGCGGTGCCCGAGGGGCTGACCACGGTGGTGACCATCGCGCTCTCGCTCGGCGTGCAGCGCATGTCCAAGCGCAACGTGCTGGTGCGCCGGCTGGCCGCGGTGGAGACGTTGGGGAGCACCAGCGTCATCTGCACCGACAAGACCGGCACCCTGACCGCCGGCGTGATGGCGGTGCGGGAGGTGTACGGCGAGCGCGCGCGCGTGCTCTTCGCGGCGGCGGCGAACTGCGAGGCCGAGCTGTCCGCGGACGGGAAGAGCGGCACCGGCGACCCGACCGAGCTGGCGCTCCTCGCCGCGGCCGCCGAGCTGGGCATCCATCGGGAGACGATCGAGCGGGAGCGGCCGCGCCGCGCGGTCCACCCGTTCGACGCCGAGCGGCGCATGATGTCGATTCTCCGCGCCGACGGGGTGCTCTACCTCAAGGGCGCCTCCGAGTCGGTGCTGCCCTTGTGCGACGGCGACGCCCCCGCGGCGCTCGAGGCGAGCGCGCGCATGGCGGAGCGGGGCCTGCGCGTGCTGGCGGTGGCGGTGGGCCGGACGGAGCGGGAGGCGGACCTCACGCTCGTGGGGCTGGTGGGCCTGGCGGATCCGCCGCGCCCCGAGGCGATCGACGCGGTGGCGCAGGCCAAGGCCGCCGGGATTCGCACCGTGATGATCACCGGCGACCACCCGAAGACCGCGGCGGCCATCGCCCGGGAGATGGGCATCGTGGGCGACGGCGAGGACACCGAAGGGCTGGTGCACGCGCGGGCGACGCCGGAGGACAAGCTGCGCATCGTGCGCGAGTGGAAGGACCGAAGGCAGATCGTCGCGATGACCGGCGACGGCGTCAACGACGCCCCGGCGTTGAAGGAAGCGCACATCGGCATCGCGATGGGCAAGACCGGCACCGAGGTGACGCGCGAGGCGTCCGACATGGTGCTGGTCGACGACAACTTCGCGAGCATCGTCGCCGCGGTGAAGGAAGGCCGCGGCATCTACCAGAACATCCGCCGCACGCTGGTGTACCTGTTGACCGGCAACTTCGGGGAGCTGGTGTTGATGCTCGCCGCCGCGGTGCTGGCGATGCCGGTGCCGCTGCTCCCGCTGCAGCTGCTGTGGATCAACCTGGTCACCGACGGGCTGCCCGCGCTGGCCTTGGCGGTCGAGCCGACCCGGCCTGATCTGCTGCGGCACCCGCCGCGGCCGCTCGACGAGCCGGCGCTGGGGCGCAACCAGTGGCTGCGGGTGGTGATCACCGGCGTGCTCGAGGCCGCGCTGGTGCTGGCCGCCTACGCCTGGGCGCTCGAGCGCTACGCCTTGCCCACCGCGCGCAACTTCGCGTTCTCGGTGCTGGTGTTCGCCGAGGTGTTCCGCGCCTTCGCCGCGCGCAGCCACTCGCGCAACGCGTGGCAGATCGGCTTCCTCAAGAACCCGCTGTTGATTCTGGCCTGCGTGCTG
>CAZEDU010000029.1:14752-46639 GCA_964511185.1 uncultured Myxococcaceae bacterium | reverse complement strand
GACACGTCCCAGCGCACCGGTTTGATGGGGACCGGCCGCAGCACAAAATAGGCAGCCACCGCACCTACGATCAGAACGGCAAGAAGCATACAAGTCTCCCTTGCGAGCTGGGACCGCTGCGGCTCCCGCTCTCGAGGTTAGCCACCGTTCGTGGATCTCGCCGCTCAGACGCGAGGCCGGTTGCCAGCGGTACGAGTTGGCCCGCCAAGAACTTCTCTGCTGGAGCGGTTGTCCCAAGCGGTTGAACGCCTCGGATGAGGAGCTGAGTGATGACCGACCTCTTGACCAAGCGCCTGCTCGGGCTCGAGCTGCGGCTCCTCTGGGGCGACCAGCTGGTCGCGGAGCACTTCCTCAAGCCCGGCGCGCCGGCGACGTTTACGGTCGGCTCCGCCGCGGGCGTGAGCTTCGCCATGGGCACTCAGAGGCACAGCGGCGAAAAATTCGAGGTGGTGCAAAGCGACACGCAAAGCTTCACGCTTCGTTTCACGCACGAGATGAACGGTGAGCTGCGTCGCCGCGGCGAGCAGGTGATGAGCCTGAGGCGCGCGGTCGAGGGCGGCATCGCCATGCGCGATCGCGACGGTCACGCCATCTCGCTTCGGTCCGGTGATCGGGCTTGGGTCGACCTGGGCGGCATCGTCCTCGAGGTGTTCTTTCAGCCGGTGCCCAAGCCAGTCATCGTGCCATTCGCAGGGACCATCGACTACACGGCGCTGAACGTCCTCTTGGTGCTCTTCTTCTTCGCCGGTTTTTTCATCGTCGCCGCTTTGAACCGAGATCGTGAGGGTGTCCGGTCCAGTGACGAGCTGTTCGCCAACCAGCGTCGCCTCGCCAAATTTGTCCTCAAGCCTCCCGAACCTCGTGAGAGCTCGCCGCTCGAGCAGATCAGCCGGCGCAGGAAAGATCAGACAGAGGTAACGGCCAAGCGTCATGGCCATGAGGGGCAGATGGGCAGACGCGACGCCCCCAAACGCTCGGCCCACGCGGCGCCCAAGGGCGATGCCGACAACAAGGATCATGCGCGCAGGCTGGTTCAAGTCGTGCTCGGCTCTCGAGGCGGTGGCTTCTCCACGGTTTGGGGCCGGAGCGGTTTGGGCGGTGGGTTGAGGGAGGCCATCGGCGACATGCTCGGCGCGGCGCCTGGCAACTCGAGAGGAGTCGACGGCTGGGGTCTGCGCGGCTCGAGTCAGGGAGGTGGCGGCCTGGACGACACCATCGGCATTGGAGTTATTGGCACCAAGGGCCGCGGCGGGGGAATCCGCGACTACGGATCCGACGTGGACCTACCCGCCGGTAAGCCGCCGACGGTCTTGGACATCCCGCCGTCGGAGATCACGCTGACGGGCGCGCTCGACAAAGAGCTCATCCGGCAGGTCATTCGTCGCAACATCAACCAAATCAAGTACTGCTACGAGAGCCAGCTCACCCGACACCCGAACCTCTCCGGCAAGGTGGCGGTGCAGTTCGTCATCTCGGCCAGCGGCAGCGTGGCGAGCTCATCGGTGGTGCAATCGAGCGCCGATGACAGGACGCTCGAGTCTTGCGTCGCCAATCGCGTCCACGGCTGGCTCTTTCCCAAGCCCAGGGGCGGCGGCGTGGTCGTCGTCACCTACCCATTCCTCTTCAAGCCTGCGGGCGAGTAGCGGTCTCTTGATCGCTAAAGAAGTGGGAACTGGTGGGCTACCAGGTAGAAGAAGAGCCCCTGGAACAACGCCAAGACCCCGACGACCGGACCCTGTAGGGCTGGGCGCTTCACCAGCCACGCGCCGGCAGGCAAGGCGGCCGGCCACACCGATGCGGTGTAGCGCCCCAAGCCATACATTCCGACCGACCACAGAACGACCAAAAGCGCGATCGCGAATCCTGCCATTTCAAGCCATCGTCGCTTCGTCAGCAATGCCGCGCTGGCGATGGTCGTCGCGACGGCAAATGGAAGGTAGGCGTACATTCCTTTGACGTAGATGTCGACTCGTGTGGCGCTCGCGAGTTGGTAGACGCCCCAATAGGCATACTCGCCCCAGTTTTTTCGAACCGTCCAAAAGCCAAACGGATCCCCAAATCGAACGTACTGATACGCGCAGTAGGCGCCGAGAAACAGCCACGGAATGACGAGGCCGAGCACGTCGGGGTGCAACAGCAACCGCCGCGGGTTCCAACCTCTCTGTCGAACTTGGGCGACGACCAATCCGGCGCCGGCCAAGAGCGTCAAATGGCGGGCCAGCACGCCGAATCCCAGCGCGACCCCCGCCCAGAGATGACGCCCTCTTATCGCGAGGGCGATCGCCAGCGCAGAGAAGAGCACCATCAGCGACTCGGGGTAGGCGCTGGCCTGGAAAAACGCGAATGGGTAGAAGACGAAGACCACCAGGGCCCATCGCGCGACTTCATCTGACTCGAGCTGACGGAACAGCCAGAACAGAACGACATACGACGCGAGCGCCGCCAAGTTCGCGACGATGATCAGCGATACGACCATCGGCGCTCCGGTGACCTCATGTACTGCGCGGCCCAGAAGCGGGAAGAGCGGGAAGAAATTGGTCGCGCCGATTTCCGAATAGCCCCTCGCTGCGATCATCTCGAAGAACCCGCAGTCCCAACGACACAGCCCGTCTATCGACGGAAATCGCTTCAAGAAGCTCCGTGCGTGCTCCCCTTCGTACAGACTGGGTATCAGCGAGAGCGAGATTTTGGAGAAGAGAAGAAGGGCTGCGCGGCTGATGACAAAGAGCCCAACCGGGAAAGCCACCCAGCGGAAGCGAGCCAAACGCTCCATGCGACTTCCGCCAGCACCGAGCACGACCGACCTCGACTTTCTCGCGAAATGCGTGGGGCCGAGACCTTCTACGGCTCAGCGTTTCGACGCAAGCGCGGAATGGGTCAGCCGCCGATGAACGACGATGGGGAGTGGGTGTGGACGAACATCTTCGCCGCGTCCATTCCTTCGATTCGCCCGTTGCGCAGGGGCTTGCTGCTTGGGTTGCGCGAGTCGATGTCGAACAGGCTGAACGCCGTGCGGCCTTGGTGGTCCTTCGCGTTGACCAAGAAGCGCGCGACCCTGGCGATGAGCGCGACGGTCGACGGCGGGTGGCTTTCTTTCGGCAGCTGGCCGGCCGCTTTCGCCTGAGCCACCTTGGCATTCACCGCGCGCCCGTTTGCCAATTGGCGGAGCTGCGCACGCGTGAGGCTGACCTGGGTGGTGCCGTTCGACCGACGCAACACCGAACGGCCAAACATGAAGAGCGCAAGGCTGCGATACATGCTCGATGCGAGCGTCGGGTAGATCTCGCGCGCGAGCTTCTTCTTGAACGCGTCGTAAGCGGCGACATTCTCGAACGAGAAGACGACCTGCTTGTTCTTCACGCGGTTGCGGTTCGGCACGCAGACGACGCCGGTGTGCAACGCGCCGGTGTTCTTGAAAACACAGGCCGGTTTGGTGGTCAGGCTCATGCTGGATTATCGGCCCGTCGCTTGGCAGGGTTCCGTTGGCACGGCTTGTGCCGATCCAGCCTGATCCAATAAGTGCAGGCGCATGTTGGCTCGCTCCGCGCGACTCGAATACCGGTTGCTTCGCGAGGCCGACCTCGACACCTTTCATGGCCTGACGACGGACGAGCACGTTCGTCGCTACCTGCTCGACGGTCAGGTGCTGCCGCGCGAGTGGGCGCTCGAGGAGATCCGCGCGAGCGAGCGGCTCTTCGAAGAGCGCCGAGTCGGGCTGTGGCTCGTGCGCGACGCCAGCGGTCCGATTGGGTTCGCGGGGTTCCGCGCCTTCGCCGAGATCGATCCGGCGCCTCAGCTCGTCTATGCGCTCCTCGGGCGCGGGACAGGGCGAGGGCTGGCGACGGAGATGGGGCAGACCCTGGTGCAGCATGCCCACCGTGTCGGGCTCCGACCGATCTACGCGTCGGTCGATGAGGTGAACGTCGCGTCGGTGCGCGTGCTCGAGAAGCTGGGGATTTCAGCTGCAGCGCGTCGTCGCAGGTTCCTTCGGCCCAATGCGGCTCTACGCCGAGACGCGGGAACTGTAGGCGTTTGCGGTCGAGCCTGGGAGGCCCGCTCACCCGAAAGAAAATCGCAGGTCGCCTTCTTGGGCTAGCGTTCGTTCGCCGCCTTCAAAGCCTTTGTGGAGAGTCGATGACCGCCTTACTCGTCGCGCTCGCGCTCGCCGCTGCACCCGCCGAAAAGCCGAAGCTGGTCGTCTTGAACCTGTCGCCTGGCGCCGGCGTCGCCGCCGAAGAAGCCAACGCCTTGACCGAGGCGGTCACCGCCGAAGTCGCGCAGCGCGGGTTCTTCGACGTGGTCGCTGCATCGGAGGTGCAGACCTTGCTCGGCGTGGAGCGGCAGCGGCAGGTGATGGGCTGCAGCGAAGAGGACAGCTGCCTGCAAGAGCTCGCCGGCGCGCTCGGCGCGCGCTTCGTGATGAGCGGCAGCGTCGGCAAGTTGGGCGAGGCGTACCAGCTCAGCCTGCAGACGCTCGACTCGAAGAAGGCGCAGCCGCTTGGCCGCAGCGTTCGGCTCGCGCAAGACATCACCATCCTGCGGCGGCAGCTCGCGTTCGCGGTGGCCGAGGCGACCGGCACGCCCTTGCCGCCGCCGCCGTCGCGCGTGCTCCCCATTTCGTTGATGGCGTCGGGAGGGCTGGCGGTGGTGGGCGGCGCGGTGCTCGGCATGTTCGCGCTCAACCACCAGGCCGCGCTCAACCGCGAGCTCGACCGAGACATCGGCGGCGCTGGCCCGCGCGTGCTGGGCAGCTGGAGCGCGTACCAGCAGGAGGCCAACGAGATCGGCGCGCAGAAGACCTGGTCGCTCGTCGCGCTCGGGGTGGGCGCCGGGTTGATCGGCGCGGGCATTTACCTGAACCCGCCTGACTCGGGCGCGGGGTCGCTCGCCCTGGTCCCCAGCGCGAGCGGGTTCGCGCTGGTAGGGGGCTTTCGATGAGAGCGCTCGTCCTCCTCGGCGCCGGCCTGGCGCTCATCGCTTGCCGCGCCGACACCGACTTCTCCAAGGGCCGTCAGTACGCCTGTGACCGCGCCCAGCCCTTGGACACGCAGTGCCCCGACGGCTGGTACTGCGGCAAGGAAGGCTATTGCCACGCGCGCAACACCGGCACCGCGTGGCAGTGCGACGGCGACGACGACTGCGACGACGGGTGGCGCTGCGGCGTCGAGGGCGTCTGCCAAGACCGCTCGGTCGCCGCCGACTACGCCTGCGTCGACAAAGCGGGCGTGGCCCAGGACGCGTTCTGCGAGCAAGGTTGGCGTTGCGGCGTCAACGGCCGCTGCGTCGACCCGTCTGGCGACGCGTTGAAGATCGTCGACCGCCCCTCGGCGGTCGAGCGCGTCAGTCCGGCGCTGGGCGGCCTGCCCGAGCACGCCGCGGTGAGCTACTTCGTCAACCCGGGCATCCGCTATCCCAACCTGCGCGGGCTCGCCGCGGTGCGCGACGGCCAGC
Source organism: uncultured Myxococcaceae bacterium (assembly GCA_964511185.1). Classification (GTDB taxonomy): domain Bacteria; phylum Myxococcota; class Myxococcia; order Myxococcales; family Myxococcaceae; genus CAZEDU01. The sequence goes on along the minus strand of CAZEDU010000029.1, from coordinate 41,188 downwards.
TCTACCACTCGGCGGTGGCCGAGACGTACTTCGATGGGCCGGGCGACTTCGAGGACCGACACGCGTTGGCCGCGAGCGTCGGCTTGCCCGCGGCGGCGAGCGACGTGGCGGCGGCCCGCGACCGCGCGTACGTGGCGACGTCGAGCGGCGTCTTCCGCCACGAGCTCAGCAACGACGCCGGCCTGTTGTCGCCCATCCCCGGGCTGTCGAGCCTTCAGAACGCCCAGCTGCGCACCACGCCCGACGACTCGGAAGACCGCGCGCTGCTCCTCGCGTTCGCCGGCACGAGCCTGGGGTTGTGGCAGGAAGGCAAGAGCGGCGGCGCGGCGATCACCACCGTGCCGGCGCTGGACGGCGGCGCGGCGATCATCACCGAGCTCACGCACATCTACCCGACGTCGGGCTGCTCTTCGATTCTCGCGCTCGCCGACGGCCGCCTGGTGACCTCGCAGCGCGACGTCGAGGGCTTCTTTCAGGAAGACGGTGGCCGTGACCCCTTGCGCCCGGTCTGGCAGGAAGTCGCGCTCCAGCCCGACGGCGGCAACTACGGTCTGTCGATCGAGTTGATGCGCGAAGACGAGTACTACAGCTTCCTGCACGTGGTCGGGAAGTCGAGCAGCGGTGAGACGCAGACCGTGGTGCTCGACTACGACTACTACGCGCCCGACTGCGCGCCGATCTTCGTGGAGCGGATCGGGCTGTGCGCGCCGTGCCCGCCCGATGCGCTGGCGGTCGAGCCGATCGGCACCTTCGGCGGCGTCTATTCGGGGTTCAACCGCTGCGCGCTGCCGAATGGTGACGGGGGGTGGCGGGAAGAAGTCTTCGAGGTGATGGCCATCGAAGGCCAGTGCAGAAGGAAGTCAGTGGGGCAGGAGTCGTTCGAGCTGCGCACGCGCTCGCTCCGCTCGAGCCCGATCAACCAGTGCTCGGTCGATCAGTTCGGCCGGTGGGCGACGCCGCGCGGCAGCGTCGGTTCACCGATGGACCACGTCCTGAGCTTCGCGCCCGAGCTCGTCGCCGGCGAAGGCAACCAGCTCGTCGCGGCATCACCTGGAACCGATCCGTACCTCTACACGCCGCAGATGGGGCTGGTGCCCGAAACGTCGCAGTCGTCGAGGTTCGAAGGGGCGGTGGCCGGCGTCAGTCAGCAGAACACCTGGGTGGTGGCGATCGACGGCGGCACGCTCAACGTCTTCGACGCGTGGAGCGATGAGCTCTCCGGCCCACCGCTGATCGCCACCGCGCCGGTGTCGAGCGATCTGGCGAGTGGACCCTTCTCGGCCGGCGTCACGCCGCTGCCCGACGGGAGGCCCTTCCTGGTGGTGACCGCGTTCGACAGCGTGCTCGGCGCGGTGCTCGTCCCCGACGGCGGCACCGCGAAGCTGCAAGTCCGCTCGGTGCCGCTCTCGCGCACGCCGATCGACTCCTTCAGCCTCTACTCGGCGCCCCCAGCGGCCGATGGTGGCGTCGCGCTCGTCTCGGCGTACGCGGCGATTCGCGGCCGAACGTTCCAGGTCTCGGCGTCGTCCATCTCCCGTTGGCGCGTACAAGAGATCGAGCTCGAGACGCCGGAGGCGCGCGAGGTGTGGGCGGAAGGCGCGCGCGGCCGCGCCGGCTTTCCCGACGGCACGGTCTACGCGCTCGGCAGCAAGCTGCTCATCGCCCATGCCCTGCCCGAGGCCGAGCCCGAGGCGTTCGACTTCGCGCATGTCTGCGAGCAGACCTACGCGCTCGGGCGGGAAGGGCTGTACCGGCTGAGCGAGACCCCGGGCAGCCCGATCGGCCAGTGGGTGAAGGACACCCGCGTCGACGCGGTGCTGCCTGGCAACGCCGACGAAAAAGGATACGGCGGTGGCAAGCTGCACGCGACGCGCGATCAGCTCTACGTCTTCACCCGTTGGGGCACGGTCGCGCGGATCCAGCTCGAAGGCTGTCCGTGAGCGAAAGGCATCCTTGACTCGGTATATGAATCTAACGTTAGATATATCTAATGTTCGATTCAAGCCGTCGTCGCGTGCTGTGGGATAGGCTGACCGAGCTTCGGCATCGGCTGGTGGCGGGCATGCAGGGTGGCCTCGGCGCGCTCTCTGCCATGGACCTCACCGTCCCTCAGTCGATGGCGTTGTTTCGTCTGGTGGAGCAGGGCCCACAGTCGATCTCACAGCTGCAGCGAGTGACGGGGCGTTCGCAGGCGGCCACCAGCCATCTGGTGACCCAGCTCGAGCGCCGGCAGCTGGTGGAGCGCCGCGCCGATTCGTCGGATGGGCGGAAGACGCTGGTGTGCGCGACGAAAAAGGCCTCTGCGCTGGTGCGGCAGGTGGAAGGGCTGCGCATCAAGGGGTTCGAAGCCGTGGTGGCGAAGGTGCCAGAGCGGGTGTTGGAGCGCTTCGACCAAGGGCTGGAGGCTTTGCTTGAGGAGTTGGGAGAGCTCAGTTGATGTACGTCCGCATTCTTCCTGTCGCGCTCATCATTGGGGCGCTGTTGTTCGTCGCCGCTGGTCGAGTGGACGTCCCCGCCTTCTGGGCGTATCCGGTGCTCGTTTGGGGGATGGCGGCGACCATCTACACGCTGGCGTGGCGCCGCCACCCAGGGCTCGTGCGTGAGCGCTTCAAGCCGCCGAACGATCGCGATCGGGCTACGCGCCGCATCGCCCTTCCGCTCATGGGGGCGCACTACGTGCTCGCGGCCCTCGACGTGGGCCGCGCGCACTACGTGCTCGCGGCCCTCGACGTGGGCCGCTTCGGTTGGAGTCACGTTCCTGTCGCGCTGCAGCTGCTGGGATTCGGGTTGGTGACAGCAGGCCTGGGATTCGTCGGCTGGACGTTGGTGACGAACCCGTTCGCCTCCTCGGCCGTGCGAATTCAGAAAGAGCGCGATCATCACGTCATCACCACCGGGCCATACGCGATCGTCCGGCATCCCATGTACCTGGGCGTGTTCCTCTTTGGGCTCGGCAGCAGCTGGGCGCTCGGCTCGTGGTGGGCGGGGCTTTGCTTGGTTCCAGTGCTCACCATCTTCGTCCGCAGGACGCTTCTCGAGGACCGCATGCTGAAGGCGGAGCTCGAGGGCTACGGCGAATACGCCGCCCGCGTGCGCTCGCGAATCCTGCCCGGAGTGTTCTGAGCCTGCATCAACGCCGCGCGGTGGCGAGGTGCAGCGCGAACCAGCCGCGCGCGTCGCTCCACGTCTCGCGCCGGTCGAACCCGGCTTCTTCGAGCATCCGATCGGCCTGCTCGAGCCGGAACTTGTAGCTGCTCTCGGTGTGAATCCGCTCGCGGGCCTTGAGCGCGAGGCGCAGCTGGAGCCGCGGGATGGTGATGATCTGGTCCCGCTCCGACTCGAGGTACATCTCGACTCGGCTCGCTTCTCCATTCCACAGCGCGACGTGACGAAAGGCGTCGAGGTCGAAGTCGGCGCCGAGCTCGCGGTTGATGCGCGCGAGCACGTTCTTGTTGAACCGCGCGGTCACCCCGGCGGCGTCGTCGTACGCGGGCAGGATGATGGCCGGGTCCTTCACCAGATCGGTGCCGAGCAACAGCGAGTCACCCTCCGCCATGCCCTCGCGCACCTCTCGCAGGAGCGCTCGCGCCTCGGGCGGATCGAAGTTGCCGATCGAAGATCCAATGAACAGCACCAGCTTTCGGCCGGGGCGGGCGCGGAGCGTCTCGAGCGCGGCGCCGTAGCGGCCCTCGACGGTCTCGACGCGCAACGTCGGTAGCTCGGCCCTCACGCGCGCGGCGGCCTCCGCCAACGCCGCGGCGGACACGTCGACGGCGAGGTAGACGCTCCCGCGGCTTTCCTCGGCGAGCGCGCGCAAGAGCAGCATCGTCTTCCGCGCACTCCCGGCGCCGAGCTCGATGACCGACGGAGGCCTCCCGGCCTGGGTGACGATCTCCCCGGCGTACCTCTGCAGCAGCGCGGTCTCGGTCCGCGTCAGGTAGTACTCCGGCAGGTCGGTGATTCGCTCGAAGAGCGCGCTCCCGGTCGCGTCGTAGAACAGCCGGGCGGGCAGCCGGAGCGGTCGCCTTGAGAGGCCGTCCCGCACGTCCGCCGCGATGTCGAGCGTCGTCGCTGTCGTCTCGGTGGTGGCCCACGCGCTCATGGAGGAAAGCTATGGGCGAGGCGTATCCCCGTGAATTGCCACCGTGCCCGCGCGGGAAAGAAGTTCCGATAGCTGTTGCGGATGTGACGCTTCGGCGTGGCGAAGCTCCCGCCGCGCAGCACGTACTGGTTGCACATGAACTTGCCGTTGTACTCGCCGAGCGCGCCTTCGAGCGGAGCGAAGCCGGGGTAGGGCGCGTAGCTCGAGCTGGTCCACTCCCACAGGTCCCCGATCATTTGCGTGAGGCCTTCGGCGCGCGTCGCCGGCAGCGCACGCAGCGCGCCGCCTTCGAGCAGGTTCTCCGCGCCGTCGTTCCTCGCGGCGGCGAGCTCCCACTCCGACTCGGTCGGCAGCCGCGCCTTGGCCCAACGCGCGTACGCGTCCGTTTCGAAGAGCGACACGCACGAGACGGGCGCGTCGAGCTGGAGCGGCTGGAGCCCGTCGAGCCCGAACTGCAGCCAGCGGCTCGACTCCCGCCGCCAGTAGAGCGGCGCCTCCCACCCTTCTTCGCACACGAGCGCGAATCCCTCCCACAGCCAGAGCTCGGGCCGTCGATAGCCGCCATCGGCGATGAACTCGGCGTACTCGGCGTTGGTCACCAAGCGTGAACGCAGCGCGAACGGCTCGATGTACACCCGGTGCCGCGGCCGCTCGTTGTCGAACGCGAAGCCCTCCGCCGGTGCCCCTTGTTCGAAGCGTCCGCCCTCGAAGGGAACCCAGCGCGCGACGGTCGCGCGGTGAGATCTCGGCGGTGCGGCGCTGGGTTTGTATGCGGGGTAGAGCGGGTTGAGCGAGAACGCGTGGAGGATGTCGGCGAGGAGCAGCTCCTGGTGCTGCGCCTCGTGGTGAAGCCCCAGCTCGAGGCGCGTCCGAAGCTCAGGGCTCAGCGGACCGGCGAGCAAGGCGGTGAGCTGCTCGTCGACGTGCCACCGGTAGGCAGCGATTTCGTCTCGGGTGGGGCGCGAGAGCACCCCGCGCAGCGGACGCGCGTGCCGATCGCCGACCGCGTCGAAATAGGAGTTGAACAGCCACCGGTACCGCGAATCGAACGGCCGGTGGTCGGACCTGGCCGAGAGGACGAACTCCTCGAAGAACCAGCTGGTGTGCCCCAAGTGCCACTTGGTGGGGCTCGCGTCGGGCATCGACTGGAGCTGCATGTCTTCGGCCGACAGGGGCGCCGCCAAGGCGTCGGTGGTGCGACGAACGTGTTCGAAGCGCGCGCGGAGCTCGTCGCGCGGCGGTTCCAGGCTCGGGCTCATGGCCGATGCGTAGGGCTGACTCGCCGCCCGCGCCCGCGCTTTGTTCGGAGGTGGATGGTTACCGCATCTGCTTGCGCACGATGGCGAGGTTTTGCTGGGCGCTCTGGTTGTTCGGAAACAGCGCGAGCTCCTCCAGCAGCAGGGCTTCGGCGTGTGAGAGGCGGCCTTGCTTCGCGTGCAGAATGGCGAGCCGCTCGCGCACACCGGCGAGGGAGGGATCGTCTCGAAGCGCGCGCTCGTACTCGGCCCCGGCCTCGGCGGGCTTGTCGAGGTGCTCGAGCGCGTAGCCGAGCGCATAGCGGGCGACGGCGTTCTGCTCGAACCAACGCAGCGACTCGGAGTAGCTCTCGGCCGAGAGCGGCCAGAGCTTGCGCTTGCCGAAGAACGCGCCGCGCCGGTGGTGCAGCACGGCCCACGCTTCCTTCTCGAGCCTGTGCGCGTCGGGGGAGGGCGGAACGACGGTATGGCCGTACCGCTCGCGCCACTCCCGGTCGGCGGCGAGCACCTCGTCGTCGCTCGTCGCGCGCCCCGGCGCTTCGAACAGAAAGCCGCGCGGCAGCAGGTACGCCTCGTCGGAAGGGTAGGTCTGCAAGTACTCGACGTAGAGCTTGCGCCGCTCGGCGTCCGCGGGCGGCGGCGCGTTGAACAGGGGCCGCGCGCTGGGCTCGGTCGCCAGCCGCGCGAGCACCTCGGGCGGGCTCGAGAGCGGCAGCGGCTGCGCGGGGCGGCGCGCGACCCACAGCTCGCCGGGCTCGGCGAACGCGCGGTACGCGAGCATGAAGAGCGGGTTGTCTTGCGCGGGGAGCACCATCGCGTTCTGGGGCAGCGGCGCGAGGAGCGCCTCGAGGTAGCGGGCCGGCGCGGTGAAGTGGCGCAGCGACGCGCTTCGCACCGAGAGGAACGCCTGCGTGAACGCGATGAGCAGCAGCACCGACGCGAAGGCCACGGCGGCGCGCGGAGCGGCGTGCTCGAGGATGAGGCGAAGCAAGGCGGCGGCGCCGATTCCAGCGGCGAGCGCGAGCGCCAGGTACAGCGGCAGGTGCCAGTCGGTCACGCCGTAGCTGCGCAGGTAGAAGAGATCGAGCCCGCGCTGCCCCAAGTGTCCGAGCAGCATGCCCACCGCGTACGGCGCGCTGCCGAGAACGAGCCAAGCGAGAACGCGCCGCCCGCCCCGCGCCAGCGCCAGGAGCCCCACCGCGGCGAGCAGCAAGCCGAAGAGGCCCACCTGTCCGAGCCAGTCGTAGCTCGCCATCCACTCCGGCCAGAAGCCGGCGGGCGCGTCGCTGATCGGCCGCCGCAGCCACTCCTTGCGGCCGATGACCCAGAGAAAACCCTCCCACGTTTCGGGGTTGCCCCAGTCGAGCGCCGGGTTCGCGCGCGAACGCCAAGGGAGCCAAAGGAAGACCGAGAGGCCGAGCGCCAGCCCTCCCAGGACGCTGGCACCGCCTTTGAGCCAGCGCGCCGCGCTTCGGCCACAGTGGCGAGCGAGCGCGAGCACGACGATGAGGAGCAAGGCGAGCTGGCTGGGGTGGTTGCCGATCGCGAGCCCGACGGCGAGGCCAAGCGCGCAGCCGCGAAGGGGCAACTTCGCGGCATCGGGGCGGGCGAGGCCGTCCGCGAGCGCGACGACCGCCAAGAGCAACGCGCACAGCAGGGCGTACTGCTCGGTGGTGAAGGCTTGCTCGAGGAGCGCAGGCGAGCGGGCGACGAGCAGCACCCCCGTGAGCGCCGCGGCGGGGCCGAGCCACTTCGGGCGGGAGGGGAAGAGCTCCTGGGTCCAGCGCTGAAGCAGCCACGCGGCGAGCGCGAGCGCGATGGCGGCGCACAGGCCGCTGAACCAGTTGGTGCCGCGCGCGGCGTCGCCGAACTGGCCGAGGCGGACGAACGCGCTGGCGAGCAGCGTCCACGTGGGCGCGCCCGGCGGATGCGGAATGCCGGCGCTCTTCGCCGCGAGCGCGAGCTCGCCGCTGTCGTGGAAGGTCAACGACGGCGCCGCGTGCCACCAGAACACGCCGAGTGAGGAGGCGAAGACGGCCCCGGTGAGACCGAGGCGGAGCATGCGGAATGGCGAGATGGTCCCTCCGGGAAAGGAACTTAGCGGGTTGGTGCGGCGCGTACAGACCGGGAACGGCACCGTCAGCGGGGGAGCTCGGCCACCGCGACCGCGTGGCGTCCGGTGCCGTGCTCTTGAGCGATGCGCGTGGCCAGGAAGCGGCGAATGGCGGCGCGCGTGATCACCCCCGCTCGCGTTGGGACCGCGTTGTCGAGCACCACCGGGAGCACGTCGAGGTCCTCCAAGTCCATCGCGCGCAGCGCCGATTGCAGATCCTGTGTTCCGGTGAGCACCTGTGCGCGGTGCACGGCATCGTCCGCGATGATCGCCTCCATCCTCGAACGCTCGCCCCAAATCTCGTGCAGCTCGTGGATCTGGAGGAGACCTTGAATCTTCCCGTTCGCGTCGAGTACGGGCATCGCGGTCTCGCCAGAGGCGAGGATGCGATCGACCGCTTCGGAGAGTGGACACGTCGCGGGAATGGGCGTGAGCGGTACGAACAGCTCAGAGACGGGCGTTTCACTCAACAGGTCGGTCGGCTCCGGCAGGCGCCCATGCGCGTGGTCGATGAGGAAGTGCGCCAGCGCCGAGGCGACGGTGCAGCAGAGCATCAGCGGCAGGATGATTTGGTAGTTCCCGGTGAGCTCGTAGATCATCATCATCGCGGTGAGCGGGCCGCCGGTCGTTCCCGCCACGACTCCGGCCATTCCCACCAGCGCGTAAGCGCCGCCGGGCGCGGTGACGCTCGGCAGGAGCTGGTGCGCCACGGTTCCGAAAGCACCGCCCGCCATCGCGCCGATCACCGTGGCGGGAAAGAAGGTGCCGCCCGAGCCGCCGGAGCCGATGGTGAGCGCCGTGCCGACGAGCTTGAAGGCGCACGCCACGAGCAGGAACCAAACCGACAGCCGCGACGCGGCGGCCAGGTTCGAGAAGTGGTGCCCGGTGCCCCAGACGACGGGGTTGACCAGCGCCAGCGCGCCCACCAGCGCGCCACCGAGCGCGGCGCGCACCGAGAGGCTCTGCGCGCCGAGCCAGCGGGAGAGCGCGAAGGTCGAGCGGCCCTGAAAGAAGTCTTCGGTGCGGTGGAGCAGCCGAATGAACGTCCAGGCGAGCAGCCCGCAGACGACGCCGAGCGCGAGGTAGAGGACCACCTCCCAGCCGCTGGCCATCCTGTACGGAATGCGCCGCAGCATCGAGGCGGAGCCGAGCACGCTCCGCCCGACCAGCGTCGCGGTGACGCTGGCCAAGATGATCGGCGAGAAGACCTTGAGGCGGAAGTCGCGCAGGATGATCTCGAGCGCGAAGATGGCGCCGGCCACCGGCGCGTTGAAGGACGCGGCGATGCCGGCGCCCGCGCCACAGGCCAAGAGCGTCGACAGGTCTCGTCGCGAGAAGCCCAGGAAGCGCGCCACCGCGGTCGCGATGGCGGCGCCTCCGTAGACGATGGGGCCTTCGCGCCCGGCCGAGCCACCGCTGCCGATGGTCATCGCCGAGGCGAGAATCTTCAGGGCGCCGCCCTGCGCGGTCAGGCCTTCGCCCTCACGCTGCAGCGCGCGCACCACCTGGGGAATGCCGTGGCCGTGCGTCTCCGGATGCGCTCGTAACAGTCGTCCGACGACGAAGCCGCCGAGTGCGGGCGTGAGCACGACCCACGCCGGCGAGAAGCGGCCCAAGAACTCGGCGATCTCGTGGGCACCGCCCATGGCGTGGTTCAGCACGCTCAAGACGAGCAGCGGGTAGTAGAGCCCGAGTGCGCCGAGCGTCATCAGCGAGAGTACCTTGAGGCGGCGCTTAACGGTGACCATGGCGCCTTCGGCCGGCAACCGTCGTGACAACAGCAGCGCGGCGAGCGCGGGGAGTGCCGCGAGCAGCCCGACCTCGACGTGCCAGTTCTTGGTGGCGAGCTCGAGCTGCGCCTGATCGACCATCGTGCCCAGCCGCTCGAGAATCCGGAAGGGCTGAGAGAGCGTCAGCACGACGACGCCCACGATGCCGATCAGGTTCGCGAAGATGCCCGCGAGCAGACCAGCGTAGAGACCGACGATCGCGCCGGCGACGGGAAGCGCGACCGGAGCCGGAAGCCGCATGCGGCCCGAGAGCGCCATCAGCGAGTCGGAGTAGAGCGCGAGCGGCCTGGCGATCGACTGGGAGTAGGCCTCCAGCAGCCGCCGACGAAGCGCTTGGGCGTGGAGCTTCAGCTGAGCGAGCTGCGGCGACACGGCCTCACGATCGCACCCCGACGTGTCGATCGGAAGGGGCTGGCTCAGGCGCTCGGCGGCACCACCAGCACGTCGCAGGACACCTCGCGCAGCACGTCGCCCGCAACAGTGCCCAGGAAGGCGCGGCCCATGGCAGAGCGGCCGTGCGTGCCGAGCACCAGAAGGTCGGTCTTCCGCTTCTTGACCGCCGCCGGAATCACCCGCCGCGGCGAGCCATCGCGCACCTGAAGCTGCCAGCGTGTGCCAATGACGTTCGGCACGTCGTGCAGGCGGAGCCCCGCGATGCACTGGGCCAGCCAGTCCTTCGCGCGCCGCTGGTTCTCCCGTCGATGACGCTCGAGCTCTTCGCTCGACAGGCTCGGGTAGATCTCCAGGTCGTCGATCGCTTCGAAGGCGTGCACGAGGTCGATCGGCGGCCGCGGCAGCGGGAGCAGCCGAAGCCCGTGCGCCAGGACGGAGAAGGCGGCCTCGTCTTGCTCGACGGCCATCATCGGCCGGCGGTAGGGCCCGTCCGCCGGCAGCCGCACGACGAGCACCGGGCGGCGCGCCTCCCGGGTGACGCGCTCGGCGGTCGAGCCCAAGAAGAAATCTCGGAGCGGCCGCGCGCCCACCCGGCCGACCAGGATCAGCTCCACCCGCGAGCGCGCCGCCCGCTCGGTGATGCGCGCGGCGCTCGGCCCCGCCGTGACGACGCGCTCGATGCGGACCGAGGCGCCCACGTGGCGGGCGAGGCGTTGCGCGGCGTCGGCGAGCGCGAGGTGGGCGTCTTTCTCGGCGCGGCGGCGGGCGGAGGCGCTGAGCGCCGGCGGCACCACGTGCAAGAGCGTGAGCCGGGCGCGGTCGCTCAAAGGCAGCGCCGCGGCGCGATCCAGAACGCGGCGCGAGCCGGGGGACAGGTCGAGCGGGACGAGGACGGAGCGGAGCACGCGTCAGCTATAGCATCAGGCCGACTTCGGGAGGGCGTTTCCGTCCGAATCGGGCGGGTTGCAGAGCAGCGCCTTGGCCGAGTCGATCGCCTCGTGCGTGCCCGCCAACGCGAGCACGTCGCCGGCGCGCAGGACCTCTTGCGCGGTGGGCACCAGCACGCCCTGCTCGCCGCGGGTGATCGCCAGCACCGTCGCGCCGGTCACGCCGCGCAGGTTCAGATCGGCGAGCGACTTGCCCACCGAAGGGGCTCCCTCCTCGAGCCGCAGCGCGACCGGCTCGCCCAGGCCGGGCAACACCTGATTGACCTGCTGGAGCGGATCGGTCGCGCCTTGCTCGCGCGAGGGCGCGCCTTCGGTGGACCCCTTGCGCGCTTGGGCGATCAACGCTTCGACGATCGTCTCGGCGCCCGCGCGCACGTGGCCCTGCAGGTTCGAGGCGCCGCGCCAGAACGCGATGCCCACCGCGCCGAGCAGCGCGATGAAGATGAGCGGGCCCTGCACGCCGCCCAAGAACGGCTGGGTGATGGCGAGCAGCGGGATGCCCGTCACCAGCACCACCGCGAGCTGCAAGGTGAGGATGAGCACCCGCCGCGGCGCGGCGGCGAGATCCGCCTTGCCCTTCGCGGCGGCGGGCAGCGCGGCCTCGGCGAGGGTCAGCCCCAGCTTCCGCGCCACGCGCAGCACCCCGGCGATGAGCGGAGCCGCCAGGATCAACGAGCCGACGATGAGCGCGATGCGGGCCAGCGCCGCGTCGAGCCCCAGCTTGCGCTCGACCAGCACCGACAGCCGGTCCATCGACACCGAGGCGCCGATGGCGACGGCGGCCAAGAGCGCGGCGTCGATGGCGAGCAGCCGCACCAGGTGTCCAATGGTCGCGCCGCGTGTGGCCTTGCGCGGCTCGCTGCGGAGCCGCTCGACCCAGGTGCCGTACAGCGCGGCGAACGTCTGCAGCGCGCGCGGCATCTTGCGATCGACCAGGTTGGCCACCGGCCCCGACGCCTTGATGAGCCAAGGCGTGGTGAGGGTGGTGATCGCCGACACCGCCACCGCGACCGGGTAGAGGAACTCGCCGGTCGCCTTCAGGGCGAGCCCCAGCCCGGCGATGATGAAGGAGAACTCGCCGATCTGCGCCAGGCTCATGCCCGCTTGCAGCGAGGTGCGCGTCGAATTGCCGGTGAGGAAGGCGCCCGTCGAGACGCCCACCACTTTGCCGGCGACCACGACGACGGTGAACGCCAGGATCGCGGCCCAGTGCTCGGCGATGAGCTTGGGGTCGATGAGGATTCCCACCGAGACGAAGAACACCGCGGCGAACAGGTCGCGCACCGGCTGCACCAGGTGCTCGATCTGCTTCTCCTCGCCCGACTCGGCGACGAGCGAGCCCGCGATGAACGCGCCCAAGGCGACGGAGTAGCCGAAGGCGTGGGCGAGCAACGAGACACCGAAGCAAAAGCCGATGCTCGCCACCAGGGTCGTCTCGGGGCGGCCGAGCCGCTGAATCGCCCGCACGGTGCGCGGCACGAGCAGCAGGCCCACGGAGATCAGCGCGATGAGGAACGCGGCGAGCTTGCCGGTGGTGGCGGCCATCTCGCTCGCGGAGAGGCCGGCGCCCGTCGCGATGGCGGTGAGAATCGCCATCAGCAGGATGGCGATCAGGTCTTCGACGATCAGCACGCCGATCACCAGCTCGCGCAGCGGGCCCTTCACCCGCTGCTCGTCGAACGCCTTGGCGATGATGGTGGTGCTGGAGATGGCGATGATCGCGCCGGCGAAGAGGCTCTCGAGGGTGGTCCAGCCGAAGAGGCGGCCAGTCACGAAGCCGAGCCAGATCATCAGGCTGGACTGCAGCACCGCCGTGAGCGCAGCCGTGGGGCCGAGCTTGACGAGCTTGCGCAGGCTGAACTCCAGCCCGAGCGAGAACATCAGCAGGATGACGCCGAGCTCCGAGAGCGTGTGCACGATGGCGCGATCGGCGACCACCGGCAGCGGGAAGTTCGGCCCGACGATGAAGCCCGCCAGGATGTAGCCGAGCACCACCGGCTGGCGCAGCCGTTGGAAGAGCACGGTCGTGATCGCGGCGACCCCGAGGACAATCGCCAGGACCTTGAGGAACTCGTGCGCGTCGTGCATCGGCGCCGCAGAGTACTACGAGCAGCGGACGGGCAACGCCTCTTCTGCGGGACCCGAGCCCGGGGAGGACGGCCGCCCCGGGCCCGTGCCGCGGGAACGCCTCAGCGGCGAATGCCGACCTGCACCGCGCCGTGGTCGCTCGTGAAGTACAGCTTGCCCTCGCGCGCGAGCCAGCCCGTGCCGAGGTCGGCCGAGACGCCGTCCTTGGTGCGCACGTTGCCGCGCACCGCGTTCAGGTCGGCGCGGCCGCCGCTGCGCTCGATGTAGCGCCACACTTCGCCAGCGACTTCTCCAATCATCTGCTCGTTCATCTTTGGCTCCTCTTTCATTGGGGGTCGATGCACAGCTCCGGTGGGTTTCCACCGGACGGCAGTGGTAGGGGCTGGGCGGCAGGTGGAGCAGTGGCGCGGCCGGCAACCGAGCGCTCACCACGGAAAGAATGGGCCCGGCCGTGGTTTCGGGTTGTGGGCGGCCGAACGGCGGTTCGCCTTGGGGTGCGAGGTCCGGCGGGCCACGTATACTCCGCCGCGCGTGGATCCTTCGAACGGCCCTTCTCGTGCGCTGCCTCCTCTGGGCGAGGTGCTCGATTTCCTTCGTTTGGTGTGGGCGGTCGATCATGCGCTGCAGCGCACCTCGAAGCGCATGGAGCGCACGCTCGGGGTGACCGGGCCGCAGCGGCTGGTGATCCGGCTGGTGGGCCGCTTCCCCGGCGTCTCGGCGGGGCAGCTCGCGGAGGTGATGAGCGTTCACCCGAGCACGATGACCGGCATCCTTCGCCGGCTCGAGGCGCGCGGGCTCGTTCAGCGGCGCGTCGACGCGCGCGATCGCCGGCGGCTCTTTCTGGGGCTCACCGCCGCGGGCCGGGAGCTGAACGTCACCGAGAGCGGCACCGTCGAGGCGGCGGTGGATCGCGTCATCCACTCCTTGCCGGAGAAGCGCATCGCCGCCGCGCGCGAGGTGCTCGCGACCTTGGCGCGCGCTCTGGCGCTCTAGCGCGAGCGGCTCGCCTTGCCGGCGGCCTTGGGTCGGGCTTCAGCGACGTCGGTGCGCTTGCGGAGCTCGAGCAGGGCCTGGAGGAGCTCGTCGACCTCGGCTTGGGTCTTGACGTAGTAGCTCGCCGCCGAGCGGGTGTTCATTCCGACGCGGACCGAGAGCAGCTGCCCGGGCTGGTCGAGCGAGAACACGTCCTCGTCGGTCTCGTCGTCGCCCACGTAGACCGCGGTGTCGCACTGGAGGCGCGCGCGCTCGCGCTCGAGCGCGATTCCTTTGTGCGGGGCCCCTTGCGGCAGCAGGTTCACCACCTGCTTGCCGCCGATGATGCGCAGCTTGCCGAGCCGCTGCGCGAGCTTGAGCACGGCGTCGCGCACCTTCTTCTTCTCGCGCGCGTGGCGGTAGTGCACCGCGAGCGAGAACACCTTGTCCTCGATGTTCACGCCCGAGTACGCCGCGAGCGCCTTCTCGAGCTTGGGGACCCACTCCTGCACTTCGTTGATGAACTTCTCGCTCGCCGCCCAGGGCTCGACGCCGTGGTTGCCCACCACCTCGAGCACGCCGCTGCCGCGCAGCCGCCGAATCGCGTCGGCCTGCTCGCGGCCGGAGATGACGATGCAGGGGTAGAGGCGGGTGAGCTGCTCGAGCAGCGAGCGCGTGCGCGGGCGCATCAGGGCGTCGTCGGGGTTCTTGACGATGGGCGCCAAGGTGCCGTCGTAGTCGAACGCGAGCATCACGTTGGACCAAGCGAACTGTTGGAGGACCTCGCGGTTCGCCCGCGAGAGCAGGTGTTTCATCGCGTCAATCCTTCGGTGCTCAACATCGGGTTGCTCAATCGGCCGGTGAGGCGATCCCGCCGGCGCAGCCGCGCCGCGTCCACCAGCATGCGCCCCGCCCACCGGTAGACGTTGAACTCGGCGATGAACGACCTCATCGCGCGCATGCGGTCCTGCTGCTCGGTCCGGGGCATGTTGACCGCCGCCCAGAGCGCGGCGCTGGCCTCGTCCAGGTCGTACGGGTTGACGATCAGCGCCTCGGCCAGCTCGCGCGCCGCGCCGGTGAAGTGGCTCAAGATCAGCACGCCGCGCTCGTCTTCCCGGGCGGCGATGAACTCCTTGGCCACCAGGTTCATGCCGTCGTGCAGGCTGCTCACGTAGCAGAGGTCGGCCGCGCGGTAGTACCGGAACACGGTGGGCGGCTCGTGGTGCGACCGGAGGATGATGACCGGCCGGTAGTCGTCTTGGCCGAAGCGCTGGTTGATGCGGTTGGCGACCTGCTCGACCGACTCGTTGAGCAGCCGGTACCGCTCGATGATGGTCCGGCTCGGCGCGGCGAGCTGCACGAAGGTGAACCGGCCGCGCATCGAAGGGTAGCGCTCGAGCAGCCGCTCCACCGCGAGCAGCCGCTCCTCGACGCCCTTGGTGTAGTCGAGCCGGTCGACGCCCACGCCGAGCAGCGCGTCGGGCTTGAGCTTCAGCTCGGCGAAGACGCCGGTCCGGCACTCGGCCGGCGAGGGCGCGGTGCTGATCCACCGGTTCGGCCACTCGATCGAGATGGGGTAGGGGCGCACCAGCGAGCTCAGGCCCTGGTGCACCACCGCGTTCTGCTCGCGGTCGATGCGCGACTCCATGAACTGGTCGACCGTGTCGATGAAGTTGTTGCAGTGCTGCTGGGTGTGAAAGCCCAAGATGCTGCTGCCGAGCAGCCCCTCGAGCAGCTCGTTGCGCCAGGGGCAGATGCCGAAGCGCTCCGCGTTGGGCCAGGGGATGTGCCAGAAGGTGATGATGGTCGAGCGCGGCAGCCGCTCGCGAATGAGCCGCGGCGCCAGCGCGAAGTGGTAGTCCTGCACCAGGACGATCGGGTCGTCGACGTCGACCTCGTCGCACACCGCGTCGGCGAACTTCCGGTTCACCTCTTGGTAGTGCTTGAAGTCCTCGCCCCGGAAGATCGGCCGGGTGTGGGCGACGTGGCTCAGCGGCCAGAGCCCTTCGTTGGAGAAGCCGTAGTAGTAGCCGGTCTCCTCCTCCGGCGTGAGCCAGACGCGCCGCAGCTGGTACGACTCCTCGCCCGGGGGCACGCGCAGGCGGCCGCGCGCGTCGACCGTCTCCCGGTCCGCCGAGCCGCTGCCGTGCGCCACCCAGGTGCCCGAGCAGGCGCGCATCACCGGCTCCAGCGCGGTGACCAGGCCGCTCGCCGGGTGCAGCACCTTGAGCTCGCCCTGCTTGTCGCGCTCGTGGATGTAAGGCTCGCGGTTGGCGACGATGACGATCTTCTCGCCGTGCAGGTAGCGGTTGAGGGTCTGCTTGAGCCGCTGCGGCGTCCACGCGCCCTGCTGGTGATCGGCGTCCTTCTCGGCGCTGATGCGGTCGATCAGCGCGCGCACGTCGCGCAGGAGCGGCTGGAACTCCGGGCGCGGGCCTTCGCCCTGGAGGATTCGCCGCAGCTCGTTGCTCCAGCCCCGCCACGACAGCCGCGCGGCGATGATGGTCGACAGGGACGCGGCGAGCGCGAGCACGCCGAAGGCGACGAGCAGGAAGTCGCGGGTGGTGGCCTCGCGGCGCGACACGAAGCTCAAGTCGTGCACGAGCACCAGCCAGCCGAGCGCGACCTGCTCGTGCATCAGCGGCAGGGCGCTCAGGTGGACGTCCCCTTCCGGGAGCGCGATGTGCGAGGTCCAGGTCGTCCAGCGCTCCACGCCGTCTCGCGCGGTCCGCACGCGCCGCAGCAAAGCGCTGCACGAGAAGTGCTCGGGGTGCTCGTGGAGCGGGTAGTCGGTGGTGGCGGTGAGCAGGTTCGCGCCGGCGTCGCAGGCGGCGGCGGCGAGGATGCGCTCGTCGTGGGTGACGTCGGTGAGCAGCTCCCGCAGGCTCCGCGCGTCGTTCTTGCTCCAGTAGGCGGTGAGCGACTGGCGCGCGCCGTTCGCGACCAGGTGCGCGCGCAGGTTGATGTCTTTTTCGAACCAGTTGCGGGTCGTGCGGTTGACGATCATCGACGCCGCCCAGGTGAGCCCCGCCAGCAACAGCACGAGGACGATCGTGAAGCGCGCGGCACGGGACATGGGTCCGATAGAAACATGAATTAGTTGCAGGTCCAAGCATTGCCGGTAGGACACATCGCGACATAGCGGCCGGCGGCCGAGTGTTTTTCAGTCAGCGTTCCTTTGTCTTTCGTTCCTTCCCAATCAGGGAACTCCGGTATCGAGCTGTTCACCTGCCATGCGTTCGAGCGCTCCCAGCCTGAGGTACACGCTGTTGTGGTCGACCGCGGTGGTGGTGTTCGTGGTGCTGCTGGTCTCGGGCGCGCTGATCTTGCTGACCGGCGCGCTCCAGCGGGCGAGCAGCGCCTTGGTCGACGCGATCGAGAGCGTGCGTCAGGCGGAGGAGTCGGAGATCGACCTGCTGCTGCACGGCCGCGCCAACGATCCGGAGGTTCGCGAGACCCTCGAGCGGAACCTGCGGCGGCGGGTGGGCGAGCTGACGCGCTACATCTCGACGCAGGAGGAGGGCGAGGCGGTTCAGGAGGCGCAGCAGAAGGTGCAGCACTACCTCCAGCTGTACGACGCCCCGGGCCGTCAAGCGGAGGAGCTCACCTTTGCGCTGGACTCGGCGTACGCCGCGCTGGAGGCGGTCGTTCAGATCAACATCAGCCAGTCGCAGACCGTGCGCGATCAGGCACGGCGCTGGACCCGCCTGGGGAACCTGCTCGGCGGCGTCACCGGGGGGTTGGTCCTGCTCGTGGCGCTGGGCTTCACCTGGTGGCTCAAGAGGAAGGCCTTTCGCCCCGTGCTCGAGCTGGCCGACTCGATCGAGCGCTTCGCCCGAGGCGACCGGACGGTGCGGGCCGTCGTCCAGGGGCCGCTCGAGCTTCGCGAGATGTCGCGCCGGTTCAACGACATGGCGTTCGCGCTCGCCAAGCAGCGGGAGGCGCAGGCGCGGTTCCTCGCGGGCGTGGCGCATGATCTGAAGAACCCGCTCGCGGCGCTGCGGCTCTCGGTGGCGGTCGTTCAGCCCGATCAGCCCTTGCCCGACGAGCGCCGGGTGCGGCGCGCGCTCGAGGTGGTGCAGCGCCAGGTCACCCGGCTCGAGCGCATGGTCGGCGACTTCCTCGACGTCGCGCAGATTGAGGCGGGCCGGGTCGAGCTTCAGTTCGAGCGCCACGACGCGCGCCGCCTGGTCCGCGAGGTGGTCGATCTGTTCGAGATCAGCCAGCCGCCCCAGCGCATCGTCGTCTCGTTGCCCCAGAGCGAGGTGCCGCTGATCTGCGACGCGCTCCGGGTCGAGCAGGTGCTGAGCAACTTGATCAGCAATGCGATCAAGTACTCGCCCGACGCCGAGACCATCGAGATCCGGTTGAGCGCGAGCGAGACATGGGCGGACTTCTCGGTGATCGACCACGGCCGCGGCATCTCGCCCGAAGACCAGGCGCGCCTGTTCGAGCCGTTCAGCCGCGTGGGCCTGTCGAAAGACGACGTGCCGGGCGTGGGCTTGGGGCTGTTCGTGGTGCGGCAGCTGGTCGAAGCCCACGGCGGGCGCATCGCGGTCCGCAGCGAGGTCGGGGTGGGGTCGACCTTCCGGGTGTCGCTGCCCCGGCGCATGGCCGCGTCCTTGAGCGAGCTCAGCCCCGACGCGCGATAGCGCCAGCGGGCCGGCGCTGCCTCGCCTCGCCGAGCTGGAGCGCCAACGTCAGCGATCCGCCGATGAGCAGGAGGCAAGCCGCCGAGATCGCCGCCGAGGCCGCGAACCCCAGGGTCGGGCCGATGCGGAATTGAAGCCCGGGCACGAAGGGCACGCCCCAGATGATCAGCATGTGCGCGACGTAGAAGGTCAGCGCGTGGCGGCTGGCGAGCTTCGAGAACGGCAGCCGCACGAAGCGCGCGGCGAGCGCCAGGGCGGCGAGGATCCCGAGCGCGACTCCCAAGCGGCGCAGGAACATAGAAGGATCCGCCGCACCCGCCGAGTGGAAGGCGGGGCGGAGCCACACGCTGGCGGCGAGCGACAGCGCCGCGGCCACGCCGGAGACGGCGAAGAAGCGCCCGGTGGCGCCTGGACGCGCGTGGGCCACCGCGCCCAGGGCGACGCCGAAGAAGAAGAAGCCGACCCACGGGAAGAGCGGAAAGCCGCCGCCGAACGAGCCCGCGAAGAAGGCGCCGCGCCAGAGCGGAGACTGCTGAGAGGCCCAGTGTTGAACGGGCGGCCCGCTGAAGAGGGCGATGAGCGCGGCGGCGGTGGACCAGACGCCGAGCTGCGCGGGGGTCCGGGTGAGCCGGAGCAGCAAGAGCCCGCCCAAGAGCCCCGCGGCGATGCAGTGGAGCACGCCGAAGCTCAAGAACGGATACCAGACGGCGGGGTCGGCCTTGAAAGGGAAGCCCTCCGCCCACCACGGCAAGGTGAGCGCGCTGCCCCAGAGCACGAGCGCTCCGACCCGCCGCAGGCGTGCCTCGAGGACCGGCGACCAGCGGTGGTGCTCGGCGTGGCGTGGCAGCGATACGACAGCGAACGCCATGCCCGAGACGAGGAAGAAGAGCGGCGCGGTCAACCCACGGACGCTTCCGTACAGCTGGCCAAAGGGGCCGCGCCATGCCTCCGGAGCGACGAGCGCGTCGCAGACATGCGCGAACACCATCGAGATGATGGCCAAGAAGCGCGCAGCGTCCAGGTAGACGAGCCGGGGTGTCGAAGGAGGCGTCAAAGGATCATCCAGTCAGGTCTGCGGCTGCGCGGGGGAGGCCGTCGAGCGCGAGGGCCCGATAGATGCGCGTCTGGGTCCAGGCGGGCACGTCGGTCGGGCGTCGGTGCCACCAGTTGAAGATCACGGCCAGCCGCAGCGGCGGGCGGCCGGGGAGCCTGCGCGAGGGGATCTGGTTGCGCGCGTCGAGCACGCCGTGGGTGAGCCGCCCGTCGAAGACGACGAAGCGGTTCGGCTTCGGGGCGGCGAGATCGAAGTCGTGCACGTCGGGGGCTTGGCTCTCGTTTTCTTCGTTCGGCGGCGCGTCGGTCACCGCGAGCAGGCCGCCCTGGCACTGGTTGAGGAAGAGGACCGACGACCAGCGGGGGTGAACGCGCTTGCCGGTGCGCAGCGCGAGCTTCTCGTCGCGGTCTCGATGAAAGTCGACGCGCACGTCGGTGGTGCGCATGCGCGAGAGCCACCACTCGACACCGACGAGCGGTCGATCGCTCGGGACGTAGCGCCGCAGCGACCGCGCGGCCAGCTCGGGCAGACAACGGGCCTCCGCCAGGTCGAACCAGAAGGTCGTCTGGTACGTGTGCCTGAGCCGCTCGGTGCCCAGCCCTGCGACGGCGCGCTGCAGTCGCCGAAAGAGCGGCGGCGCGAGCGCGTTCTCGTGGAAGCGGAGGCGGGCCATGGGAGGGGCACTGATGCCGCACGCGATCGGTAGATGCAAGTTGGACGCGGTTGCTCTAGGCATCGAAGGCCCGCCGTGAGAGCGCCGCTCGCCGTCACCACCTCCGACCGCTTCGACCCGCCGCTCGAGGCGCGCGCCCGCGCCGCGGCGCAGGAGATGGGCGTGCCCTTCCTTCGCCGCGAGCACAAGGTGCCGCTCGCCTCTCTCGTCGCCCACGCGGCGGAGGCGCTCATCGTGTTCGAGGCGAAGGCCATCTCGCTCGTCGATGAGCAGGGCACGCTGCGCTTCTCGCCCGGGCTCGCGCACCTTCGGATCAAGCAGCTGGACGCCGGCGTGATGGAGGACATGCTGCTTCGGCAGGCCCAGCTGCGCGAAGGCGACGCGGTGCTCGACTGCACGTTGGGGCTGGCGGCCGACGCGCAGGTGGCGGCAAGGCAGGTCGGCCCGCGCGGGAAGGTGACCGCGCTGGAGAAGAGCCCCGCGCTCTACTGCCTGGTGCGCCACGGGCTCGAGCAGATTCCGCGGCACCCGCGCGCGTGCCGCATCGAGGTCAAGCGCGCCGACGCCGCCGAATACCTGCGCGCGCTGCCCGACGCTTCCTACGACGTCGTGCTGTTCGATCCGATGTTCGGCCGCAAGCGCAAGTCGTCGGCCGCGTTCGAGACGATGCGGCGCCACGCGGACCACTCGCCGCTCACCGCCGAGATGGTGGAACAGGCCCGGCGGGTGGCGCGCAGGTGGTTGGTGGTGAAGGGCGCCCGGTACTCCACCGACTTGAAGAAGCTCGGCTTGGTGCCCGAGCCCGCCCGGCCGAGCGCGACCGTGCTGTGGGCGAAGGTTCCCGGCGGGCGCTAGTGGCTTCGGGCGGGGTGGTGCGTGCTGCGGTCGTCGATGCGCGGCCGGCCGGCGTTGGTGGCGCGCCAGCCCAGCGCGGCGATCACCAGGCCGATGATGAAGACGGCCGGCTGCAAGAAGGACACGTAGCCGATGAAGGCGACCTGGCAGACGATCCACCCGCAGGTCACCACGCCCATCGCGATGGCGGCGGGCGCGGCCAGGCGGTGGCGCGTGAAGCTCAGGGCCGCCGCCGCGACGTTGCCGAGCCCGACGACGATCAAGAGCACGAGCCCGGGGATGAGGTAGTCGCGGAAAGGGCTCTGCTCGAGCATCGAGAGCGGGAACACACCGGCCCCCGACGGATCGCGAACGAAGAAGAGCCCAGCGGCGACCGCCGAGCCGCCGACGAGGAGCTCGAGGGTGCCCGCGGAGAGGAGCGGCCAGCGCGGGCGCTGCGGACGGAGGATGGGGTGGCGCATGCCGTCATGTTATGCACGGCGGCCATGACGCGCCCCATCTCCGAAATCGCAGAGAGCCTCGGCCTCAAGCCCGAGGAGTGGAATCCCTACGGCCATGACGCGGCGAAGCTCTCGCCCGCCGCGATGCGCCGAATCGACAAGCCCGAGCGCCGCGGCCGCATCGTGCTCGTCTCCGCGATGACGCCGACGCCCCATGGCGAAGGCAAGACGACGGTCTCCATCGCGCTGGGGCAGGGCATGGCGCGGCGCGGCCAGAAGGTGGTGCTCGCGTTGAGGGAGCCTTCGATGGGCCCCGTCTTCGGCGCCAAGGGAGGCGGCGCGGGCGGCGGGCAGGCGCGGCTCGAGCCGTTCTCGCGCATCAACC
Organism: uncultured Myxococcaceae bacterium; assembly: GCA_964511185.1. Classification (GTDB taxonomy): domain Bacteria; phylum Myxococcota; class Myxococcia; order Myxococcales; family Myxococcaceae; genus CAZEDU01. Next base: position 19,468 of record CAZEDU010000029.1, on the reverse strand, counting down.
TGCACTTCACCGGTGATCTGCACGCCATCGGCGCGGCGAACAACCTGCTCGCGGCGATGATCGACAACCAGCTCCACTTCCGAAAGACGCCGGCGCCGGAGATCCGCCAGGTGCTCTGGCGGCGCGCGGTCGACATGAACGACCGGGCCTTGCGCCGCGTGGTGACGGGCCTGGGGGGCCGCACCGAAGGGGTCCCGCGCGAGGCGGGCTTCGACATCACCGCGGCCTCCGAGGTGATGGCGGTCCTGTGTCTGGCGAGCGGGCCGGCGGACTTGAAGGCGCGGCTGGGTCGGTTGCTCGTGGGCTACGACGAGAAGGGCCATCCGGTGACCGCCGGAGACCTGGGCGCGCACGGCTCCATGGCGGCGCTCTTGCACGACGCGTGGCTGCCCAACCTGGCGCAGACCATCGAGGGCGTGCCGGCGTTCGTGCACGGTGGCCCGTTCGCGAACATCGCCCACGGCTGCAACAGCGTGATGGCCACGCGCGCGGCGGCCGCGCTGGGAGACCTGGTCGTCACCGAGGCGGGCTTCGCCTTCGAGCTGGGCGGCGAGAAGTTCCTCGATCTGAAGTGCCGCATCGCCGGGCTGTGGCCGAGCGCGGTGGTGCTGGTGGCGACGGTGCGCGCGATCAAGCACCACGGGCAGGACAGGCCCGACGCGCTCGAGCGGGGCTTGGAGAACCTCTGGCGCCACGTCGAGAACGCGCGCGGGTTTGGCTTCGATCCGGTCGTGGCGCTCAACGTGTTCGCGCAGGACACCGAGGCCGAGCTCCAGGCGGTGGAGAAGGCGTGCGCCGCCAAGGGCGTCGCCGTCGCGCGCTGCATGGGCTTCGCGGAGGGCGGCGAGGGCGCGACGAAGCTCGCGGACGTGGTGACGGCGGCGGTCGAGCGCTACCAGGGCGAGCCGAAGCACCTGTACGCGCTCTCCGACCCGGCCGAGGAGAAGATCCGGAAGATCGCCGCGATGTACGGCGCCGCGGAGGTCGCCTTCTCGGCCGACGCGCAGCGCGCGCTGGACGCGGCGCGACAGAACGGCTTCGGCGAGCTGCCGATCTGCATCGCGAAGACGCAGTCGTCGCTCTCGGACGATCCGAAGGCGCTCGGCGCGCCGCGCGGCTTCAAGCTCTCGGTCCGCGAGGTTCGGATTCGCGCCGGCGCGGGCTTCCTGCTCGCGCTGACGGGCGACATGGTGACGATGCCGGGGCTGCCCAAGGAGCCGGCGGCGTACCGGATCGACCTCGACGAGAACGGCGAGCCGGTCGGCGTCGCCTGAGACCTCTTCAAAAGACCTAACTCCCCGAAATTGCCGGTGAGGAAACCTCGCTGGCGCCCGAGCGTGCGGCGCGCCGGCCGGTTGGGCTAGGGTGCGCGCCCTTTTCGGGAGAAGGGAAGCGAGAGGCCTCGATGCCGCAGCCTGATCTGGTGGTCTTGTACGAGCATCCGCAGTGGCAAGAGCCGCTCTTCGACGCGCTCACCCGGCGCGGCGTGCGCTTCGAGCGCTTCGACTTGAAGCGCGCCGCGTTCGCGGACGACGCCGCCCCGCGCGCGCCGCTCTACTTCAACCAGGCGAGCCCCAGCGCCTACGTGCGAGGCAACGTGCGGGCGGTGCCGTTCGCGCTGGCGTTCATGCGGTCGCTCGAGCTCGCCGGTGCCCGGGTGCTGAACGGATCGAAGGCGTTCGCCCTGGAGCTGAGCAAGAGCGCGCAGGGCAGCTTGATGAAGCGGTTGGGCATTCCGTGTCCGCGCTCGGTCGCGTTCAACGACGTCGACGCGCTGCCGGACCTGCTGCGCGGCTTTCGTTTCCCAGCGCTGCTCAAGCCGGAGCAAGGCGGCAGCGGCGCGCGCATCCAGCTCGTCGACTCGCTCGACCAGCTGCGAGGCCTCCTCGACGCGCAGCCGGAGCTGTGGGCTCCGGACAACCTGCTCCTCCTTCAGGAGTATTTCCCGCATGACCCGGCGCGCGGCATCGTCCGCATGGAGTTCTTGGGGGGCGAGCTGCTCTACGCGATGCGCGTGGTCGCGCACGGGCGCTTCAACTTGTGCCCGGCGCCGGTCTGCAACCCGGAGAGCGGCGACGCCGGCGCGTGCGTCGTGCCGGCGCCGGAGGCCAAGCCGGTCGAGTTCTACCCATACCCGGAAGTGCCCGAGGCCGCGGTGCGAATGGGCCTCGAGCTGGTGCGCGCGGGAGGCCTGGATGTCGGCGGCATCGAGTACCTGGAGGCCGAAGACGGCCGGCTCATCTTCTATGACGTGAACGCCAACTCGAACCTGCGCCCGTCGATCGCGCAGGCGTTTGGGTTCGATCCATTCGAACGCGTGGTCGACTTCCTGGTCGGTCACATTTCGCAGCTGCGCGCCGCGCGAGCGGCATGAGGGAAACAACGATGCTCAATCGCCTGATCTGGTGTTGTCTGGGGGCTGGTCTCTTCATCGCGTGCGGGGGGCTGCCGCTCGGTCCGGAGAATCAAACCAACAGCTCGACGAACCCGCCGCAGGACGAGGTCGTCGAGAACAACGAGACTCCGGAAGATCCGAACGAGGAGCAGAACAAGCCCGCGGTGCCGGGCGCCGAGCTCGGCACCGGCGACCGCTCGCCCAGCTCGGTGACGCTGACCTTGATCGCCGGGGCGAACCACGGCCTCAAGCGCCCGCGCGACCTGGCGTTCAATCCGATGCGGCCCGACGAGCTGTGGATCGTCAGCGCCGAAGACGACAGCGTGCTCATCATCACCGACGCGAGCAAGCCGACCCGAAAGCACGAGCGCCGCAAGGACGGCTACGCGATGCACTTCATGGACAACCCGAGCTCCATCGCGTTCGGCGCCGAGCCGACCACCTTCGGCAAGTCGGGCACCTTCGGCACCTGCCAGGAGTCGCGCAACACCTACGACGGCCACGCCACGCACAACGACTTCATGGGGCCGGCGCTCTGGTCGTCGGACCTGAGCATCTTCGCGAAGCTCGACCCGTTCGGGCTCGGCTCGCACATCGACATGCTCCACGGCAGCCCCGACTGCATGGGCATCGCGCATGAGATCGACAACGTCTATTGGGTCTTCGGCGGCAAGGCGCACACCGGCACCACCATGGCTCAGAAGCACACGCCGGTGCCCGCGATCGTCCGCTACGACTTCGGCGCGGACCACGGCGTCGGCGCCGATGACCATGCCGACGGCCAGATCCACCAGTACGTCACCCACCAGGTGAAACGCGTGCCCGGCGTGCCCAGCCACCTCGAGTACCGGGCGGCGAACAAGATGCTCTACATCGCCGACACCGGGAACGCGCGCGTGGCGAAGCTCGACACCACCAGCGGAACCAAAGGGGCCGCGCTGCAGGGCCAGGAGCCGCTGCGCGGCTACTACATGATGGAAGGCGCCTCGCTCACCGACGTGGTGCCCGCCTCCAGCGGGCTCGTGCAGCAGCCGTCGGGGCTCGAGATCAAGAACGACCTGCTCTACGTCTCCGACAACGCCAACGGCCGCATCACTGCCTTCACGCTCGAGGGCGAGTCGGTCAACCACCTGAACACGGGCCTCGGCGCCGGCGCGCTGGCGGGCATGGCGTTCGGGCCCGACGGCCGGCTCTACTTCGTCGACATGGAGAGCGACCGCGTCTTCCGCATCGACCCGAAGTAAGGGCCCGCTCGAGAACAGCCAGACCGAGCGACCGAAGCTTCGCCGTGCTTCGGTTGCGCGAGGCGGTCAGCGCCCACCAGCTTCCAAGCTGGGAAGGAGGCGTCATGGCCAACAACAACTGGGGTCACTGTCAAAACTGCCGCTACTTCGGCAGCCCGGCACGTGTGCCGGTCGCGACCGAAGAAGCGCGGTGCCTGCAACCGCAGCTCGCGAAGTACGAGCTGAAGGTGTTCGGCGCGAGCGGCTGTCGGGCGTTCGAGCTGCGAGAGGGGGTGTCGCGCTCACTGGAGGAGCCTGCGACCACGTCGCCTTAGTAGGCGAGCCTTCGAAGCGTGCCCAGCTTGTCGAGCTCGTCGTCTGGCACGTGAACGCCGCCGCTGCCGGTGTAGCCGAAGAAGATGCGCTCCTGGTAGCTGTCGAAGCAGCGCTTGGCGAACGTGCTGTGGGGGTGCTGGCGCACGCAGGCCTCCAGGTAGAGCATGTCGAGATCCCACAAGAGCGGTTCGGGGGAGGCGCTGGTGGAGAGCGCGAGCAGGTAGAGCGCCTCGGCCCGGAGCGACGAGGTGGGCGCGAGCGTCAGCGCCGTGTGCAGGTAGTTGCTCGCGCGGTAGAAGTCGACGGTCCGCTCGTTGTCGAACAGGAAGTTGTTCGCGACCGGGCCTGACTCGAGCAGCCGGCGCGCCTTCTTCACCAGCGCGGGCGCGGTCGCCTTGGACGCGACGAACGGATCGGCCTTCCACGCCCGCGCCTGTCGGAGCCACGGACGAACCTCGTTGAGCATGTGCTCGGGCAGGTCCTTGCGCGCGGCCAGCTTCTCGGGTAGCGCCACCGTGCCCGCCGCGTCGCCGCGCACCCGCACCCGGATGGCGAGGTTGTGTCGCAGCGCGGTGGAGAATTGAAGAAGCTCCCGCTCGCTCTTCGGGGTCGGCTCGAGCAGCTCGCCGTATAGCGCCAACGCGCGATCGAACTGGCGGGTGGCGGCGAGGAAGTCGGCGCGCTCGAACGGCGTCAGGTCCAGCGCGTCGATGCGCTGGCCGACGTCGACGAAGTCCTTCTCGGCCTGCAGCCGGGTGTGGC
>CAZEDU010000029.1:10606-14742 GCA_964511185.1 uncultured Myxococcaceae bacterium | reverse complement strand
AGCACAGGGAGCTCGCGCTGAGCAGCCGGTAACGCGCCGGCTCGAGCCGCTTCGCTTGGAAGTCCTCGCCCGCGGCGCCGACGTAGTCCGAGAAGATCTGCGCGATGATCGTGAGCCCCGGCTCCTTGGGGCCTTCTGGGAACCGGTGCGGCGTGGCGGCGAGCGCGCCGATCAGCGCGGAGATCTGCTGGGCGTTCGCCGGGTCGGCGAAGCTGCGCGGGTTGGCGAGGTGCGGCTGCAAGGTGACCAGCGCCGCGAACCCCTTGCGCATCTCGGAGGCGACGACCGGGTCGCTCGCGGCGAAGCCGTCGGAGGCGAAGAAGACGGCCGCCGTCACCAGCGCCGCGCCGAGGGAACGCAGAGTCATCGACCAGCTCCTTTTAGACGTGCTCGCGAAGGTGCTGCGCCATCGCAGGGCCCGCGAGCTCAAGCTCGTTCGCAGTCACGCCGGGCCGGTACGTCGTGTAAAGGAAAATCGGGATCGCCAAGCCGCCCAGGTGCTGGCGAATCAGCGGCTCGATCTGGGGCCAGCTCAAACGCCCGACGCCAGTCGCCAGCCGTGGCATCGCCAGGCTGCGGATCTTCTCTTTCTCCAGAGTCAGCCGCAGCGCCCGCAGCGCGGCGTTGACGTACTCGAGCCGCGCGCGGCCGCCGTGCTCCCGCGCGGAAAGAGGCGGCTCCTGCGTCAGCAGGTTGTAGATGCGTACGCCGTTGCTTCCGGCCCAACCCCAGACCGCGCCAGGCTTCGGGTTGTGGGTGTGGCACCAGTGGCGGAAGTCCTTCGCCATCGCCGGCCAGCGCTCTCGCAGCGCGAGCGCGAGGCCTTGCTCGAAGTGATCGTTCGGCGCGACCCCGTGGGCAATGGCTTCGGCGCGGCTCTGAAGAAGGTCCCCTTCGACTTCCATGATCATGTGATGGCTCCTTTGGAGGTTCGCGTCGGCCCGTTTGCACGGTGGGTGCCATGGCCTGCTGTGCAGGGGCGCGATCGAGGGCGAACGCAACAGCTGCGCAGGTAGGCAGGCAGGTGCACTCGTTGCGTGCAGTGCTTACCTCCGGCGCGCGGCCGTCAGAGGAGAGACTGGTTGGAACAGGGGTTGCTCTCTCATCGGCGGCTTGCAGCTCGAACCGACAGTGCACTTCCAAAGGAGACAAACCATGGCCGATATCAACGTTCGTCGCAGCACCCCCGGCAGCATCACGCGTGAAGAGCCGTTCCGGCTGTTCCGCGAGATGTTCGGGTTCGATCCGTTCCAGCAGATGACCACCTGGCCCATCTCGCGCGAGATGACCTTCACCCCCGAGTTCGAAGTGAAGGAGACCAAAGCCGGCTACGTGTTCAAGGCGGACCTGCCGGGCGTCAGGGAGCAGGACATCGACATCACCGTGACCGGCAGCCGCCTGACCATCGCGGGCAAGCGCGAGGAGGAGAAGGAGCAGCAGGGCGACACCTACTACACCATGGAGCGCAGCTACGGCTCGTTCTCGCGCTCGTTCACGATGCCCGAGGGGGCGGACATGGATAATCTCCAGGCCGAGCTCAAGTCGGGCGTGCTGAGCATTCACGTACCGAAGCGGCCCGAGGTGCAGTCGAAGAAGATCGCGCTCAAGTCGGGCGAAAAGTCGGCGAAGGCCTAAGCGAAGGGAGACACGGCGATGAAGGACACGACCATCGGCGCATTCATGACGGATGTGCCACTGACCATCGGCGTCGACCAGACGCTCAACGACGCGCACGCGATGATGCGAGAGCACCGCATTCGCCACCTGCCGGTGCTTCAGGGCGGCAAGCTGGTGGGGTTGGTGTCCGAGCGCGACCTGCAGCTCATCGAGACGCTGAAGGACGTCGACCCCGCGGAGGTGCTCGTCGAGGAGGCGATGTCCCAAGGCGTGTACACAGTGCCGGTCGATGCGAAGCTCCAGGACGTCGCGCTCGAGATGTGGAAGCACAAGTACGGCTCCGCCGTCGTGCTCGAGCGCGGCGAAGTGGTCGGCATCTTCACCGCCGTCGACGCCTTGAGGGCGCTGGTGACCATGCTCCAGCAGCCCAGGCGGCGTGCCCCCACCAAGCGGTCCACCGCCCGTCGAAGCACAACCCCGCGCAAGAAGGCCTCCCGCCGCTGAGTCAGAAGGGGACTGTCCCCAACGGGGACTGTCCCCGGCTGTCTCGTAAGCTCGCAAAAACCGGGGACAGTCCCGAAAGGGACAGTCCCCGATTCATTCGACGGGCCGCTGGCTTGCTCCGAAGTGGCCGTAGCGACTACGAAGCAGTCCTCTTCGTCCGGGAGCTGCTTCGATGGTCGCTCTGCACCCCGCGTTTCGGATCGCCTTTCCGCTCGCGTTGCTCGCCTCCGTCCTCGGCTGCCATGAGGATCGGCTGACCACGGCGCCTTGCCAGCAAGACTCCGACTGTGAAGCGGGCCTGCTCTGCGAGAGCGAGGTCTGCATCGACGCGTCGACCAAGTCCTGCGACGTGGTCACCGAGGGCAACCCGATTCTCCAGCCTTCGCCGCACGTGGTGAGCTTCGGGGACCTGGACGTGCCCGAAGCGACGCAGGTCGTCTCGCTGCACAACCTGGGCAACTGCACGCTCACCGTGTTCGAGGCCGCCTTGGGAGACGGCACGCCCTTTCAGTGCGATCTGTGCGCGGGCCGCTTCCCGATCGAGATCTTCCCCGGGCGCAAGAAGGACCTCACCGTCACCTTCAAGCCCGCCGAGGTCGGCGCCTTCGCGACGAGCCTCGAGATCATCAGCGACGATCGCGAGTTCCCCGAGCTGAACGTGCCGGTGCGCGCCAACTTCATCGGCGTCCCCGACCTGCGCGTGGCCCCCAACCCGGTCGACTTCGGGTACGTGGCGCAGGGCCGTGTCCTCAAGCGCAAGGTGCAGGCGACGAACCTAGGCACCGGCGAGGCGCGCATCACCATCCATTCGGTCAAGCTCGAGCCGGCGGGACAGCAGGACTTCGAGCTCACCCAACCGCCGTCGCAGCCGGTCGCGCTGCCGCCGCTGATGGGCGACCCCGCGGCGATCCTCTCGCTCGAGGTGCAGTACCACCCGCGGTCGCTGGCTAAGCACCAGGCCGCGCTCGTCCTCTCGACGAACAAGGGCGACGTGTCGGTGCCGCTCCTGGGCAACGCCGAGACGCCGCCCAAGCTGAACGTGAGCCCCGACCGCATCGACCTGGGGGCGGTGCCGCTCGGCCAGTCGAACCACCAGACGCTCACGCTGGTGAACGACGGCGGCGCGCCACTCACGGTCAGCTACCTGTGGGGCGGAACCAAGCCGTCGACCGATCTGTTCGCGACGCCCGCGGTGCTGCTGTCGATCGCGCCGGGGCAGTATTTAGAGATGGAGGTCAGCGTCACGGCGACGACGCTCGGGCCGATCAGCGGGCTGCTCGTGCTCTCGTCGAACGATCCGGCGCGGCCGAGCATGACCATCCCCGTCTCGGCGACCGGCGTGCCCGGCGCGGGCCCCGAGGTGGTGAAGATCGAGATGAACCTCGAGAACGGCTCGGACAGCGCCTTCGACTCCGACCTGCGCAACGTCGACCTGACGCTCGAGCACCCGTACGGCTACATCTGCAACAAGCAGAACCCAGCGCCGAAGAACTGGGGCGCGTACGGCAACCCGAGCTGGATCTTCTTCCCGCCCAAGGAAGAGCCCGAGCGCATCGTGCTCGCCGACGCGACGCAGGACGGCACCTACCGGGTGATGATCGGCTACCAGGAAGACTGCAAGTCGCTGCCGACCGAGCTCACCGCCGGGCTCATCGGCATCAGCACCGACGTGCTGGTCGACTCGCTCTCGAAGGGGCTGGTCAACATCAACGGCAAGGACGTCGGCGAGCTGATCGCCAAGACCTGCCTCGATCACGGCGGATCGAACGTCACCGTGCGCGTGTCCGTGAACGGCAGCGTTCGCGGCGAGCGCACCGTCAAGCTGAACAAGAAGGGCGACAACGCCTACGTGCTCGATCTGGTGCGCACCGGCGGCACGTTCACCATCCAGTGAGCGCGGAGAGGTTGGCATCCATGAATCGGGCGCGCTTGTGGAGTGTCGGGTGTCTCGCCGCCGTGGCGCTGGCTTGCTCCAGCAGCGTGACGGTGTCGGAGGAGCGGCAGCGAGGCCTGTT
>CAZEDU010000029.1:7788-10505 GCA_964511185.1 uncultured Myxococcaceae bacterium | reverse complement strand
GACAGCACCGAGAGCGTGAAGGTGCAGGTGGTGGGCGATCGCCGCGTCGCGGTCAAGCGCGTCATCCTCGACGGCGCCGCGAAGGACGACTTCACGCTGACGACCGCGCAGCCGGCGCCGTTCATCGTCGGGATCGGCGATGAGTTCGAGGTGTCGGTGCGCTACCAGCCGCGCTCGGCGCCCGCGACCGAGAACGCGCGCATCGTCATCAGCTACACCGACGCGTCGGCCACCGAGTCGGACGATCGCCTCCCGCCGGGCGAGGTGGTGATCCCGCTGGTCCGGCGGCTGGTGGGGGAGCCCTTGTTGGTCGCCACGCCCGCGTCGCTCTCGTTCGGCGCCGTGCCGGTCGGGCAGAAGAAGACCTTGCCGATGCGCCTGTCGAACGACGGCTTCGGCAACGTGGCGCTCGCGCTCACCGGGGTCGACGGCGGCACCCAGGCCATCTCGCTCAGCGTTGAGGGGATCGCGCCGCTGCTGCCCGATGCGGGGGTCGAGGTGCCGGTGACGTTCGCGCCCACCAGCGCCGCGTACACCCGCACGCAGCTCGCCATCACCTACCAGCCCGACAGCCAATCGCCGCTGCTCGTCACCGCCGAGGGCACGAGCCTTTCGAGCGCGCGGCTGGCGGCGGATCCGGCGGCGATCGCGTTCGGCGAGCTGCCGCGCAGGCAGCGCAAGGTGAAGACGCTCTCGCTGATGAACCAGGGCGGCCAGCCGCTCACCCTCCGCGCGCTCGAGCTGACCGATGCTTCGGGCAACCTGTCGGCGCAGCTGGCGGGCGACACCCAGCTGCCGGTCACCTTGCCGCCGCTCGGCCGCGTCTCGATCGACATCGCGCTCGAGGGCAAGACCCCGGTCGAGGTGAACGGCGCGCTCGCGGTCGACTCGGACGACCCGCAGGTCTCGAGCTTCTCGGTGCCGATCACCGGCAAGGTGACCGAGCCGAAGCTCTCGCTGACGCCCGCGCTCCTCGACTTCCGCACCGTGCCGGTGGGCTGGGTGGTGTCGAAGCAGGTGGTGCTCGAGAACACCGGCTCGGGTGGGCTCACGCTCAAGAACGTTCAGCTCGTCTCGGGCAGCAGCGCGCTCTTCACGCTGCGCAACGTGCCGTCGCTGCCGTCGGTGCTCGACCCGGGCAAGCGGCTCACCCTTGAAGTGGAGTTCCGCGCCGAGGCGAGCGCGACCTTCGGGGGCGCGCTCTCGATCGAGTCCGACGATCCGATCAGCTCGTTCGCGGAGGTGGAGCTGAAGGCCGTCGGCGGCAGCTGCGCCGTGGGGTGTCCCATCGCGAACGGCACCTCGAGCTGCGCGGGCGGGGTCTGCGCGGTGGGCAGCTGCAACGCGGGCTACTTCGACACCGACAAGAAGGCGGCCACCGGCTGCGAGTGCAAGGAGATCGGCACCGACCCGGGCTCGTTCTGCGCCGACTCGGTGAACCGCGGCGTGCTCAAGGACAACGACAACGCGCAGACGACGGTGACCGGCATCATCCCCACCCAGGACGACGTCGACGTGATTCGCTTCTACGCGCAGGACGCCTTCTCGGCGTGGGGCGACGACTTCAAGGTGAAGATTCGCCTTGAGAGCAACGACCCCGGCATCCAGATGTGCATCTACCGGTACGACACCGGGAGCCGGACGACGGAGTGCTACTTCACCAACGAGACCTGCCCGAGCAACCGCAGCTACCAGAAGGGCGGTGGCCTCGGGGAGGACGGAGCCGAGTTCATCGTGAAGGTGTTCCGCACGCAGAGCTCGGCGCCGACCTGCACGCCGTACACGGTGTTCATGAGCAACGGCATTTAGTTCGAAGTGGAGCCGTGCCGGCCGACGGGCGCACAGCTTGGGGCTTGGAGGGAAAGGGGTCTGGTTTGCCGCTCGCTCGAGCGAGCGACCACCAGCAGTGCCGTGCTTCGAGCCGGGGAATTGTCGCGTTCATGAGTGGGGTAACCTATCCCCGCCCGAGGGGGACAAGTTACCCCACAGACCGCGAGCGCGGCACGGCGGGCCGTGAAGCGCTCGCGTCTTGGCACAGCACGGGCCATCGAAGCGCGGACGAAACGTCCACCCAGCCATTTCCCCCTTATGAGCCGCCCTCGGTGTGCTTCGCTCGGCAGCCTCAGCCGAGCACGAAGACCTTCACCAGCACGTCTCCGATGCCGATCAGCGCGGCGCCGGCGATGAGCCCTGCGCAGATGGGCTCCTGCGACTCGACCCACAGGTGGTGGCCCGGCGACTCCTTCTTGTCGCGGTAGCGCCGTGACATCCAGGCGAAGAACGCGGCGCCGGCGAACATGGCGATGGTCGAGTCGGGCGGAATGACGACGCCCAGGCCGATGGCGAGCGGGCTCACGGGGAACTTGTTCTTCGAGACGATGCGCGCGACCTCGAACACGACGCCGACGATGGCGGCGATGATCATCGAGGTGATGATCGACGTGGTGAGCAGCGTGCCGCTGCCGGTGCCGAAGATCGACGTGACCAGATCGGACACGCCCTTCCACTGCACCGCGGAGGGGAAGCTGAACTGGCCGCCGTCGGGCGCCATCGCGGTCTGCATGTTCGAGCCCGGCTGGTAGCTGCTCAGGAACAGCACGTAGAAGAGCGGGGTCGAGAAGAGCGCGCCGGCGATGATGCCGATGACGTGGCCGACCGCCTGCTGCCGCGGCTTGGCGCCGAGCATGTAGCCCGGCGTGATGTCCATCAGGAGGTTG
>CAZEDU010000029.1:1398-7778 GCA_964511185.1 uncultured Myxococcaceae bacterium | reverse complement strand
GACCTCGACGCACATCACGCCGGTCATCAGGTTGGTGGGCGGGTGCTTGGGGTCGAGCGCGCCAAAGAGGAACTGCGGGATCTTCGAGAGCGAGCCGGTCGGGGTGATGCCGGTGAGGCCGGTGCTGCTGGCGGCGATGAGGGTCAGAATGACGACGAGCGGAATCGCGAGCGCGCCGAACAGCCAGGGCACGCCGAACCAGGCGTGCGCCATCCACACCGAGATGGCGCCGACGATGGGAATGCCGACCCAGGAGATCCACAGCGGCAGCTCGATGTGCGCCAGCACGTCATGGGTGGTCTTCTGCGTCTTGCGGAAGAGGCCGCTGAAGGCCTCGACGAACACCTTGGGCTTGGCGAAGAGCGAGACCAGGGAGGCCACCACCATGATGGCGATGCCCCACCAGAGCGCCCAGGTGTTCAGGATGTGCGCGCGGCCGAACACCGCGGTGCCCTCGGCGACCGAGCCGGAGCGGGGGAGGATCTCGCCCGCGGAGATCATCAGGGGCACGACGACGAAGAAGTTGATGAACATGCCGAGCAGCATGCTGCCGGCGGCGCGCATGCCCATCAGGCCCCCGGCGCCGAACATCGCCAGGTCGAGGCCGACGCCGATGCCGAGCTGCCGGATGTCGACGTTCGCCAGGCGGGGCAGGGGCACCCAGCCCTTCTCGACCATCCAGTAGTACCAGCCGTCGAGGCTGTGCGGCAGGTGCCAGGCCTTCTTGAGCCCCAGGAGCTTGACCTGGAGCAGCGTCATGTACGCCTCGCCCATCACGAAGCTCAGCAGGCCGGCGATGGCGGCCGAAATCCCCAGCGCCTTCGCCTTGAACAGGCCGACCGACGCGCTGGAGGAGTAGAGCGTGTCGAGCACCACGCCGCAGGCGCGACCTTCGGGGAAGGCCTGCTGCTCGTCGTTGATGAAGCGCCGCTTCATCGGGAACGCGACGAGCACGCCCAGGACCGAGAGCGCGACGTTGAAGAACATCATCTCGTGCCACGCCATCGGCTTGTTCTCGATCCACATGTACGCGGCGAGGCCGGAGATGAGCGGGCCGGTCATGTAGCCGGCGGCCGTGGCGATCGACTGCATCGCGTTGTTCTCGAGGATGGTCATGTCCTTCACGCCCAGGCGCGAGAGGATCTTGAACATCGAGAACGCGAGGATGACCGAGGTCAACCCGACGCCGAGCGTCCACCCGGTCTTCGCGCCGACGTACAGGTTCGTCGCCGAGAGCAAGCCGCCCAGGATGAAGCCGGTCGCGGCGGAGCGGACGGTGAGCTGCGGCATGTTGCCGCGGAAGACGTTGTCGAGCCACCAGCGATCTTTCTGGTCGCGGGTCCAGGTCTCGATCTGCTCTTTCGTCAGCTGTTGAAGGGCCATGGCGGCGCGTCATATCGGTAGGGCCCGGGTGTCTGAAAGCGGTCAGTGCGATTTGTGCTACACGGCGGCGCCGTGACACTTGGCCCGTATCCGGCGCCCTCGGCCGCCGCCGCCGCTCGACGGCTCCTGTGCATCGGGCTGTACGAAGCCCGGGTCCTCTCCGGCTTGGCGTTGAGTCAGGCGCAGCTGCTCGAGACGGGCGTGGCGCAAGCGGTCTACGCGCTCGGGCTGTCCAACGACCTGCTGCCGTTCGAGGAGCGGGCCTTGATCACCGGGGCGCTCGGCGCGGACGACGAGGCGCGGGCGCGGTCTTGGGCCGAGGCGTTCGAGACGCTGAGCTGGGCGCTCGGCCGAACCGAGGCGCTGGCCGAGCTGGGAGCGTCCGCGGGCGTGTTGGCGGAGGCGCTGCGGGACTTCCCCGCCTTCGCGCGCGAGGTGCTGGCGTCGCCCGCGCTGCGCGCGACCGAGTCGCTCGAGGCGGCGTGGCAGGCGTTGGCGGGCGAGAAGCCCCGCGCGCTCGCGCACGCCGCGATCGGCCGGGACGCGGCGCTGTCGTGGCTGTTGGGGAAGATGGAGTCGATGGCCGACGCGCTGGACTGACTTCAGATCAGCCGCGACCAGTCGACGAGCCAGATGCGCTCGGAGACCAGCTTGAACTCGAACGCGCGCCGCGGGGCCGCGAGGTCGCCGCCCACCTCGAACGGCGCTTCGCGATCGAGCTCGATGCGGCCGTGGGTGAGGAAGAAGTCGAACATGCCTGGCATCGGGTGCTGACCGGTCCACAGCCCGCGGGCGTGCCGGACGGCTTGCAGCGCCGACCCGGCGTAGATGCGCACCGAGATGCGGTCGGTGAAGCGATCGGCGAAGGGGAAGGCCCGAAAGCCGAAGCCCCACTCGGCGGTGGTCGAGGCGGCGGCCACCGTGGCCGGCCCCTCGTAGAGCACGCGCGAGATGGGGCCGACGGGCAGCCGCTTCGTTCGTCCGTCCGCGTCGACGGTGAAGGCGTCCCCGCCGAGGTTCAGCAAGCGCAGGCGAGGGGGCCGGGTGCGAAGGTGCCGCGGCAAGGTGAGGGTGGCGGCGCCCCACAGGTACCCGAACACGCCGGAGCGGAGCCCGCGAAGCCACCGCGGCGCCCGCGCGAGCTGCTGGTGAAAGTCGCTGATCAGCTCGGCGTCGTACCCGGTGCCGACGAAGTGCGTGACGCGGCCGTCGACCTCGAGCAGCGAGAACTCGCGCAGCGGCGGCGCTTTGCCCGCGAGGTTGGCGATGCAGCCGATGGCGTCGCCGACGCTGGGCGCGCGCGTGACGTTCGCCCACGCGTTGCCGGTGCCGAGCGGCAAGAGCCCGATGGGGGGCGGCGACAGGCCCAGGCTGCGGAACTCGTTCAAGAGCCCGACGGTGGTGCCATCGCCTCCGCCCGCGAGCAGCAGCGACGGGGGCGAGGCCGCGAGCTCTTCGCGGATCCACCGGCGGGCGTCGTCGAGCGAGCGCGTCACCGCGATGCGCGCGTCCGGCATCATGGTGCGCGCCAGCGCTCCGACGTTGCTCGAGCCACGCCGTGCCCGCTCGTTCACCAACACCGCGATGGTCATGCGGGGCAATTTAGGAACGGGCCCGCCCGAGGCCAGCCACTTGGCCGCAGCGTGTCGCTGTTTCTGAACAGGTGGATACTGGATGTGTCGATCGCACGCATCGCGTGCCCGCAGATGCTCCGCTAAGGCCAGGTGACTCTTGGTCTTTTGAGGCGCCAAAACCGGCACGTCGCTTGCGTTGGCTCGCCGCACCCATGCTCAAGCGCTTTCGCTACCTCGTCGCGGTCCTGCTGGCGGGCGCTTGCACCGGCCTCGTCAGCGATCCGGCGGGCGTGTTCGCCGACCCCGACGTCCGCGACAAGGTGACCGACGCGAGCGTCGCGCTGCCCAACCCGGACCCGCCGTCCCCGCCGGGCCCAGGCGGTGAGGATGCGGGCGAGACGCGGTCCGATCCGGCCGACGCCAGCCTGCCGCCCGACGACGGCGGCTCGCTCGGCCTCGACAGCCGCCCGGTGAACACCAGCTGCATCGCGCCGCCGCGGCCGGTCGAGAACACCGGCGTCACCGCGCAGACCGTCTTCAACAACCTGACCTTCAACGAGCCGCTCGGCCTCCTGCAGGCGCCCGGCGACAACTCGCGCTTCTTCGTGCTCGAGCGGCGCGGGCGGGTGCGCGTGTTCGCGAACAACAACAACGTCTCCACCGCGGGCGACTTCATCAACCTGACCACGTCGATCAACTCGCAGAGCCAGGAGGCGGGCCTGCTCGGCATGGCGTTCCACCCGAGCTTCGCCACCAACCGCGAGGTCTTCCTCTCGTACACCGACAGCTCGAGCCCCACCGGCCTGCGCTCGGTCATCGCGCGCTACCGAAGCACCGACAATGGCCAGACGCTGAACCCCTCGACGCGCGAGATCCTGCTCACCGTCAACCAGCCGTACTCGAACCACAACGGCGGCCACATCGCGTTCGGCCCCGACGGGTACCTGTACATCGGCTTCGGCGACGGCGGCTCGGGTGGAGATCCGCAGGGCAACGCGCAGAACCTGAACACGGTGCTCGGCAAGATGCTGCGCATCGACGTGAACGAGACCAACGGCACCACGCCGTACGCCATCCCGCCCACCAACCCGTTCCGCAGCGGCGGGGGCCGCCCCGAGATCTACGCGTGGGGCCTGCGCAACCCGTGGCGCTGGAGCTTCGACCGCGCCACCGGTGAGCTGTGGCTGGGCGACGTCGGCCAGGGCGCGCTGGAGGAGGTCGACAAGATTCAGCTCGGCGGCAACTACGGCTGGAACCGCAAGGAAGGGACCCGCTGCTACAACGCCTCGAGCTGCAGCAACGCCGGCGTCATCGACCCGATCGTCCAATACGGCCGCGGGGACGGCATCTCCATCACCGGCGGCTTCGTGTACCGCGGCAGCGCGATTCCGTCGCTGGTGGGCCGCTTCGTCTACGGCGATTACGGCAGCGGCCGCATCTGGGCCGTCACGTACAACGACGTGACCGGCCAGGCGGCGCCGCAGCAGCTGATGGACACCAACTTCGCCATCGCGTCGTTCGGCGAGGATCAAGCCGGCGAGCTCTACCTGACCGACTTCTCGGGCGGGAAGATCCGCAAGCTGGTGCCGCAGGGGACGCCGCCGCCCAACAACTTCCCGCAGAAGCTGTCGCAGACCGGCTGCTTCGACCCCAGTGACCCGCGCAAGCCGCTGCCGGCGTTGGTGCCCTACGACATCAACGCGCCGCTGTGGTCCGACGGCGCGGCGAAGGAGCGCTACCTGGCCATCCCCGACGGCACCACCATCCGCATCAACGCCGACGGCGACTGGGATTTCCCGAACGGCAGCGTGCTGGTGAAGACCTTCTGGCTGAGCGGGAAGCGGGTCGAGACGCGGCTGTTCATGCGCCACTCCGACGGCAACTGGGGCGGCTACTCGTACGAGTGGAACAGCGCGCAGACCGACGCCACGCTGCTGCCGGCCGGCAAGTCGGTGCAGGTCGGCGCGCAGGAGTGGAAGTTCCCCAGCCGCGCTGAGTGCCTGGCCTGCCACACCGCGGCTGCGGGCCGGTCGCTCGGCCTCGAGACCGCGCAGCTCAACCGGGAGACGACCTACCCGGTCACCGGGCGCACGCGCCACCAGCTTGAGACGCTGTCCGGGCTGGGCTTCTTGCAGACCGCGATCACCACGCCGGCGGGCCAGCTGCCGCGCTTCGCGCCGACCGACGGCGCCGACCCGGTCGACGCCAAGGCGCGCGCGTACCTGCACTCGAACTGCTCGCATTGCCACCGGCCGCAAGGGCCCGGGCAGGGCCCGTCGGACTTGAGGCACAGCGTGTCGCTGGCGCAGATGGGCATCTGCAACGTGAACCCGCAGAACGGGACGCTGGGCGTGACCAACGCGCGCGTCCTCGCGCCGGGCGCGCCGGAGCGCTCGCTCCTGTCGGTGCGCATGCACGCGCTCGACGCGAATCGAATGCCGAAGATCGGCTCGTCCGTCGTCGACCCGCTCGGCACCAAGGTGGTCGACGACTGGATCCGCTCGATGACGGGGTGCCCGTGAGCTTGCGACGGTTGGGCTGGAGCGCGGCGGCGGTGGGCGCGCTGCTCGCGGCGTGCGAGGTCGGCGTGGCGACCAACGCGCTCGTCGACGACCCCGGTCAGGACAACCTCGCTCCGGGCCCGTTCGGTGGCCCGTTCGACGCCGGCGTCGAGCCGTTGACGCCGCTCATTCCACCCCCGGAGGAGGAAGGGCCCGCCCCGGACGCCGGAGAGCCCGATGCGGGGCCCGTCCGCGAAGAGCGGCCGGACGCGTCCGAGCCAGACCCAGTGCCCACGCCACCCGACGCCGGGCAGCCCTCCGGTCCGTTCACGCTCACCAGCAGCGCCTTCGCCGAAGGCGGCACCATTCCATCGGTGCACACCTGCGCCGGCGCGGATCAGTCGCCCGCCTTGTCGTGGACCGAAGGCCCGCCGGGGACGCAGAGCTACGCGGTGGTGTTCACCGACCTCTCCAACAGCCTCATCCACTGGGTCATCTACGACATTCCCGCGAGCGCGCGCGGCCTGCCCGGCAACGTGCAGAAGGCGCCGCAGCCGTCGGTGCCTGCCGGCGCGAAGCAGGTGCGCAGCTACGGCAACACCATCTACGGCTACCGCGGGCCGTGCCCGGGCGGCTCGTTCCACACGTACCGGTTCGAGGCGGGCGCGCTCGACGTGGCGGCGCTGCCCGGCGTCACCACGCAGTCGAGCCGAGACGCAGCGCGGGCCGCGATTCTGCAGCGGGACCTCGCCAGCGCCGCGGTGTCGGGACGGTCGAACGCGAGCAACTGAAAAGCCGGCGGCGTGGGAACGGCGAATGGAGCGGCGGCGCTCCGGTGATGACTCCAGTGCACAGGGGTACAGCCCCTCCCCTCAAGTGCTTTCAGTCGGTTGGTCCGTCTCTCTAGGCCCCGAAATTGCTG